>JAFZMV010000093.1 GCA_017553205.1 Selenomonadaceae bacterium | reverse complement strand
TTCCAGAAATTCTGCTCTGCTCTCCGCAAACACCATTATTTCACACAATTCGGTCATTTTACACATTACTGCACACATCACTATTGTTAATACGTCTGTCAATTTATGTTTCACATAACCTGCATGACGCGGATCTTCTAGTTCGGAAACATATTCTTGCATTTTCAGTCACTACTTATTTTTTTCAGAGTGTACCATTTCTATCCGAAATTTTTATTAAACGCCCGTGACGGAAATTCACGAGCGTTTAATAAATTGTTCAATGTGTTTGATTTTTAGAAATTTGATTTATTTTTTCCACAAATTTTCTGATTCTACCTGAAATGCCCATACCGTGGTGTATATAATTTTTTTTATTGACGATTCGTAAAGCAAAAATTATAATTAAATTGTTAGGTTACTAGATTTTACATTGTGAACAAGGCTTGTAAATTCGAATATGTTTGATTTAAACTTTAAAAAATATAGTGGGAGGTTGTATCTTGGAAAAAAAAGATTGTGTTTTGGTTGTTTTAGAAGAACAATTTTTTGAAAAAACTTTGCAAAA
This sequence comes from Selenomonadaceae bacterium, assembly GCA_017553205.1. Classification (GTDB taxonomy): domain Bacteria; phylum Bacillota; class Negativicutes; order Selenomonadales; family Selenomonadaceae; genus Quinella. Next base: position 5,720 of record JAFZMV010000093.1, on the reverse strand, counting down.
ATTAAATTTCAACAGCGTGCATTTGAAAGCTGTATTTATGGACGAAAGTCAAGGAAAATTTCTTGAACTCGGAGCAGAAAAAATTCCAGTAATTTCTTTTGCCGAAATTCACACTAATGCAAGAAAATATAAAACGTTTACTTGGCTTATCAGCGGATATTCAAATTTTATTGACGATTTTCGCAAGATAAAAAATTTTTTGATTACTCTCGGAATTTCTGAAAATAACATTATTGATTTTGGAAAAACTCCGCAGATTTCTTTATCTTGGGCATCAAATTTTTCTCACCTTGAAAAATTCGGTGCAGATTTTTTTGCAACGGGAGATGAATATATTCAAAGCGGTTTGAATTTTGATTATATTCCCTGCGTTAGTGCCGACAAAAATGATTCACTGGGCGGAGTAAATCTTGCCGACAAAGGGCAAAGTCTTGTACAAGGGCTTTTTATTGCCGCAAATATTTTTAAACGCGTAAGACAGGGCAAAATTAAATTTGTTCTTATCGGACTTTCTCCTGATTCTTTCTGCTGTAACAGTGCGGAAGATTTTTTAAATTTCAAAAATATTTTTTCGGGAGCAGATATTTCAACAGAAAAAGAAGATTTGAACTATAGCGAAATCAAGAAAAATTTTAACAAAGCATTTTCTGCAAAATCGGTATTAGAATGGGAAGATAATTCAAAAACAATTTCAGCTGATACCGTCGAAAAAAATACTCAAGTACTCAAGCAATACATAAAACTTTGTACCGTCAATAATGCAAAACCTGTTGGGGTAGTTTTTCCGCCTTCTCCTGCTGTCAGAAAAACTTACGATCAAAATATTTTAAAAACTTTCCGTGAAACTCTTCAGAAACTTGAAAAAGAAAGTGACTTTATCTGCGTTGATATGTTTGATCTCAATCTTAATTATGATTGTTTTGGCGATATAAAACATATGAACATAAAAGGAACTTCTTTTGCAAATGCCGTTCTTTCAATGAAACTTCAAAAAAAAGATTGTATTCCTTTGGAAAGTTTTTGTGACATGAGTTACGAATATTTAAACAAGCTGGCATGGGTTGTTGACAAAGATGAGTACAATAATTTTGCGGAAAAGATTTTTAGTGTTTCAGCTCAAAAAATTCGTCGCAAAGATAAAATCAAATTGGGCTTTGTGGTACGCGGTGCCGCAGAATGGTGTGGCGATGAACTGTATAATTTGTTCGCAAGAGACAAACGTTTTGAAGTGACGATATTTAATTTTTTGCATATCAGTAAAGCTAAAGACAGACTTTTTAGAGAAGACTATTGGAATGGGATCGAACAATTTAAGAAAAGAAATTTAAACGTTATCGCGTTAGACAAAATAAATACACCTGTACCGGAGCAAGATGTTTTTATTTTTTTAAGTCCTTATTTTAATATGATGCCTCGTACACTTAGAACAGATAAAATTTTTTTGAAAACTTTAATTACCAGTATTCCATATGGACTTGGCATAGCTTTAAGAAGCAAGGGATTTTATAACCGTGCCATATTTAACACAGCTTGGAAGGTATTCCTGCCGTCAAAACTCGGACTCGATGTGTATTCATCGAATAATAGGGTCGGTTTGCCTAGAGGTCTTTTTAGTGGACATTCTAAAACGGATATTTTTTTCAAGCAAGGTGAAACTTTTCATTTTGATTGGAAAACTGCTCATCCAAATGCAAAGAAAATTATTTACGCACCGCATTGGTCAATAAATGACGGCGTAAAATATGCAACTTTTCAATGGAATTATCAATTCATGTACGAGTTTGCAAAATCTCATCCTGAAATCTCATTTGTCTATAAGCCGCATCCGCTTTTGGTTTCTTCCTCTGTCAGTTCAAAGCTTTTTTCTTCTACTGAAGCATACGAAGAATATTTACAAAAATGGAACGACTTGCCTAATGCTCAAGTCTATAGCGGTGCTTATTATCAAGGTTTATTTGCAACTTCAGACGGAATGATTCATGACAGCGGTTCTTTTATTGCCGAATATCAATTTGTAAATAAGCCGATGATTTTCTTGACTCGTTCAGGAGAAAAATTTAATGCTCTAGGCGAAGAAATTTTAAAAGCCTCTTATCTTGTGGACGGCAAAAACTTGGACGCTATTGCAGAAACAATGCAAAAAATTTTTATTGAAGGCAACGACTATAAAGCAAAAGAACGTAAAGAAGTTTACGATAAATACTTAAATTATCCCGAATATAACGGAATGTTGGCAAGCGAATTTATTTACAAGAGCATTGCCGACGGATTGAAAGGAGAATCCTGATGACTATAGGCTATACAACTGGAGTTTATGATCTTTTTCATATCGGTCATTTAAATCTTTTGAAAAATGCTAAGGGACTTTGTGACAAATTAATTGTCGGAGTTACTGTTGATGAGCTTGTGAAATATAAACATAAACGTGCAATAATTCCCTTTGAGGACAGACTGGAAATTGTCCGCTCGATTAAGTATGTTGATGCGGCAATTCCTCAAAATGAAATTGATAAATTTGCGGCGTGGGAAAAGTTGAAATTTGACATTCTCTTTGTCGGCGACGATTGGTATCAGTCTGAAAGCTGGAAAGAAATGGAAGAAAAATTTAATAAAGTCGGCGTGAAAATTGTTTACTTCCCGTACACAAAAGGAGTAAGCTCAACAGTTATCAGCAAGGCTCTTCATTTGGTGAGGGAGATTGATTAACATGACAGATAAAAATTTTTGCATGAGTTCGTATTTGATGTACCGTTATCTTTATGACGAATCAAAAGATTTTGGACTTCCGCATAAAAATATCGATATAAATTTTGAACGTACTCCGATTGCAGACGGCGAAGAACTTATAAATTTTTTGAAGAAAAAAATTGAATCTGTGACTGCTGACGGAAAAGCGGCTTTAGCTTTAAGTGGCGGAATTGATTCGGCAATTTTGGCGAAGTTCATGCCTGAAGGTTCAACGGCTTATACTTTTCGCTGTCTTGTACCGGGCAAAAAAGTTGAGGACGAATCAGAACGAGCCGCACATTACGCAGAAATTTGCAAACTTAATCATAAAATTATTGACATTTATTGGGAAGATGTTGAGTCTGTTGTTGATAAACTCATGCAGAGAAAAGGGGCTCCGATTCACTCAATAGAAACGCAAATTTATATCGCCGCAAAAAAAGTTTTGGCAGACGGTTTCACAAAATTTATTTTCGGAGAAAATGCAGATATTATTTACGGTGGCATGGACGGACTTCTGGCAAAAAATTGGACTTTCGGCGAATTTGTTGAAAGATATTCTTACGTTATGCCGTATAAAGTTTTAAAAAATCCCGAATTGCCTTTAAGTCCGTTTAATGAGTTTGAAACTAACGGATATATTGACGGACATGACTTTGTGAACAAATATTTTCGACAAGAGGCTTTGAGTACTTATTCAAATGCATGTGGAATGGAGGGAATTGAATTTATTGCTCCATATGCTTTAACGAAAATGAAAAATCCGATTGATTATAAAAAAATTCGTTCGGGAGAATCAAAATATATTGTTCGCGATGCTTTCAGAAAACTTTATCCCGGTGAAGATATTCCGAAAAAAACTCCAATGCCTCGTCCTGTAAATGAATGGTTTGAAAATTGGGAAGGTCCGACACGCGAAGAATTTTTGCCGCACTGTCAAGAAAGTTTGAACGGAAATCAGCGTTGGATGGTGTGGTGTCTTGAAAGATTTTTAAATTTGATTGAAAAATGATTCGTAACAGAAAGATTTTAAACAAAAAAATCTCCGATGAAAAATTTTGTCGGAGATTTTGTTTTTCAAAAAGTTTGCTTTAATAAATTTAAATTTTGTTCAGAGGTGAGTTTATGGCAAATGTCGTGACGATAAAAGGCGTAAAAAAACTTTACAAAATGGGCAGTGAAATTGTTGCCGCATTAAACGGAGTAGATTTAAAAATTGATGAAGGAGAATTTGTCGCGTTAATGGGGCCTTCAGGTTCAGGAAAATCTACTTTGATGAATATTTTGGGCTGTTTGGACAGACCGACTGAAGGAAGTTATAAACTTTTGGGCAGAGAAGTCAGCAGACTTTCCGACGACGAACTTGCAATGATACGAAATAAAACTATAGGATTTGTTTTTCAAAATTTTAATTTACTGCCGAAATTGACGAGCTTGGAAAATGTTGCACTCCCGTCAGTTTATGCAGGAATAAAAACAAAAGAAAGATTATCAATGGCTATGGACGCACTAAAAAAAGTTTCACTCGACGACAGAGCGGAACACCTGCCCAGCGAACTTTCAGGCGGTCAGCGTCAAAGAGTGGCTATAGCCAGAGCCATAGCAATGAAACCTGCAATAATCATGGCAGACGAGCCGACAGGAAATTTGGATACAAAATCAACAGGAGAAATCATGGAAATTTTTAAAGACCTGCACAAAACCGGCTCAACAATAATCTTAGTAACTCATGAACCCGATATTGCACAAGCCGCCGACAGACAAATTTTAGTTAAGGACGGACAAATTACGAAAGACATTCTGACTGCACACACTGACGAAGTTATTGACATCATTTAGAAACCGTTTTCACGGCTTGTAAATCTTTTTGACAGGAGAATTTATTTGCAATTTGAAAAAGTCTGAAAATATTTGGGGGAATAAAATGCTTGTATCAATACTGCAGTTTAAATCTGAACTCGGCAAAATCGAAAAAAATTTTTCTACCGCAGAAAAATTGATTGAGCAGGCAAAAAATTCGGACGTTTTAATTTTGCCTGAACTTTGGTCTACAGGTTATTATCCTACACCGATTGAAAATTTTGCGGACAGTCATGGAGAACGCACAAAAAATTTTATTTGCGGACTTTCCAAAAAATTTGACGTGAATATTATTGCAGGTTCTGTGATTGTTGAGGACGGCGGGAAATTTTTTAACCGCTGTTTTGTCAGCAATCGGCAGGGAAAAATTATTTCTGTTTACGATAAAACGCATTTATTTACTTTTGCGGACGAAGGAAAAGTTTTTACGGCGGGAAAAAATTTTTCTGTTTTTGAAATTGACGGAATAAAATGCGGAATTGCCATTTGTTATGATATTCGTTTTCCTGAATTTATCAGAAATTTGACTTTACAGGGAATTGAAATTTTATTTTGTCCTGCCGCTTGGAGTTTGAAAAGACTTTACCCCAGACAAATTTTGACGAAGGCTCGGGCGATTGAAAATCAAATTTTTGTTGTCTTTGTAAATTCTTCGGGGAAATCTGAAATTGTAAATCCTTGCGGAGAAATTATTTCTGAAGTCGAACCGGGAGAAAAAATTTTGACGGCGGAAATTAATTTATCGGAGCGAAAAAAAATTATTTCCGAAATGAATTTACTTGCAGACAGAAATACTTTCACCGATAAAAATTCTTCTTCGATTATTCGTTGAGGGACATTTTTTATTTGCTTTTCACACTTGTCAATCTTGGTGTAAAAACAGCGTATTGTTTTTTCCCGCCATTATCTTAAAATACGCCCAAATTTCTTGATGATTCTTCTTCAGGGAATTTTGTGGAACTGCCGAAGTCGACGGCGGTTCATCGGGTTCAATTCGTGGTGGGAGGACAACCCGAAAAATTTCGCTCCTGTGTGTCTTTTGGTGGAAGACGAGCATGCGGATTTGTTTGGTGACTGTCCGCAAAAAGTCTATGATCGAAGAGATCAAGACATTGATTGTTTAAAATTTTTCT
>JAFZMV010000092.1 GCA_017553205.1 Selenomonadaceae bacterium | reverse complement strand
ATTCGCTTTCGCAAGTTGATAAGCAAAACAATTCGCAATTCCAATGTAACGAACTTTTCCAGATTTTATCGCCTCATTCAAGCCGTCCAAAATTTCAAAAATCGGAGTTTGATAGTCCCACATATGATAAATATATAAATCTACAAAATCCATTCCGAGATTTTTTAAACTTTTTTCGAGAGAATTTAAAATATGTTGCTTGCCACTGATTTTATTTTCAATTTCTTCAGGAGTTCGTGGCAAAAATTTTGTCGCAACAACAACTTCATCGCGTTTTGCAAAATTTTTCAACGCACGACCTAAAAATTTTTCACTCGAACCTTGCTGATAAACAATCGCCGTATCAAAAAAATTTATTCCGCTTTCAAGTGCGTGTTTGATAATTTCGCGTGAATCTTCTTCGCCAAGCGTCCAACTGTGCTGACCTGTCGCAGAATTTCCAAATCCCATACAACCTAAACAAATTTTTGAAACATTTAAGTCAGAATTGCCAAGTTTAACAAATTTCATAAAAATTCCTCCTTAATCATTCATATTTTGATTGATAAAATCTTGGATTTCTTTAAAAGAATCCAAACTGTCCTGCAAAGTCGGCAACATCAATGCAAAATCGTGCGGCATTTCAGGATAAATTGTCAAAGTAAATTTCACATCAGCCGTCGCCGCTTTTTTCGCAATTTCTATGCTGTCGTTCAATAAAATTTCATAGCCGCCAGCTTGAATCAACATTGTCGGAAATCCTGTAAAATCTGCGTAAATCGGCGACAAGTTCGGATTTTTTTTGTTGAAATTTTTTGCGTACGAAGAATATTTGCAAACTTCATTGTAAAGAGGCGAAAAATTTTTTCCCAAAACTAAATCGCGATTTTCATTTAATTTTCTCGACGACAAATTTTTTTCAACTGTTCCCCACGCTGAAATCAAAATCATCAATTTCGGCTGAGGAATATTTTTTTCTTTCAACGCGACCGATAAAGCTAAAGCCAAATTTCCGCCTGCTGAATCGCCTATTACAATTATTTTTTCGGGAGAAATTCCGCGACTCAAAATTTCTTTGTAAATTTTCAATGCGTCATCTTGTGCGGCTGGAAAATATTTTCAGGTGCAACTCGATAATCTACCAAAAAAATTTTTTTCGCGTCTGCAAGAACTGCTTGAGTTATTCCTAAATTTCTGTGACCGTTGCGGAGCGGCAAAACATATCCGCCGCCGTGAAGTTGCAAAATAACTCTGTCAGTTTTTGCCGCAGGATTTTCTAAAACTTCGCAGGGCAAGCCGTCAACAGAAAATTTTTCATAAATCCAGCCGTCGGGAACTTCAAAATTTGCCGGAGAAATTTTTTTGTCTGGCGAAGGATGAAAAATCGCGTTCATTTTTTCGCGAATATAATTTTGTTTTTCCACGCCTTCAAGTCTCACCGCATTTTCTGGAAAACTCCAAACTTCCGCCGCCGTTGCAATATTAAAGTTCAAAATAAAAATCGCAACCAGCATTAAAATAACTTTTTTCATCTGAACAACCTCCTCAAAAATAATAAAATGTACACAAAAACTTTTTTCTTGAATTTTATGTACACAAAAATTAGTTTCATCAAAAATAAAAATCCGCGCCAATTCAACATTTTTTTATTTTTCAATCCAATTTCCACTTCTGAACAACTTTCAAAAAATTTTTTCGCTAAAAAATTCCAAAAAAATTCGCCGCAAAAATTTTCTTTCACGGCGATAAGATTTTTTTAATTTTTTTTATGAAGTTCCGAAACTTGAACGACACCAAAAATTAAATTTCCTCCTTAAATAATTTTTTTCGCAAGTCTTTGCCCAAGTTCAAACGCATTTTGCAAATCCTGCGAAAATTTTTCTTCCAAAACTTTTTTCTTGTGTTCAGCTATAAAATCATTCACCGCATATTTGCTGTAGTCTTTGAATTGATAAGTATATGTGACAAAATAATTTTCATAAAAATTTACTCCATTTTCTTTTCCCATTCGCGAATCGTCGAAACATTTGCTTTATCCGCAAAATTTTCCAAAATTTTAATTTCATCGTCGGAAAGTTTTACATCAAGAATTTTTTCTAAATCTGTAACGTGATGAATTTTCGTAACGCCGACAATCGGCAAAGTTCCTTTGCTAATCGCCCAAACTGTTCCGACCTGCGCGACGCTTAAATTATTTTTTTCGCCAATTTTTTTCATTTCGCCAATCAATTCTTCAAGTTGCGGCAAAATCGGATTATAAATTTGTGCACGTGCCGAACCTTCCGGGAAAGGATTTTTTGTATCATATTTTCCCGACAATGCGCCCTGCTCCAAAACCATATACGCAAAAAATTTTATATCGTTTTCTTTGCAATAATCCAAAATTTTTTCTGAAGAACGATTTAACAAACTGAAATGATTCTGCACGGCATCAACTCTGCAACCAAAATTTTTTAAAATTTCGTCGGCGCGTTTCAATTCTTGCAAATTATGATTGGAAACGCCAATTTTTTTAATTTTTCCGCTCTTAATCAACGGCGGCAACATCGGAGTCCATTTTTCAACGTCCATCGGATTATGAATCCAATAAATATCAATAAAATTTGTGTTCAAGCGTTGCAAACTTGCGTCGAGCATTTTTTCAACAGAATTTTCATAAATTCCGGCAATTTGCGGAGTAAACTTTGTTGAAATAAAAATTTTTTCGCGCTCAACATTTTTTACAAAACTTCCGAGAATTTCTTCTGACGCGCCCATACCGTAAACCGTCGCAGTATCCCACAAATTTAAATTTGCTTTCATCGCCACATCAAAAATCGGTTGCAAATCATTTTTTTCGAGATTGTGACCAAAAATTTGATTTCCGCCAACATTTCCTGTTCCCCACGCCCATGCTCCGAGCGCAATTTTTGGAAAATTTTTCATAAAAACTCCTCCTCAAGAATTTTTTTAGCATTATTTGAATAAATTTTTTCTGTCAAATTTCTTTTCGCAAGTTCTGCGTCGAGCAAAGATTTTTTCTTCAGCCAGACATTTGCAGGAACATAAGGATAATTTGAGCCGTAAATTAAATGATTTTCGTCCGAAATTTTTAACAAAAAATCCATTTGTTCAGGCATCGGATCTCCTGCCAAGTCGAAATATAATTTTTTCAAGCCTTCAATATATGACGGCAAAATTGCGTGTGCGTGAAAATCTATTTTTCTCGAAAAATTTTTTGCCTCAACCATTCTCAAATCTCCTAAAAAAATTGACATTGCCGCTAAACTTGAAATTTTTAAAAATTCTCTTCGATTCATCAATTTATTTCAACCAATTCATAATTTGGATTACCGAGCCCGATTTCTTCCATTGCAGAAAGTTGTCGCAAACCTTTTCGGCTTTCAATTCTTTCAATTAAATCTTTTCCGTCAGGTGCGGAATAAATCATATCAACGCAAGCCTTATCAATCGCCAAAATATCTGTTGACGCACAAATTCCAATGTCAGCCATTGTCGGTTCAGCCGCCGAAGTTCCGGCACAATCACAATCAACGCTCATTCGCCGCATTATTACGCCGACGATTAAAATTACCAAAAACTGTGAGAAATTTTTAGCAGACGTGAAATGCGAATAGAATCTCACGAAAAAAATTTAGTATTTATTGTCGTCGGAGTAATACATTCAAAAAAACAATTTTTTTGCCGAAATGATCACAAATTGCCTTGCCGCTGTCCGTCATCAATTCCATAAGTCTTTCGCCGGTTACCCAACTGCCAAATTTTCTGACACCATGAACTTGCAATTTTCCTTCTTTTCCAGACGCACAACCGATAGCAATATTTTTCAAACTTCCGCCGAATCCGCCCATAGTATGACCTTTAAAATGCGTCAAAACTATCATCGAATCATAATTTGTTAAATGCGATCCCATTGCAACTTCTTCAAGATGAAATCCGCCTTTGACCGGAAAATTTACATCTCCTTCCGCGTCAATTATATCTACCGGACAAAAAGTCCAACCGTTTGTTTCAAGTGTCTGCCTGTGACTTGCGGTATTTGCTCGTGCACCGCCGTAAGCTGTATTCGCCTCAATAATCGTTGAATTTGGAATTTGCGACTGAAATTTTTGCACCATATCACGCGGCAAAATATTCGGCCCGTGCGGTTCTCCGCTGTGCAATTTAATCGCAACTTTACCTGTAATTTCCGAATTTATTTTTTGATAAAGTTTAATCAAATGTTCCGAATCAATTTTTTTCGTGAAATATACTTTTGATTTTTCAGCGATTTCGGGAATTATTTTTTCATCTGCGTTGCTCAAATTTTTATCTTCTGCAGAACAACCTGAAATAAAATCTCCAACGCCGATAATTCCTGCACTTGCCGTTATCATTCCTGCAGTTTTTATAAATTTTCTCCGCGTAATTTTCATTCAATTCACCTCCGAAAATTTTTTATTTTTTTTCGGCAACTTTTTTTACTACTGCCAGTGCGTTTAAACTGTGCGGATAACCAATGTACGGCTGAATTTCTGTAATTACTCTTGTCAAAAATTCTGCGTCACTTCCTTGCTTAAAATTTGCCGCCGTATGTCCTTGCAGTTGCGGTTCACAGCCGCCTTGTGCCGCAATGTAACAGAAAGTAATTAACTCCCTGTCTTTATTTGAAAGTCCGTTGCGAGTGTAATAATCTCCGAAACAATTTGCCGCTAACATATAATTTATATCGCCCTGTTTCCAAAATTCTTGCATTTGTTCGCCGAAAAGTTCAACTTGTTTTGCAGTTCCCATTTCCCGACGATTTTCCAATGTTGTTGTTCCTTGAAATTCAAGCGGCAATTTTATTTTTTTCGCCTTCATAACTTCATTGGTTACGCTCAAAAAAGGTTTTGTACGTCCGATTCCGAGATACGCCGTCGCTTGATAAACAATTTCTTTTGCCTCAATCGGCTTTAATCCGTCATCAAGTGCAACATTCAAAACGCTTTTAAATTCGTCAACTCCCTGACAACCAAGTAACGCTGATAAAATTGAAATATATCTTGTGCGTTTATCCAATTTCCCGAGCGAAGGTACTTCTTGCGTCGAAAAATAATTAAATCGCTCTGTAAATTCCGGATCAAATTTTTTTGTTTCTGAATCAAAGTGCATTGAAGTTTTATCAATCGTCGCAGATTCTGCACTTGCTCCCACTGTTCCGAAAAGTCCCATCATTGCTGACATCAATAAAATTTTTTTCATCTTCACGATTTAATTTCCTTTCAGAAAAAAATTACAAATTTGCACCAATTTTAAAAGCAACGTCGCCAAACTCAGAATTTTCTACGGCTTGACGATAACCGCAACCGACTGCCCAAACTTGTCCGACATCTTCCCAATTCATATAACGCATCAAAGTTTCGTAATGTTTTTGCAATACCTCCATTGTCCAATCTGCACTGTTCCACGCCGTCGCCATAAAAATTGATTTTTTCCCGTTCAATTTTGTTGTTCGCGAATAAAATCTGTCCACGATAGTTTTTAACTGCGCCGACATTCCAAAATAATAAAGCGGCGTAACCAAAACTAACAAATCTGCTTCCAACATTTTAGGCATAAGTTTTTCTGTTATTGCGTCATTAAAAACGCAATCGCCGTCCATTCCGCAATGATTGCATCCTCTGCAAGGATTTATTTTTTCATTTGCCGCATCAAAAATAAAAATTTCGTGTCCTTTCGACTTTGCACCTTCAATAAATTTTTGCACCAAAAATTTTGAAGTCGATTCTTTTTCAGAATGCGGACTGCTGTTTATCACTACTATTTTCATTTTTTTGCCTCCCGAAATATTTTTTTTCGGCAAATTTTCTTCATCAGCCGCCGCAGTCAATCCGCAACCGCTCAGAAAAAAACTCATCGCCCCGATACTCAACATTTTTAAAAAATTTCTTCTGTCCATAATTCAATCCAACAATTTCAAAATACAGTTATAAGCAAGTTCGTAAATCGAATGAAATTTAAAATTTACTCCTGCTTTTTCCATTGCTCGATTTTGTTTTTCCGTAACAACCGCATAAGGATAAATCCCATAAACGAACGGAAAAAATTCATACCAAAAATTTTCTTTCTCGACTTCTGATTTTTTCGGAAAAAATTTGTCCAGACATTTTTTTACTGTTCGCAAAGATTTTCCATAAGATTTTTTGAACTCGGCTAAATTTTCATCGCGGCTGTTTTCTTCCATATCGAAATGATTCATCGACATCAATTTTAAAAGTTGTCTGCGATTTTCCAAAGATTTTGCAATTTTGTCGGCAAATTGATTTTTGGTCAAAGTTTCATTGTCAGAAATAATTTTTTCGAGTTCTTCAATCCAACGTTCATATTCTTTTTGCAACATCGCCAAAAAAATTTCTTCCTTCGTGTTGAAATAATTGTAAATTGAAGTACGTGTGAATGAAGTTGCTTTTCCGATTTCTATTATCGTAATATCTTTAAAACTCATTGTCTGATAAAGTTTTTCACATGCTGAAATAATTTCTTCGCGTCTTTCGGCTGTAAGTTCAGGTGATCCCTTCGGCATAATTTCAATTTCCTTTCAAATTTTTTCTGACATTCTGTCATCACAGAGTATATTATTATTCTGACACTTTGTCAATATCAAAAAATAAAAAAAATACGACGAAAATAAAAATCGTCGTCAAAAATTTTTTCATTTAAATCTCTCCGTCTTCCAAACTCGTTTGAATTTTTATTTCAGAGTTTGTATCAACTTTTTTTAAAAATTTCGCCGGAACTCCGCCGAAAACCGTGAACGGCTCAACATTTTTTGTTACAACTGCTCCTGCCGCCACTACTGACCATTCGCCAATCGTCACGCCTTGCAAAATTGTCACATTTGAACCTATCCAAACATTATTTTTTATTTCAATCGGCTTATAAGAAAGTTTTCGATTCATTCGCGGGTCTAAATCGTGCGTAGCCATCGCCAAAACTACATTATGACCGATAAAAACTCCGTCGCCAATTTTTATTCCGCCTTGATCCTGAAAATGACAGCCGGAATTTACAAAAACATTTTTCCCAAAAATAATATTTTTTCCAAAATCTGCGTAAAACGGCGGAAACAGTCGAAAACTCTCATCAATTTTTTTTCGCGTTAATCTCGACATAATTTCAATAATTTCTTGCGGCGTATGATAACTCGTGTTCAATTCCATTTCCATTTTTCGTGTTTCTTCGCAAAGTTCACGAAAAAATTTCAAACGTTCAGGATTTTTCGCCGCAGGAGAATTTTCATCTGCAAAACTTTCCAAAAGTTCTTCAAGTTTCATAAAATCGCCTCACAAATTTTTCTTGAAAAAATCTTCAATTTTATCGAAAGGAATGTAATTATTATTTCCTCCGTCATAAAGGTCTGTATGATTTGCGTTCGGAATTATCAAAAGTTCTTTATTTCCTGCAACCGTATCAAAGCCGCTCGGTTTAATGCCAGTCATATTTTCAAAAGCATCTTCTGAAAAATATCTGCTGTGTGCATTTTCGCCGTGAATCATCAAAACTGCTCCGTCAATCTCGTTTGTATAAGTCAGTTGCGGAAAATTTATGAAACTCAATGCAGTTGTCGAGTTCCATCCGCCATTGGAATTTAAACTGCGTTTGTGATAGCCGCGTTCAGTTTTGTAATATGCGTAATAATCTTTCACAAATTGCGGAAAATTTTCAGGATTTTCTACAACTCCGCCTGCACGAGCATATTTTTTATTTTTGTAATCTTCCGTGCGTTGATTGTTCAAATTTATTCTGTTTTGCTGACGCTCATTTTTAAGCGTTTCTGAGTCCTTTCCTTTGTCGAAGTATCCATTTGCCATAACTCGGCTCATATCGTACATTGTAGCAGTCACAGTCGCCTTAATTCGCGTATCAATCGCCGCCGCATTCAATGCAAGTCCGCCCCATCCGCAAATTCCGATAATTCCAATTTTATTTGCGTCAACATTTTTATTCGTCGCCAAAAAATCTACTGCAGCTGAAAAATCTTCCGTGTTTATGTCGGGCGATGCTACAAATCTCGGAAATCCTCCGCTTTCTCCTGTAAACGACGGATCAAATGCGATTGTCAAAAATCCGCGTTCAGCCATTTCTTGTGCATAAAGTCCCGAAATTTGTTCTTTTACTGCTCCGAACGCTCCGCAAACTGCTATCGCAGGAAGTTTTCCAGAAAAATTTTTCGGCGTGTACATATCTGCCGCCAAAGTTATTCCGTAACGATTAACAAAAGTTATTTTTTGATGATTTACTTTGTCGCTTTTCGCAAAAACTTTGTCCCAATTTTTTTCAAGTTGCAAATTTTCTTTCTGAATTGTGCTTGTCGATTCAATTTTCGCATCGACAGGAATTTTTGCAGCATCTGCTGTCATTGTCATTCCAATCACTCCCAAACTCATCATTCCGATTAAAATTTTTTTCAAAGATTTTTTCATCTTAATCACTCCAAAAATCTTATTCCAACATCTTTTTGATATTTTTATTTTACATTTCGAAAAAAATTTCTTCCAATACTTAAAATTCATTTCGTGATATTCCAATTTTGAATATCACTCGATAAAATTTTCGCAGGAGTGATTGGAATGGAATTTAGGACTTTGAAATATTTTTTGACAGTAGCACGAGAAAAAAATTTTACGCGAGCGGCAGAAATTTTGCACGTTTCGCAACCTTCACTTTCAAAGCAAATTAAAGAACTTGAAAGCGAACTCGAAAAAAAATTATTTATTCGTCAAACTTCCGGCATAAAATTGACTGCTGAAGGCGAATTTTTAAAAAATCGTGCCACCGACATCATTGCACTGACCGAAAAAACTGTTTTGGAAATTAAAGCCGATGAAATTATTGGCGGCGAAATTTTTTTTGGTTTAGCTGAATCTCATTTGATCAGCTATCTTGCGAAGGAAATTAAAAATTTGAAAAAAATTTATCCGAATTTGCATTATCACATAACCAGCGGCGATACCGAGCAAATTATTGGAAAGTTGGACAATGGAATTTTAGATTTTGTAGTTCTGGCTGAAACTCCTAACATTCAAAAATATAATTTTTTAGAATTTCCTAAAGCTGATGAATGGGGCTTGATAATTCCAAAAAACGATGTACTTGCACAAAAAAATTTTATTCAATTTGAAGATTTGATTGGCTTATCGCTTTTTTGTTCCGGACAGGCTTGGAAAAAAGAAATTGCGAAATGGTGCGACGGTCGCATTGATGAACTTTTTTTGGAATGTTCGCTTAAGCTTTCTTATAACGGCTCAATTTTTGTTAAAGAAAATTTGGGTTATCTTTTGACTTTCGACAAGTTAATTGATGTGTCGAGTGAAAGCGATTTAATTTTTCGCCCGCTTTTTCCTAAACTTGAAACGAAATTGTATTTGACTTGGAAAAAATTCTCGAATTTTTCTCCTATTGCCGAAAAATTTTTGGAGAGCATAAAGCAATCATTTAGCATGAACACTTAAACAATCAACAAAAAATATTAAAATTTTTATAAAGCCGCAGTTCAATGAGATTTCGACGCATTCCCATTTTTTGCAGTCGAAATTTTTTGTCATCTGCGGTTTTTATTATTTTTCAGTCAAATCTCGTATTTAAAAATCATTCTCATTTGCAGTTTCGTCAGTCAGCAGCAGTTTTTTTCACTTGAACGGAAAATTTTGGAGTTTAAAAATCATTCTCATTTGCAGTTTCGTCAGTCAGCAGCAGTTTTTTTCACTTGAACGGAAAATTTTGGAGTTTTGGTTTTTCTCTCTCTCAACTTTCTCACAATCCAAAGCGTGGATTTTTTTAGCGTAAGCGGAAAAAAAAAATCCGCTTTGCTATAAAGGTATATAGAGTATATACAAGTATATACAAAATTTGAAAAGTTTGACTTTTAAAGAAAATGGCGTGTTTATGCGGAGAAAAAGTTTGACCTTTTAAGAGTGCGGTCGGCTAAGAGTGCTAGTTGGTCGGCTAAGAGTGCTAGTTGGTCGGCTAAGAGTGCTAGTTGGTCGGCTAAGAGTGCATGGTCTGAATTTCGCTTTCATTTTTTTTCAGATAAAGAACTAGGCGTATCAACGAAAAAACGGCATTTTTACAAAAAAAGATTTCAGAAAATTTGTCATAGAAAAAACCCTTCATATTTTTTGAAGGGCTCAGTTCAAAATTTTCAAAGTTTAAAGATGAAAAAATTACCTTTAGAAGGAAATTTTGATAGAAAAATCGCCGTCAGTGCTCTTATTAAAGCTGTAATCAGAAATAAATTTTTGTTCCTTGAAGAAGGCGAGAATTTTAGAAACAGTTTGACGGATTTCGTAACGTTGTCGCTTATCTTCAGCAGAAATACCACACTGTCTGAAGAGACTATCGAAAGAAATGGCGTTGCTTAATTTAGTTATATGCTTTCGGTTTTCGTCGTTACTGCCTTTGATTTTAAGGATACGTTCCAACAAATAGCCGATTAAAGTGAGTGTATTTTCAGTGGTGCGAATAGGAACGGCAAGAAGATTTAAATCAGCATGAGCGACTTGGTCTTTCAAATCGGCAATACGAAGAATAATAGACTTACCAAGAAGATGAATTGTTCCTTCTGTAATTTTGCCGTTGACACTTGCAGTAACAATTTCGTTTGGAAGTAAACAACCACGCCAAGTAATATTTTTTTTGTCGGCTTTGTTATAAGGAGCATTTAATTTATCAGCGTATTTTTTACGCTTGCCAACAATATCAGTTAAGTTAATGGTTAAATCAGTACAGCGAAGTTTCCAGAGTGCTTTGTCAATAAGTTTTTTTAGTCTATCAGCGTTGTTAATATTTTTGCCGCCGCCGAGTAAATGAAAAAGTTTGAAGTAGCTGATATATTCATTTCCGGCATCTTGAACAGAAAGTAGAACATTCAAAATCAATTTTTCAAAAGGTGTCAGGTTAGTGTTGCCGTTCTCGTCTTTCGGGAAAATAATTTTGACAGGGGATAAAATTTTAAGTCGTTTATCCTCAATAATGTTATCGATGTTTTTGACATCAGCGGCGAAGAGGTAGTTGGAAAGTTTGTCGATAGGAACAATGAGCGAATCGAAATTTTTAAAAATTGTTTGAGGAGTGTCCATCATCTTCATCATCTCCAGTAGAAATATTATTGGGTTTGTAGTCGGTGTAAGCCCCATATTCGAACATAGGAATAAAAACATCAGCATTGGGGTAGTAGAAGAACCCAACATCGAAATTAGAGCCGAAACGGTTTTTCAAGCACTTGAGTTGAATTTTGCGAGGGATTTCTTTTTTAGCTTTTTCAGCGTCAGCCTGAGTACGCTTATCAAGTAAAAGTTGAAGACCCCAAATAACGTCGGCGGAATATTCAATACTGCCGGTTTCTTTAAAACTTTCAAAAGAAATTTCAGTATGATAGTTGGCACGGTTAAGACTGCTGATGACAATAAAAGTGGAGTTGGTTTTGCGGCGGAAAGAAAAAATCTTGTGAAGAATGTCATCAAGAGCAGACTTAGTATTTTCGTTGCCAGCAGCCAAGAGTTGAAGGTAGTCGATACAAATAATAGGAGGTTTTTCAAGTTTCGCGCAGATTTTTTGAAGACGTTCAAGCAAAGAATCAATATTTAAGTCGTCAAGTTCCCAAATAAAAAGCGGAATGGGATTTTCAGAAAAGTTTTTAATGGCAGTTCTGTAGGCGTTGCCGTGTTCGTAAATATTGCCTTGAGAAATTTTGACAGCAGTCAAGGGGTTTTTTATTGAAAAATAAAAGTCGTTAGATTCAATTTTGTAAACTTCGCGAGCCAAGAGTTTTGAGAACAAAAATCCTTTTTCCATTTCAAAGGAGCAGAAAAAGCAGTGATCACCGTTTTTTGCCAACTGTTCCAAAAGTTGAAGAGCGAAAGTAGTTTTGCCGAGAGCAGGAAGACCGCCTAAGACGTAGATACCAGGTCTAAAGGTTTTAATTTCGTCATCAAGGTTGTCAAAGCTGGTTTTACGATGCGAATATTTTTTGTTATCGTCAACGTAGGCTTGAAAGTGATCGGTGATATAGTTTGTAATGCTTTCACCAAATAAGGCAGACTCATTATCGAGAGCGATTTTATTTAATTTGTCCTGAGCAAGTTCAAAAGCAAGATTGAAAGATTCGCGAAAAACAGTTTCGCCATCTCGTTGCAATAAGTCATTCAAGTCAAAATCGGGAATTTGAGTAATATCAATGGAGCAAGTGTAGTAACCTGATTTAATGAGAGTGTGTAAGATTTTATCGGAGGCAATTTTTCCAGCCCGATTGGTATCATTATCAAATGCGAGTATTACTCTGAAATTTTTTCCGGCATTGGAAAGTGACTGAAGTTTTTGAAGAATAAGTTTTTCGCCACTTGTACCACTACAAGCCATAATTCCAAAATTGGGCTCATGAAAGGCTTGCAAGATACTGAGAGCGTTAATTTGCCCTTCGGTAATGACTAAATCGAAAGAATTTGAATCGGGAAGGTAGACGGTAGTAGTAGCCATAGGATTATTATTTTTGTGAAATTTGCCAGTGATTGAACGGCAATAAACTCCGTTAAAATCGTTGGGAATGACGACAGCGGGAAATTCTTGACCTGCGGCAGGGAAATAAACATTAGGAAGAAAGCCGCAATGGCTATGCTGTAAAGTTTCGAGAGATAAGCCACGCCATTTACCGCCGTATTTTTCGATGAAAGCAGGCAAATTATTTTGAGCGTCCACAAGAAGTTTAAAGTCGGCATAAGGTTGCTGAATTTTCAAAGTAGATTCTTTGGAGTGAAAATTTTTTTTTGTTGCAGAAGTTGAATCAGCGAATGTAGAAATACCCAAAATTTTGGAGGCGATAGCTAAAACTTTAAAAAAATCCTTGCCGTTGGTGGAAAGATTATTGGCTGTAGCGATGATTTTGAGTAAATCGCCCTTAAAGTTATCGCAAGCGAAACAGTGATAAAGCCAAACGCCGTTTTCAAAAGAAATGTTTGCACCAGTATGGTGTTTTCCGGAACCGCTACCGCAAAAAGGACAGATAATTTGCTTACCGTCTTTTCCAACGACGAAGTCAAAAAGGAGTTGAGGGTTAGTGGAGTTAATATGAGCGATTAAATCAGCACGAGCATGGTTAGACAAAGACGAAATAGCGACAATATCGTCATCAGCGACTGAAACGTTAAAGTTAATTGCACTGTTCATAGTAAGCCTCCTTAGAAAACAGAAAAACGACACCCACACTAGTGAATGTCGCCAAAATTTATTGAAAAAGCCAAAAAGCTATAGTATAATCTTGGTAACTGAAAGGAAAAAATCCCAACAGTGGCAATAAAGCCATTTGGTTTTCAAGTGAATAAGTGACATTCACTGGATAGCTCTGTAATGTTTGCAAGACGTTACAGAGCTTTATTGCATCATAAGAAAAAATATTTTGAGAGAGTATAGCATAAAAAAATAAAAAAAACAAACAAGATATAGAATACATTTTGGATAGAATGTGTTTTGTTGATATTAGAAGTTATTATGACACAAAAATATAAAACATTGACAGCATAAATTGAGAGGAATATACTATAAAAAATGCAAAGGGGGATAAAAAAATGAGCAGACGAAAACTTTCAATAGCGGATTTAAAAACTCAGTTGCAAACTTTGCAAGACAAACTTGAACGCGAGGAGCAAAAAATAAATTGCGAAATAGGGAGTTGGATTCGTCAGCAGACGAAGGTGGAAAGTTTAAAGGAATTTCAGGCTAATTTTGTCATAGTTCCGAAAGAAAAAAAGGTAGAATCGGAAGAGAATGATGAGGAAGTTTTAGGGAGCTTGAAGTTAGAGAAAGATTGATTAATTTACTACAAACCACTGCACTGAAGTGCATAATTTCTTTTTATGAATTGTTATGAATTATATGAAAAAAATGTTTGAACATAAGCTATATAATATTTTAACGATATGAAGAAGGTGGAATTGAGATATGGGGCGTGTTTGCTTGAAACTTGAAGACAAATATGAGGAGAGGTTGCGGCAAGAAACAGCCCGCTTAGGGATTTCTTTATCTGAGTTGATTCGTAGAAATTTAATGAAACCTGCGGAATCAGGAAGTCAAGATAAAGCTGCCCAACTGACAGCCGAAGTGTTGGAACTTAGAAAAGAAATGCGGATAATTACGGGGGCTTTAGTTAAAATTATGCAAGCTAATGGTTTGTCCATTGAAGAGATGAAACAGGCGGGAAAAGAATTTTATAGGGAGCGGGTTTAACTTGATTTGTACAGTTACTCCGATCACCAATAGCAAGCAGGTTGAGAATTATTATACCCGAGATGATTATTACAGTCGTAACGCAAAGCGCGAAGATTTTTGGCAAGGTAAACTTTCTGAAAAAGTGGGATTAAGTAATAAGGCGGTAGATAAAAAGCATTTTGCCGCGCTCATTGAAATGACCGATAAGCGCAAGAATGAAGGACAAAAACCGACATTGGGCGTTGACATCACTTTTTCCTGTCCTAAATCTGTTTCCATTCTGCAAGCAGTCGCGCCTGAATATCGAGAGATTGTAAATCGGTGTCTATCGGAAGTTACTGATGAAATGATTACGTTGATTGAGGAAAAATTTATCAGAACGAGACGCGGTTATGGCGGAAAATCACTTGAATACACGCAGAATATTTTAGCCGCCGGAATAAATCACGAGATAAATCGCAACGAAGAATTGGACAGGCACACGCATATTTTTATCCCCAATATGACGTTGACCCAAGACGGGAAAATTCTCACAATCGACATCAAATATTTGATGAAACAACAGAAACTGTTCGGAGCGATAGCACGCGCTAAACTTGTTTCAAAATTACAACGCGAAGGAATCAAACTTGAATTTGATGATGCCGACAAGGGAATTTATCGGATCAAAGGTATCAGTCGAGAAATTGAGGAATATTTTTCGCAACGCTCTGCAGAAATAATTCGCGAACAAAAAAAGTATGGAGAGAATAATGCAGTAGCCACTCAAATTGCCACTCTCACGACCCGAAAAGCCAAAAATCATAAAGTTGATTTGGATAAAATCTTTTCCGACACTTCTAATTTTCTCAAAAATTCTGATGTAAAAATTCAGCGGCAAGAAAAAATTTCTCCTGCGGATATTAAAACCAAAAAACAAATTTTCAGTGATGCTCTAACCGACCTCGAACTTAAAAATTTTTCATTCACGCGTTTGGAAATTATCCAAAAAGTATTGAACGCTGGATTAAATGCGCAGATTCAAGTAGAAGAAGTGGAAAAATTTATAAATCGAAGTCAAAGGATCAGGCGAACGACTGACAAAAACGGCGAAGAAATTTTTATTTCACTGGCAAATGAGAAATGCGAACAAGATATGCTCGACCTTTTGCAACTTGGGCAAGGCAACGGACAGGCGATTGACAGCTTGACTGCCGACAGACTTCTTGAAAAAGTCATCGTCGAAAAAAAGTACACGCCAAATCAGGAGCAAGTTACCGCTATTTTAACTGCTCTTACTTCAAAAAATTCTTATGTAGCAACGCAGGGATTGGCGGGTGGCGGAAAAACTTATTTTGTCAAAATTCTGCATGAGATTTGCGAAAAATGTGATATTCCGATAAGAGGAGCGGCTTTTGCAGGTGCTGCCGCAGATGAACTTGCCAACGACAGCGGAATTTCAAACTGCAACACCATTGATTCGCTACTTCTGAAATATGAAAATGAATCATTGAGGAATTTACATAAGCCCATTAACACGGATTTTGAATTTAAGCGTGATTTTAATTTTCGTGGCTTGAAAAAGGACAGCAAAGGCGGATTTTTAGTAGTGGACGAGTTCGGCATGGTTGATGATATTCACGCCCGTGCACTTATGCAACTTTGTGCGGCTAAAGGCTGGAAGTTACTTGCCATCGGTGACTATGACCAAATTCCCGCTATCAACGTCGGCGACGCGCACAGATTTTTGATAAATCACGGTGCGACTACCTGCTTTCTTCAAAATATTACTCGCCAGCGTGAAAATTTGGAATTGCTCCAAGTTGTAAAAGAATCAGTCTTGGGCAATGTTGATAAATCCTTCGATTTACTTGGCAATAAAATTCAACAAATTGAAAATCGTCAGCAATGCCAAATTGCTACCGTCGATGAATATTTTTCCGCACTGAAAAAATATTCACAGGAAAAAATCGCCGTCGCCACTCTTACAAATTCAGAACGCATTTTTACAAATGAAATGATCCGTCGAAGGTTAATTCAACAAGGCAATCTGTCTGAGGGCAGAATTTTTCACATCTCCAACGGCGATGCCAAACATCCTGCCGAACGTGATATTGAAATTTCTGTCGGT
>JAFZMV010000091.1 GCA_017553205.1 Selenomonadaceae bacterium | reverse complement strand
AGAAAAATTTTTCTCTTGCTGGATAATTTGAAAGTTCATCACGGAAAAATTGTTGAAAATTGGGTTGCAGAGCGTAAAAATCAAATTGAACTTTTCTTCTTTCCGTCATATTCTCCACAACTCAATCCTGATGAATTTTAGCAAAGAGTTGTGGTCAGAATCTGCCAAAAATAGTCAGGCGATAGGTGAAAAAAACTAATCCACAGTATCTTTGTAATTTATATCACGTCTTTGGGACGTTAATATCAACAATTTTATTATACGAGGTGAAGATTCGGCAAATAAAAATAAAAAGAACTCTAAACAATATGCGACTGAATTGGTCAGTGAAGAAAATTTAGAAATTTATTTGAAATCACATTTTATTGATATGGAAGATTTAGAAAATGATAATTTTGAAAATTTTATTTGTCACCGAGCAAAAAAAATTTTGAAAGAAATTTGTAAAGTTACGGGAAAAGAATTTTCAGAACCTAGCGATGAAGAACTTAAGCAAATTTTTTTTGAAAGTAAACTAAAAAAAATCCCTTCGACAAAAGTCGTTGTGATTTTTTTATTTGCAGAGAAAAATTTTTTATGATAAAATTTTTTTGGGGTGATAAGATGTCAAGTTTTAGTGTGAAAATTGATGAAAGTCTGTTTAATTCTGCAGAAATGGAAGGAAAAGCAAATTTTCGTTCGGCAGACAATCAAATAAATTTTTGGGCAAAAGTCGGAAAAAATGCTCTTGAAAATCCTGATTTGCCTGTAGATTTTATTGCAAAAGTTATTATTGCAAAAAATCAGCCTTCAGAAAAATTTGAGTTTGAGGAATAATTTATGGAAATTTTTCAAAAAACCGAGTTCAAAAAATCTTATAAAAAACTTCATCAAAATCAACGTGCTGCAGTAAATGAAGAAATAAAAAAAATTATCGCAAATCCGAATATCGGAGTTGAAAAAGTCGGCGACTTGAAAGGCGTTTTTGTTCATAAATTTAATATTTTTAATCAGCAATATCTTTTGGCATATGTTTTTGATGAAAAAACAATGACGTTAATAATGCTTGGGGTTCACGAAAATTTTTATATAAGTGTAAAGAATATTTTAAAATAAAAAATCCCTTCGACAAAATTCGGTGGGATTTTTTAAATTGATTTTAAAAATTTTTGTTGTAGAATGTACTCGGTGATGAACTTGAATGTTTATTATGAATTAGGCGTGTATAAATTTGTTTGGGATAGTGAAAAAGCAGAAATTAACAAGAAAAAACATAAAGTCAGCTTTGAAACTGCGGATCGTGTTTTTTTAGATAAAAATTATATTGATTATTTTGATGAACTTCACAGCGATTTTGAGGACAGAATACAAATTATCGGCAAAGTCGGAAATATTTTGACGGTTATTTATACAGAGCGAGGAAATATGGATAGAATAATTTCGGCTCGACGTGCAACAAAAGATGAGGAGGAAAAGTATTATGAGCAATTTTACTAAACCTATTCCGCCATTAACGCCTGAACAAATTGCGGAAATTGAAGAACTTTCAAAAATGACAGATGATGACATTGATTTCAGCGATATTCCAAGATTAACAAAAGAAGAATTAAAAAAATTTAAACCTGCACGACTTCGCAAAAAAAATTTAAAAATTGCAGGTTGAAAAAATTTTTTATAATATAAAAAAAATTAAGCCGAATAATTTTTTCACTCGGCTTTTTTTAGTAGCTTTTCTTAAAAAATTTTGTTTTCGTCTTTAGGATTTTTCTGAATTGCAGGATTTCCAGCCGCCGCAACATAATCAAGTTCTTCATCAGTCATTCTCTCATCAAAAATTCCTGCAGAAAATTTCTGGAACTTGCCGAAATTATCCTGACGATGTTTTTGCAGAAGTTCATCAAGCAGGCTGTCTTTCACCTTGCTGAATACTGAATAATCAAAACCCTGCAACTCTTTTTCAAAAATTTCGTTTGTCATTTTAAACACTCCTTAAAATTTTTTTGTTTAATTTTTTCTTTCACTCTGTTATATGCACGAGTTCCAAAATTATGACAAACTTTTAAAAAAATTTTTTTACGCGGCTTTTTTCGCAGAATGTGTTTTTGCACGTTCAATTTCATCTTGAGGGACGGGCATTTCATGCAAATTTTTTATTCTGCCGAGTTCAATATTTTTTACTCCGACTTTGTTCAAGTATTCCGTCAAAATTTCGTCAGTGGTTTCAATTCCAACCGATTTTGTTTTCAAATTTTTCAGCATGTCATAACCGTCACCGCCGAGAAAAGCAAAATTTGTTGTCGCCATTGTATAAATTTTATTTTCGTCGAGAGGTTTACCATTTACAAAAATTTTTTCTACACGATTTCCGACAGGTTTAGACGGATCGAAAGTGAAAGTCATTCCGCTGACATTCAAAAATCCTCCGAAAGATACGGGATAAGCAAAAACTGAATGTTCAAGCATTTCACGAATAATTTTTCCGGAAATTTCTGCAGTTTCCAATTTATTTCCGAAAGGCTGAATTGCCAAAATATCTCCGCGAGTAACATTTCCTTCAGGTAAATCTTCCCGCAAACTTCCGCCGTTGACTACAGCAATATCCGTGCCTGTTTTCCATCTGAAAGCGTCCGCAAGTAAATTTCCGAGTTCAGATTCTTCACGACGAACAATCAAGCGAAAACTTGTTAAACTTCTGTCAGTTTTTGCAACAACATTTTTAAAATATTTTTGCGTGCGATTTTCAACATCAGTTACAGCTTTTAAAACTTTTTCGTCAGGTTTTTCGGAAATTTTTTTCACGTCGGAGGCTTTTAAAAGTTTTGCCTGTTTGTCAGTAATTTTTTTATTTTCCACAGAAATTTTTACTTGTCCGAGAGTATGTTCATAACAACCGGTCTGAGCAATTAAAGTATTTTTGACTTGTAAACCGTTTGGCAATTCTGTATGGCTGTGACCGTCAATAATTACGTCAATTCCGTCAGTTTCTTCAGCAATTATTTTACTCGTGAATTCTGAATTTTTATCAACGCCCATATGCATGACGCAAACTAAAATATCACACTGCGGACGAAGTTTTTCAATCATTTTTTTTGCGGATTCTACAGGATTTAAAAATTCTATCGTTTCAACATTTTTCGGAGAAGTGGATTGAGCAGTTTCAGGAGTCGTTAAACCGAAAACACCAATTTTAATTCCGTCTTTCAAATTATAAATTTTGTATTCGTCGAAAATTTTTTCGCCGTTATTTTTTCTGACGGTGTTTGCACTGAGAACAGGAAATTTTAATTTTTTTGAAAGTCTTTCAAGTTGATTCGAGCCGTAATTATAATCATGATTTCCGGGAATAAGTAAATCAATTCCCGACAAATTTAAAATCGGAATAATATTTTCTCCGTTGCTGATATTTATTCTTGGCAGACCGTGCAGAGTGTCGCCCGCATCAAACCAAAAAGTATTTGGATTATTTTTTTTGACAGTTTTTACTGCCGCAGTCATTTCTGCAATTCCGATTGAAGTTCCGCTGTCATCTCCTTTCAAAATTCTTGAATGCATGTCATTTGTGTGAAAAATTATTATTTCCTCCGCAAAAGTTTTTGGCACAAATAAAAAAATTGTCATTAACGCCAACAAAAAAATTTTTTTTAACATAAAAAAAACACTCCTTAAAAAGATCCGCGTTGAGCCTGAATAGCAAACGCCGCCTCTAAAATTTTTCTTCCGATAGGAACTGCACTTGTTGCCCCGTAACCGCCCTGCTCGACAATTACCGCAACACTTACAGTTGGATAATCAAAAGGTCCGTAAGCAACAAACCAACCATGATCTCTGCCTTGAGAATTTTCCGCCGTTCCTGTCTTTCCTGCAATTTGATAGGGAAATCCTCCAAAATTACTTGCTGCCGTTCCCGTCTTTGTAACTTCATGCAAACCTGACTGAACCATTTGAATGACTTCCTGCGAAACGTCCAAAGTTCCGGCAAGTTCAGGTTGAATATCTTTGACAAGTTCGCCGTCTTGCGTGACAATTTTTTTCACGACGTGCGGTTTAAATCTTTTTCCGTTCGCCGCAATTTCTCCCATGACCATTGCCGCTTGCAAAGGCGTTACAAGATTAAAGCCCTGACCGATTGCCGCGTCAAAAGTTTCCGACAAAAACCATTCTTCTTCATAAACTTTCATTTTGTATTCTTTGCTTGCAACAAGTCCCGGCGATTCATACGGCAAGTCAATTCCCGTGACTTCTCCAAGTCCAAACATTTTTGCATATTGTCCGAGCAAGTCAACGCCCAAACGATTTCCCATTTCATAAAAATAAACGTTATCTGAATGTGCAAGAGCGTCATGGAAATTCAGCCAGCCGAGAGCCTCACCGCCAGCATTTCCTTTTGGTATCAGCCAGTGAGTTCCGCTGTCAAAAATTTGTTCGTAGGGATCTACTTTTCCTGAAGCAAGAGCCGCCGTTCCCGTGACGATTTTAAAAGTTGAGCCGGGAGGATATTCGCCGGTTATAGTTTTGTTGTCCATAGGGTGATATGGATTTGTGTTAATTGCGTTCCAGTCTTTTGTAGAAATTCCATGAGCAAATAAATTCGGATCGAATGCGGGACGAGAAACCATCGCCAAAATTTCTCCGTTCTGAGGATTTAAAACGACAGCAGCCGCCGCATTTGCATGAATTTGTGCAAGCATGGTGTCAACTGCCTGTTCAGCCGCAACTTGTAAATCTCTGTCAATCGTCAAAATTAAATCGTAACCCGGGCGAGGTTCTTTTTTTCCGAGAATCTGAACAGGTTTACCCGCAACATCAACTTCAACTTGTTCACCGCCGTTTTCTCCGCGAAGTTCTTTGTCGTAAACTTTTTCAAGTCCGAATTTTCCAATCATATCGCCTGACTTGTAGCCTTCAGATTTTTTCCGCTCAAGTTCTTCATCAGAAATTTCACTGACGTAGCCGAAAGTATGAGCCCCTTCCTGCTTGAGAATGTAATTTCTAATCGGTTGAACTTCGATTACTACGCCCGGATATTCATATTTCTGCTCCTCAATTATCGTGACAATATCGGGAGTAACATCAGTTTTAATTCTAATCGGATCAAAGCCGATATGTTCAGAAATTTTCTTTTGAATATCTTCAAGAGGAACATTTAAAAGTTTTGAAATTCTTTCTATAACTTCGGGCTTAGTCGGTTCAATCAAAGGCAGAAGAGAAACAACAAAGCCCGGGCGATTCGTCACCAAAAGTTGTCCGTTGCGATCAAAAAAAGTTCCGCGAGGTGCAACTGTCGGAATAATTCTGATTCTGTTTCCGTCAGCAAGTCTTGCATAATATTCTCCGTCATAAATTTGAAGATAACCGACGCGAGCAATTAAAACGACGATAACCAACGCCATTAAAAAAGAGAGCGGTTTAAGCCGCCCGATATATTCTTCATCGTTGTTATTGTTATTATTGAGCATTCTAAATCACCCGTGCCTTTTGGCAAATTTGTCGAAGTCGAAAACAACTTTATGAACAAGCCAAGCAAAAACTAACTGAAAAACTATAAACGGAATTAAAATATTTTGAACGGCATAAACAATATCAACAGTATAGCCGATTAAAAAAATTAAAATCCACATTATGAAAAAATGAATCACTGCCGCAAGCGGAGCACTCAATACAGGAAAAAAAAATTGATCTTTGAAAACGTGAGAAGAAAATTTCCCGAATAAAATTCCGATTGTCATATAACTGAAAGTTGTACAGCCGAAAAAACTTCCCGTAGTCAAATCTTGCAAAAATCCCGTAACAAATCCCATTGCTACTCCGTATTTCCAGCCGTGAATAAATGCAACCGATACTGTCAGCAGGAGCATCAAATTTACGCTTACGCCTTTATAATCCAAAAAAGTCAGCAGGGAAGTTTGTGCGGTGTACATCAGCAAAATAATTATCGTCCAAGAAACTATCATTTTCATGGAGCGTTACCTCCAAATTGATTTTGCTGTAACTGCTGTTGTTGCTGTAATTGTTGAGCCTGTTGTTGGGCTTGCTGTAATTGTTGCTGTTGAGCCTGTTGGACTTGTTCCTGTGCCTGTTGTTGAATTTGTTGAGCCTCCTGCAATTTTTGAGCGGTTTCATTCGGATCAGTTTCAGTGCCGGGAGTTTGTGGAGGAGGTTGAAGAGGTTCGGGAGGAGCCTCACGCGATGAAACTATAACTGCAACATCTTCAAGTTTTTCAAAATTTACTGAAGGTTCCATGACTCCGTATTTTAACAAGCCACCTTCTTCATTATGAATTTCTTTAATTTTCCCGACAATAATTCCTTTAGGATAAACTCCGCCGAAACCTGAAGTAACAACAACATCATCAACTTTAACATCAGAATTTTTCGGAATGTTCACCATTCGCGGTTGATGAGGATTATTTATATAACCTTCGACAATTCCCGCGACTCTCGATTCGGGACGCTGAATTAAAGTTCCGACTGAACTTCTGGGATCTAAAATCAGTTGAACTTTTGAAGAATTTAAACTTGCCTCGATAACATGACCGACTAAACCTAATTCAGTCACTACCGCCATATTATCCGCAACACCGTCCAAAGTTCCGCGATTTATTACAACAACGCTTGACCAAGTATCAGCCTGACGACCGATTACACTTGCCGCAACCAAATCAAACTGCACGGCAACTTGTTTATAGCCTAAAAGAGCCCGCAGTCTTTGATTTTCGGACGCAAATTCAGCCGCCGTTAAATTCTGAGCCCGTAAAAGTTCAACTTCCTGACGAAGATTTTTATTTTGTTCGTGCAGAGTTTGAATTTCGACGACTGTATCTTTTATAAATGCAAGCTGACTGCCTACCCATGAAAAACCGCGCTGAAAAGGTGTAAGAATAGCCATAGCAGTTTTATCTGCGGGAGCAGGATTTAAAGTTCCTCTCGCCGCAAAAAAAACTGAACAAAAAACGACTATAAACAACACAATCAACGCGGCATTTTGTTTCCACGATTTTTTCTTTTTGCGAATAACGTCACTCATTGTCTTAGGTCTTTAATTTTTTTGAAGTCATTACAACGCGTTTAAGTAAATTCAAATCTTCCAAAGCTCTGCCGGTTCCTTCGCCGACACAACTCAAAGCATCATCTGAAACAAGAACAGGCATGCCGGTTTCTTTTGAAATAAGTTTATCAAGATTTTTCAATAAAGCACCGCCACCTGTCATCATAATCCCATGATCCATGACATCTGCCGCAAGTTCAGGCGGAGTTCTTTCAAGAGTGCCTTTTACTGCGTCAACAATTTTATAAATGGGATCGCCAAGAGCTTCGCGAATTTCGCTGGATTTAATTGTTAAAGTTTTCGGAAGTCCCGTAACCAAATCACGTCCGCGAATTTCCATTGATTTATCAGTTTCTTTAGTGACAATCGCAGTTCCGATAGTAATTTTAATTTCTTCTGCAGTACGTTCGCCGATCATCAAGTTATAAATTTTCTTGACGTACTGAACTATTGAAGAATCCATTTCATCTCCGCCGATTCTGATTGAACGACTTGTGACAATTCCGCCGAGTGAAATAACGGCAATTTCAGTTGTACCGCCGCCAATATCGACGACCATATTTCCTGTAGCCTCTTCAACAGGTAATCCCGCACCGATAGCAGCCGCCATAGGTTCTTCAATTAAATAAGCCTCTCTTGCTCCTGCTTGCTGTGCCGCGTCAATAACTGCACGTTTTTCAACTTCAGTTACTCCTGAAGGTACGCCGACAACAACACGCGGACGCACAAAAGAAGTAGTATTCATCGCCTTGCGAATAAAATATTTTAACATTGCTTGAGTAACATCAAAGTCGGCAATAACTCCGTCTTTCATTGGACGAATTGCAACAATATTTCCGGGTGTACGCCCTATCATTTGTTTTGCTTCGTCACCTACTGCAAGCACATCTCCTGTATCACGTTTTATAGCAACTACTGAAGGTTCACGCAGAACAATTCCGCGACCTTTAACATGCACAAGTGTATTCGCCGTTCCAAGGTCTATTCCCATGTCGCGCGATCCGCCGAATAATCCAAACATCTGGTTATACTCCCTTCTTTCGGTTGACGGGGTACATCAACCACACTGCCCGTTTATGGCGGGGATATTTTATCATATTTTATTCACTTTGCAATATTTAAAAGCCGATTGACAGCAAAATTTTTTTGTGTTAAAGTTGCCGCTGTATTCAATCGCGCTCGTAGTCCAGTGGATAGGACGTT
>JAFZMV010000090.1 GCA_017553205.1 Selenomonadaceae bacterium | reverse complement strand
CTGAAGCCGAAAGGCAACAGTGTAGAGGTTGCTTGGCACAGCCATTAAGAATAAGGACGCACGTCAGCGAATAAGGACTGCCCTCTACAGAGTTCAAACTTCTTAAGAATCCCCCGCCTTTAGGAGTGGGGAGTGTCAATTGCCGGCATAACAGTTAATAAACAAAAATGGAATCAACTGAAAAAGGGTGATTGTTATTCCTACATACGTTAAAGCGAAAAAATTTTTAAAAGTATTTTTTGCGATTTTATTTTTGTTCACCGAAATTTTTTCACCGTTGAAAGTTTTTGCTGCAGATATATGGGCGGCGGCTGCTGAGGCGGCTGGAGTTTATGCGGCTTATAAATCGACACTGACTTCAATACTGCGGCTCGGAAATAATGTAAACGCACAAATGGCGGCTCGTCGTCAAGATATTGAAAAAAACGGTCAGGATAAAAATCCTCTTGACGTAAAACTTATTGACGGAATTATGACGCGTCTTGTTAATGATTCCGAATACGAACTGCGGATAAATTCTCTGCCGTTTATTTGGAGCGTCAATGACGACGAAAAATTTAATGCGTCATGTTATCCCGTGAATTACATCAGCATAAATCGCGGACTTATCAGAAATTTTAATTTGAATGAAGATGAGATCGCGTCTGTTTTGGCACATGAAATGATTCATGGAATTGAACAACATTCCGCAAAAAATTACGCAAAGGCAACGGCTCAAACTCTCGGCACAATGCTTATCGGAATTAATATTGATAATGCAAATGTTGACTGGAGCAAAATGTCGGGAATGGTAAATTATTCTATCGCAAAAAATATTACTCTGCCGACTGAACATGAAGCGGACGAAGGCGGATTTTTTTTGACGACAAGTGCAGGATTTAATCCCGGTGGCGGTGCTGCGGCTATGGCAAGAATGAATTATTATTTGCGGTATGAAACGCGGGATTTTTTGGAGTTCGACGCAAAAGACAAACCTAACGAACAAACTATGAGCGATCACCCTGATACAGAAGTCCGCGAAGAAAAATTATCAAAACTTCTGACTGATTACAGTTACGGACATGTTACGGTGAAAAGAGTTGAGAGAATTTACAAAGTTTTTATTGACGGCGAAGAAGTTTTTACTGCAGAAAATCTCGGAGAAATTTACAAAAACGCGGAGAAAGCATATTTTTTTGCGGGTGGATTGGCAAAGGCTTTTCATGATTTAAAAAATTTTTCGGACTGGAATTTTCATGAAGTTTCGGGAAGACGTATAGATTTTTTGACTGACGAAAAAGTTTATAAAATTCTTCGCGAAACTTCTTACATTGAAAAAATCGGAGAAAAAATTCAGTCTGCTGTAAAAACCGCTTATGAAAATGAATCTCCCGAAACCAAGCAAAAATATTTGGACGAAGAAAATAAACGTCACGAATATTGGCAGAAAATAAAATCTGAAAATATTTCCGCAAAAAAAATTATGGCTGAACGTCTTAGAATAAATGCCGACGTTTATAACGACTACGGACAGGGAGAACTTGCACTGAAAGAAATTGATCGGGCAATGCAGGCGGAAAATCAAGACAACATGGCAGAATGTTTTTCAATTCGCGGACGTGCAAAAGCTATCTGCGGAGATTATGAAGGTGCATTGACGGACGCAAATTTTGCTATTGAACAGGATTCAGAAAATCTTTATAACTTTTTAAATCGTGCAGATGTTTTTCATATGCGTGGAGAAATTGAACCGGCTCTTGCAGATATTGACGCGGCTTTAAAAATTGATGGACAAAATCCTATTGCTTATAAACTGCGTGGAGATATTTACGACGAACTCGGAAAAACTGAACTTGCCGAAAAAAATTACAGTGATTGTTATATTTTCTCGAAAAAAAATTCCAAATTGATTCCGAAAAATTATTTTGAAAAAATCGATCCGCAAGCCGCAGAAAAACTTGAGAAAAAAGAGAATAGAAAAAAATCGTAACAGCTGGAGTTGTCAATAATAAAAGGAAATTTTCTTTTCAAGGCGAATCTTCGAAAGACTGAAGGTTTAAATTGGTGTCAGTCGTCGTGCAAATTTGACGAATAACTGGAAAGGAATGTAAATATTGATTAGAACAGTTTCGATAAGAGATTTGGTTGCCAGACAGTTTTTCAGAGGAGAATTGAATCGTTATGATATTTTCGTAAGATATTTAGCGATTGAAGAATATTACGGCAAAAATGATTTTGGATTCAGACTGTATAAAAAAATGCAGGATAAAAGAATTGCTGAAGGTTATGGTGAAAAAGCTGTTGAAAAATTCATTGAACTCATAAAATCTTACGAAATCAGGGGTTATGATAAAAGTTCTGCAGTGCAAGTAGGTTGTAACCTTGCTTTATGGGACGGCTCTCACAGAATAGCAATGGGATTATATAATAACCTGCAAAACATCACGATTGAAATACACCAAGAGCCAACTTTTTATGATTTTAAAATTGATTGGTTTTTAAAAAATGATTTTTCGCGTGAAGAAGTCAAACTCATAATCGATAAAGCAGATGAAGTGTTAGAAAAAAATCAAATAAAATTTACCGGATTTTTGTGGGGAGCAGCAGTTCCTTTTTCCGATGAAATTTTCAAAGACATAGAAATTTTCGGTGAAGTTAAAGACATAGAAAAATTCTCTTTCAAGTCCAGAGAACTTTACAATCACATGCAAAAAATAATTTACTCTGCTGATGATATTGCACCGGTAAAAGTTGACATAAAATCAGAATTTCTTTATCCGTATGATCCGGAATTTATTTTTTTCCACTTCAAACCTAAAAAATTTTATGATCATTGGCGTGTAAAAGGAATGTCAGGATTGCCTATGTCATGTGCTGTCGAGCGTGTAAAATCTGTTGTTCGGGAGAAGTATAAAAATAAAATCGATAAATATTTCCACGACATTATAATTCATGTTTGCGATAATCAATTTCAATCTGATTTTTGTGACAGTGTATGCTTTCCAGATATAAATCTGAAAACGTTTTTACAAGAAATATCTCCCTATAAATATGTTTTACTTGGTATGCGTGGAAATGAAACACCTTATATGCCGGAAAATTTTCCTGATGAAATTCCTGTTGGAAAAGATGTCGATATTTTGGTAATGCCTGAAGATTATGATTTGATTACAGAAACAGCAAAAAAATTTTCAGAGCAATATAAAAACAACTACGAAATTATTCTTATTGATGAGAAATATAAAACGCGAATTCGTTTTCATAAAAGTGAGAGGTTAATTTTACAGCTGGATATTGCTAAAGAATTAAAAAATTGTACCGACGAATTTGTTACAGATTCAATAAAAATGCGTGAGAAAAGCTCAGACTATTATGTTTTGTCAGCATTTTATGAATATATTTGTCGTTATCAGAAATGGATGGAAAACAGCAAAAAAAGCTGGCATCTGAAGTATCTT
Source organism: Selenomonadaceae bacterium (assembly GCA_017553205.1). Taxonomy (GTDB): domain Bacteria; phylum Bacillota; class Negativicutes; order Selenomonadales; family Selenomonadaceae; genus Quinella. Next base: position 223 of record JAFZMV010000090.1, on the reverse strand, counting down.
TTAAATCATGCCAAAGATTTTGATGAAAAATTAGCTGAGAAGTATGGAAATTTTAAAGATTGTCTAAAAATAGAATAGCATGTTATTACTCCGACGATTAAAGATACAAAAAATTAAGCAACGAAAGAGGATTTCATGAAAAACAATTTTTCGTGCAAAAATAAATTTGAAATTTTTTCAGGCTGATGAGCAATACTATTCATAAAATTTTTGGTCTTTTTTT
>JAFZMV010000010.1 GCA_017553205.1 Selenomonadaceae bacterium | reverse complement strand
GAGGAAGTTCCTGCGGTTGAAGAAGTTCCTGCGGTTGAAGAAGTTCCTGCGGTTGAGGAAGTTCCTGCAGTTGAAGAAATTCCTGCGTTTGAAGAAGTTCCTGCAGTTGAAGAAACTCCTGCAGTTGAAGAAACTCCTGCAGTTGAAGAAACTCCTGCAGTTGAAGAAACTCCTGCAGTTAAAACTAAAAAAGATTCCATTACTCAACAGGCAGAGGCACTTAAGGCGGCTTTACGTCGTGCAATATCAGGGCAGGGAAAAAATGACAAAAATTCTTCACAGCCCCAGAAAAAAACTGCCGCAGAAAAATCAGCTGATGACCGCAGAAAATTACTTCTTCTCGGAAAAAAAGCATCTCGCACAATCACAGCTGACACAGGTGCAGTAATTGTTGAAGCCGGTGCAGATATTACTGAAGAAGTTTTACAGAAAGCAAAACTCGCAAATAAATTTATTGAACTGTCAATGAATTACACCGAATAAATTAAACGTTTTCTAAAAAAAAGTCCTCTTCAAAAAATGGAGAGGATTTTTTATATATTTTTTTCCAGCTATCGACAATTTTTAAAAGCTGTAATATATTATTACTCCGACGATTAAAATTACCAAAAACTGTGAGAAATTTTTAGCAGACGTGAAATGCGAATAGAATCTCACGAAAAAAATTTAGTATTTATTGTCGTCGGAGTAATATCTACATTAACAGTAAAAGGAGGCGTATTTTATGCCGGCAGAATTACTTTACTCAATCAAGGCTAATACACCAAAAGAAGAAATTATAAGACAACTCCGAGAACACCCCGAAATTAAATTTGTTTCTCTCATGGGAATTGATTTGGCGGGAAATGACACTGATGAAAAAATTCCTGTAGGAGTTTTTATCAAAGACATTGACGAATTTTTTTCAGGGCGTGCAGTACAAACAGACGGTTCAAGCGTCGTTTTACCAGGTATTGCAACTTTGAATAACGCAAAAGTTGACATGCCTATTGATCATAATGTCAACTGGTTTGTCGATTATAATTTCGAGCATTATGACAACATTACAAATTGTCCCGTAGGAACTTTGAGAATTCCCGCATTTTTGATTCATGAGGGCAAGCGTGTAGATTCGCGTTCTGTTTTGACTGATACTTTAATCCATGTCAAAAAAGAATTGGTAGATTTATTTCATCATTATCCCGACATCAGCGGGCTTGACATTGACGGACGAGAAGTAACCGATATTGTTTTCACTTCGGCGACTGAGTTGGAATTTTGGGTAAAAACTCCGCTTGAAGAGGCGGCAATCGAAGAAATGACAGCATCACAAGTCATGCAAGAACAGTATTGGGAAAGAACTCATGGTGCTGTTCGTTGTGCATTGGAGCAAAGTTTATTGGAGCTTGACAAATTCGGCTTGCATGTTGAAATGGGTCATAAAGAAGTTGGCGGACTGAAAGCACAAATTGACGAATCAGGGCATTTAACTCATGTTTGTGAACAGTTGGAAATTGACTGGAAATATGATAACGCAGTTCAGGCGGCGGACAATGAAATTATTGTTCGTACTGTCGTCAAAGAAATTTTCCGTGCAAACGGTCTTGAAGTCAGCTTTAAAGCAAAACCGATGGTCGGACTTGCAGGAAACGGAGAGCATACTCATTTGGGAATTGCGGCGATAACTGCGGACGGAAAAATTCATAATATTTTTGCCGCAAAAAATCCTGCTGAAGATTATACGAGTGCGGTTGGTTACGGTGCATTGATGGGACTTTTGAAAAATTATGAAGTTATTAACCCGTTTGTGAGTGCAACAAATGATTCTTTAAACAGATTAAAACCCGGTTTTGAGGCTCCTGTTTGTATTGTAACTTCTCTTGGTCATACTCCGAAAATTCCAAGCAGAAACAGAACAATTTTAGTCAGCTTGATTCGCGATTTGGAAAGCCCTATGGCTACTCGTTTTGAACTTCGCGGCTGTAATCCGTACACAAATATTTATTTGGTAGTGGCGGCGGCTTATTCCGCAATTTTGGACGGAATAAAAATGTCAGTCACTCATACAACTGACGAACTTTTAAAAGAACTCAGCAAAGACGCGGGGCAGGAAGGTTTCTATCTTGAAAAAGATCGTGCCTACAGAAGTGAGGCTGACGTTTACGAAGAGTATACAGAAGAAGAACGCAACAGACTTTTCGGAAATCCTCCAAGAACAGTCTGGGAAAATATGGACGCTTTGGAAAAATATCCCGACAAAGTAAAAGTTATTACGAGCGGCGGAGCATTGCAGGAGAGAATTATAAATTCTTTCAAAGAGGCGGCTTTGTTACGCTGGAAAACTGAATGGATTGCGAGAATTTTGCCCGAACTCAGAACGATTGTCAGAAAGGCTAAAAAAATTGATACGCCTTTTGTTACGGATCAGGATTCTTACAACTGGAACAAAATTTTCAAACTCCGTGCAGAACTTGCAAAAGATTCTATCGACGAAAAATCTTTGTTTACGCAGACTATAAACGCACTTAACAGCGGAGATTTTGACAAGGCATCTGATTTGCAGGTTGAAATTTATGACAAAATTGAAGAACTCAAAGCACTTTATGACGCTTACGAAAAAAATATTATTTGACGGAAAATTTCAACTGTGCTAGACTTGCAAAAGTTTAGACCTCAGCACAGTTTGTCGAAACTCCGACGCTGACTTTGCTGAATGGTGAATTTTTATTTTACAGGAGGAATTTTTTATGTTGACTAAAGAAGACAAAGCCGAAATTATGAAAAAATATGCGGCTCACGAAGGTGACACCGGTTCGCCGGAAGTTCAAATCGCACTTTTGACTGCAAGAATTTCTTATCTTACCGAACATCTCAAGGAACACAAAAAAGATCATCATTCCCGTCGCGGACTTTTGAAAATGGTCGGTCAACGCCGCAGACTTTTGAGCTATCTCAACAAGAAAGACATCGGTCGCTATCGCGAAATTATTGCACAGCTCAACCTTCGCAAGTAATTTTCTCAGAATCAGGATCAAGTTTCGGAAATTTCAAAAGTCTGTAACTTGATTCGTGATTCTTTTTTTATTTTTTCATGGAAGTGTGCAATAAATGAGTTCAATTACCGGCAAAGAATATTTACTGGAAAAAATTTTTTCAAGTGAGTTCAGCTATAAAATTCCGGCTGGTCAGCGTCCCTACTCATGGGAAGAAAAAAACGCCGAAGATTTATTTGAAGACTTGTATGATTTTTTTGTAAATAATCCGCCTACAAATAATTTGTCTGTGGACAATTATTATTTTTTAGGTTCAATAGTAATTACAAAGAAAAATGCGAATAATCCCGAATCCGAAATAATGGACGGACAACAGAGGCTTACTTCGCTTACTATTTTATTATCGGTGATTGCGGCTTATTTTGACGATTTCTATCAAACAAGTTGTTATAATTTTATTTGGGAGAGCGGTTTTGCTTTTACTGCAAATTCTGTTTCCGCACCTCGTTTGACAATGAGAAGTCAAGATCAAAAATTTTTTGAGGAGAATATACAAAAAAGACTGCCGGGCAAAAAAAAGCTGGCGGCTCTTGAAAAATTTGTTTGCGGGACAAACACTCTTGAAACTGAAGCACAAATGCACATTCGGGCAAATTGCGGCGTTTTTATGAAAAAGATTCGTGAAACTTTCGGAACGGGCAGCGGACAGAATTTTCAAGTTGATGTCAACAGGCTGAAAAATTTTTGTACTTTTCTAATGACGCGTTGTTATCTTGTAGTTGTTGCAACTGATGACAGCGATACTTCCTACAGAGTTTTCACGGTTATAAATGCTCGCGGAATGAATTTATCTTCGGCGGATTTAATCAAAGCAAATATTATCGGAAAAATGCCGCCTTCCGAACAAAGAGCATATGCGGACAAGTGGGAAAATCTTGAAATAAAAGCTACTCGGCAAGGTTTCGGAGATATTTTTAAACATATGCGAATGGTTTTTATCAAAAGAAAAGCTCAAGGAACTTTGCTGAAAGAATTTAATAATTTTGTTATCCCGCAAATAAAATTTATCGCGAAAGATTTAAAAATTCACCCGTCAATTTATTTTATTGTGAACCTGCTTGAACCTTTCACAAATGCTTATGTTTTGATAAAAAGTCTTTCGTATTCTTCAATAAATCATTCGACCGCCGCAGAAATAAATAATTTTTTGATGTGGCTGAATAAAATTGATAATGAGGACTGGATGCCGGCGACAATGAAATTTTTTGTGGATAAAACGGGAGATACAAATTATGTCCGCTGGTTTGTTCAGAAAATGGAAAGGCTTTCGGCTTTCATGCATATTACTTCTCGAAATGCCAATCAACGAATAGACAGATACAAAAAACTTTTGGAGGAAATGGAGCAAAATCCGAATCACAATTTGGCGAATCCGTTAAAATCTGTTGAACTTTCCGACGAAGAGAAAAAAATTTTTTTGGACGCACTCGGCGGAGAAATTTATCGTTTGACTTCGCGAAGAAGAAGTTACGTTATACTTCGACTGGATTCTTTTGTTGCGTCAGGTCAAATTTTGGATTACAACCCGCAAATTCTTTCTATTGAGCATGTTTTGCCGCAGACAGTTAATCCCGGTTCACAGTGGGAAAAATGGTGGCCCGATTATGCGGAGCGTGATAATTGGATTCATAGAATTGCAAATCTTGTTCCGTTGACTCGCCGTCAAAATTCTGCCGCTCAAAATTACGACTTCGACAAAAAAAAATTTGCATACTTCAGCAGAGGCGGAACTATTTCTTATCCGCTGACAACTCAAGTTGTTTCTCAAAGAGTTTGGACTCCCGAAGTTGTTCAGGCAAGGCAGAAAAATATTTTGGATATTTTCAGAAAAAATTGGGACTTATAATTTTTTTAAGACGGAAAAAAAAATAATCGATATAAATTTAATGGAAAAAATTTTTGACATGGAAGTCCGATTCGATTTTTTGAGGAGGATGATTTTTTTATGATGAGATCGCTTTGGTCTGCGGCATCGGGAATGATCGCCCAGCAAAAAAATATGGATGTCGTGGCTCATAACTTGGCGAACGTCAACACTTACGGAAATAAAAAAGTTCGTGCAGAATTTCAGGATTTAATTTATCAAACTCTGCGTGATGCCGGCGGAACTTCAGGAAACGGAACCGAATACCCGCAGGGACTTCAAATCGGTTTAGGCGTAAGAGTTGCCGCGACTAACAGAATTTTTGTTCAAGGACCTTTGCAGACTACAGATCGTCCTACTGATGTCGGTATTCAAGGCGAAGGATTTTTCCAGATTCAACTTCCGAACGGTGATACTGCTTATACTCGCGACGGTTCTTTTAAACTGGATTCACAACGCAGACTTGTTACAAGCGACGGCTATTTGGTTCAGCCGAATATTACACTTGATGAAAATGCTACTCTTGACAGTGTTGTTATCAGTTATGACGGAAGAGTTTCCGATACTCCTGCAGGCGGTCAGCAAACTGAAATCGGTCAGATAACTATTGTTCGTTTTATAAACCCTGAAGGTCTTTACGCTTACGGAAAAAATTTATTTTTGGAAACTGCCGCAAGCGGTGCTCCGATTGAATCAGAACCGGGTACAGACGGTGCAGGAGTTTTGACGCAGGGAACTTTGGAAATGTCCAGCGTTCAAATTGTTGAAGAAATGGTTAATATGATTGTTGCTCAGCGTGCTTATGAATCAAATTCAAAAGCCATCACAACTTCTGATTCAATGCTCGAAATAGCTAACGGCGTTAAACGATAATTTTTTAATCGTATGAAAAAATTATTTTTTGTCGTACTGATTTTTTTAGTCGGCTTTCTTCCTAAAGTTTCAGCAAATCAAATTATCCCGGGCGAACAAATACAGGCGATGGCAACTGATGAAGTCGAAAGAATTTTACAGGAACGCGGAGAATTTCGGCGACATGAAATTATTTTCGCTAACAATATTTCAAAAGTTTCTCTGCCCAACGGAATTATTGACATACAAATTTTGATGCCTTTTTCAAATTTGAGTTATTCCAGCATGAACTCTATGAAAGCAAGAATTTCAATCGGCGGGAAAGCTTATCGTGATGTAAATTTCGGCGTGCTTGTGAAAGTCTATGATAATGTTCTTGTTGCGAATCATGATTTAAGAATTGAAGTGCCTGTGAACGAGTCGGATTTTCGCATGGCGGAAATTGTTATAGACGGGCGTACGGAATATGTAAAAGACGTGAACGACGTCAAAGGAATGGTTCCGCACAGGTATGTCCGTGCAGGTCTGCCGATTGCTGTAAATTATTTTCAACAGCCTGTAGCAGTTGCAATGGGAACACCTGTAAAAATAGTTTTTAAACGCGGAGGACTTCAAGCAACTGCAAAGGGAGTCGCTTTAAGCAGGGGAAGAGTCGGACAAATAATAAAAGTAAAAAATGAAACTTCGCAGAAAATAATATCTGCACGGGTTGTCGATGATCAGACTGTGGAGGTGGTTTTTTAGTTATGTGGAAAAAAATTTTTGCCGTAATTTTGACAGCGTTTTTCTTGTCAGTTCCTTTGACAGTTGACGCTCAATCTTTGTGGTCAGATCGCGGAAATGTTTTTGCAGATAAGAAAGCAAGAAATGTCGGAGATATTTTAACGATTGTAATTAACGAATCGACTACACAGAGCATGACAAAATCTTCGACGAACTCAAAAGACAGTTCTGTTGAACTTGGAGCAGGTTCAGGAATTTTTAGTTTTTTGAAAGCGGCAGGAGCAAGTGGCTCGGATTCTTTTAAAGCCAACGGAAACGCTACAGGCACCAGTAATTTCAGCGGAAAAATTACGGTAACCGTTGTGGAAGTTCTTCCTAATGATAATATGGTCGTCGAAGGTACTCAGTCAATCTGGCAGAATCGAAATGAACAGAAAATTACTTTTCGCGGAATAATTCGCCGTGATGATGTCATGATGAATAACACCGTACCTTCTTCAAAAGTTGCCAACGCCGAATTAAGATTTGACGGAAAAGGACCTTTGAACGCAAAACAACGTCAGGGAATTTTAACGCAGATTTTCAATTTCTTGTTCTAATGACTGGAAGTGTGTTTTATGAAAAAAATTTTTACCGTGTTGACTTTGATTCTTTGCATTTCCTTGATAAGTTCAACGGTTTTTGCAGAATCGGCAGTCACTCGAATTAAAGATATTGCCAAAGTTCAGGGCGTAAGAAGCAACCAACTTATGGGCTATGGAATTGTTGTAGGTCTGCAAGGTACAGGCGACTCCGATAAAATCCAACACATGATAAATTCTACAGTTTCCATGCTTAGAACTTACGGAATAACTGTTGATACTTCAAACTGGAAAACAAATAATATTGCGGCGGTTATGGTTACAGCAACTTTGCCGCCTTTTGTTCGCGAAGGTGACACGATTGATATTACAGTCAGTGCAATGGGTAACGCCAAAAGTATTCAGGGCGGAACTTTAATTCAAACTCCTTTAAGAGCGGCTAACGGAGAAGTTTACGCAGTAGCTCAAGGTCCTGTTTCTACGGGCGGATTTGTTACAGGAGGCGGCGGAGGTTCTGCACAGAAAAATTTTCCGACCGTCGGAATTTCTCCAAACGGTGCAATAGTTGAAAGAACTGTTGAAGATGACATTGGAACAAAAGGGCAGATTTCTTTCAGTCTTGCGGAAACTGATTTTACTACAGCCTCAAGAATTGCCAACGCGATAAATTCAGCTTACGGCGGTGTTGCTCGTGCGGCTAATCCCGGAAGAATTGATGTAAGTATTCCGCCTTATTACAGAACTAATGTTGTTGAATTCATTGCAAATATTGAAGAACTTCCCGTAATGCCGGACAGCATTGCAAAAGTTGTCTATAACGAACGCACAGGAACTATTGTAATGGGCGGAAATGTTACCGTTGACGAGTGTGCGATAACTCAAGGCGGACTTTCAATCAAAGTGACAAGCAATACAGGAGTTTCTCAGCCGGGTCCATTCAGCTACGGAAATACTGTTACAGTGAGAAATAATGATACTGAAGTTCAAGAGCAGGCGGCAAATTCTATTGTCATGGGTCCTTCGACAAATGTCAATGATATTATCGGTGCTTTAAACTCTGTCGGAGCAACTCCCCGCGATTGCATTTCCATTCTGCAGGCTTTAAAAGCGGCGGGAGCAATTCATGCAGTTTTAGAAATTATGTAAGAAAAAATTTTCAAACTAAAAAGCAGCCTCCAAAATTTTTGGAAACTGCTTTTTTTATTTGCCGTGAAAAAAATTCTTCTCAGTCTTTTGAAAGATCGCTGCCGTCTTTAAGCCAGCTCATCATGCCGCGAAGTTTTCCGCCGACCTGTTCAATTTGATGTTCGGCATGGATACGACGCTGTGCCAAGAAGTTTGCACGACCTGCCGCACGGTTTTCAACAAGCCAGTTGCGGGCAAAAGTTCCGTCCTGAATTTCTTCAAGGGCTTTTTCCATAGCTTTGCGAACTTCTGCAGTAATAATTTTCGGACCTGTTGTGTAGTCGCCGTATTCTGCTGTGTCGCTGATTGACTTACGCATTTTAGCCATTCCGCCTTCATACATTAAGTCAACGATAAGTTTCATTTCATGGAAAGTTTCAAAGTAAGCGATTTCGGGCTGATAACCTGCCGCCACCAAAGTTTCAAAACCTTGCTGAATCAAATGAGTTACACCGCCGCAAAGTACGCACTGTTCGCCGAATAAATCGGTTTCAGTTTCTTCTTTGAAAGTTGTCTGAATAACTCCTGCACGAGTGCCGCCGATTCCGCGAGCATAAGCAAGAGCAATGTCAAAACATTTTCCTGTTGCGTCCTGTTCGACTGCGAAAACGTCGGGAACTCCGCCGCCTTCAACAAAAGTTCTGCGGACGAGATGTCCGGGACCTTTAGGAGCAACCATGAAAACGTCAACATTTTTAGCAGGAATAATCTGTTTAAAATGAATGTTGAAACCATGAGCGAAAGCAAGAGCCGCACCGTCTTTCAAATTCGGAGCGATTTCGTTTTTGTAAACGTCAGCCTGTTTTTCGTCAGGAATTAAAACCATGACAATATCAGCGGATTTTACAGCGTCAGCAACGTTCAAAACTTTCAAGCCCTGACTTTCTGCAACGGCTTTAGATTTTGAACCTTCATAAAGACCGACAACGACATTAACGCCACTTTCTTTCAAGTTCAAAGCATGAGCATGTCCCTGACTGCCGTAGCCGATAATAGCAACGGTTTTGCCGTTCATAATCTCCCAATTAACATCTTGATCATAATAAGTTTTTGCCATTTAGAATTTTCCTCCATACAAAAAATTTTCCAAAAAAAAATATTCTCGGAATACGTCGAGAATATTAGCACTTATTTAAATTTGTTTCAATAATTTTTTTTTAATTTGCTTTTTTTACATACTCCTCTCGAATAAATTCGTGGGCGACAACGTAAAAATTTTGTCGGAAAAGTTTTTTTGTGATAAAATTATTCAAAAAAATTGTGTGTGGTTAGTTGTCAACTACCCACGGCTAAAGCCACGGGCTTGTAACTGCCCTGTGGTTCGTTACTAACTTCCACATTTTATCGGTGTGACTTCCGTGGCGTTACATCGTAGGGTGATTGACCGCACCCTTTACAAACGAGTTTACTCGCCTGTAACTGTACTTAAGTACTCAATT
>JAFZMV010000089.1 GCA_017553205.1 Selenomonadaceae bacterium | reverse complement strand
TTTTATGAATAGTATTGCTCATCAGCCTGAAAAAATTTCAAATTTATTTTTGCACGAAAAATTGTTTTTCATGAAATCCTCTTTCGTTGCTTAATTTTTTGTATCTTTAATCGTCGGAGTAATAAAAATGTTTTTTACGACAGCGACAGATTTGTTAAAGATTGGATAAACAAACACGGCGCGGAATTTGTTACGAACATCAACGCCGAAACTCGGCAAGCGATAAAATCAATTTTGGCTTACGGTCAAGATATTACTCCGACGACAATAAATACTAAATTTTTTTCGTGAGATTCTATTCGCATTTCACGTCTGCTAAAAATTTCTCACAGTTTTTGGTAATTTTAATCGTCGGAGTAATAACGGAATGTCGATGAAGGAAATTGCAAAAATGATTCGTCCGACAATCGGTTTGAATCAAAGGCAAGCGGCGGCTAATTTAAATTATCAAAACAAAGTCAAAGAAAATTTGCTGAAAAATCATCCGCGAATGTCACAAGCCAAAGCTGAAGAAAAAGCACAGGCGGCGGCATTGAAATATGCAAGCAAACAACAACGTCAACGCGCCGAAATGATAGCTCATACCGAACTTTCATTTGCTTACAATCGAGGAGCGCACGAATCGGTAAGACAGGCAATGTCAAATGGCTTAATGGGTCGTTGTGAAAAGTCTGGACGACCGCTGGAACAAACAGGGTTTGCGGCAGGTGTATGGATTTAAGCGGAACGGTCGTCGGTTTTGATGATAAATTTTTTGATTCAAATGTCACCGACGGACAAACGCCGCCTTTACATCCTCGTTGTCGCTGTGTTATAGTCTACCGTGAAATTGACGCTCCGAGAGGAAAAAATACTTTGCAAATTAGTGGAACAAGTGGTAATATGCAAAATGAGAGTAGGATTTTAAATCTTACACCGAGACAACAAAAAATAAAATTTGCCGAAGATACGGCGTACAATACGCCGACAACTTCGGATTTCGGATTTATTACGCCGACGATTAAAATTCCTAAAATCTTTGAAAAATTTTTGCAGATATAAAGAGCTAATATAAACTCACGAAAAAAAATTTAGGATTTATTGTCGCCGGAGTAATAAGAAAATGTCTACCACGCCGAGTTGGGCGAAGGAACTGGTGATAGTGAACTCCGCTAAAGAAGTAGTTGATTTTGAACGTTTGATAAATTGTCAAAGGTGTGCCGTTGCTCATGAAGCAAGAATGCGTAGCTATGATGTTATGGCACGACCGAGTTGGGGCTTTGATGACACTATGTTAAAAGTTTCGAATTGGCTTCTGCATTTGAATATTCGTTTTCTGACATCAAAAAATGTAGTGGGCAGACTGTTGAAGAAGTGGTGAAATCGCTTAGCGAAATTATGAAATCATTCGGCGAAGGTTCACGTTCCGTTGTACAGTTTGAGTGGAAAGCAAGTTCATCTAATGGTGGTCATGTAATAGTTTCTGCTTATTTTGAAAATGGAATAGTGAATTTTGGCGACCCTCAAGATGGTTCACGTGCAGCTATCGCTAAACTTAAGGACGCAAAGTTGGATAAAGTTTACATCATGCGAGTTGACAACTTAAAATTTACAAATGTTGTAAAACGTTGTTGTATGAATCGAGGTGAAGAATCGTGACGTTAAGAGAAATTATTCGGAAAGCTGAATGCGAAACTGGCGGTACTGTGGACAATGTAATAGATTGTGGTGATAAATGGGCACTCAGTTTTGCGGAATTTAGAAATGAATACGAGGACTCTGACGACGAGATTATGCAATTTCTCAATTCTAAAACTGGCTCAGCACATGTCCTAGCATCTAAAACTAACGACGAATTTAAATATTGTTCCGCCTATGATTATATACAGTCGACGAGAAACGGAACTGAGGTAGCTTTTGCAAATTGAGCTTTTGTCACATAGCAATATCTGATTTTGATGTAGATTTGTGCAAAATTTAAGATTTTCTGCAAATTCGTTTTTTAAAACGATGAGGTGACAAAATGAGCGAACTTAAAGAATTACAAACCGAGATTTCGACCTTGAATAATCGACTTTCTAATTTAAAAAAACAGGTTAAGGAAAAGAAACACGATATGGTTTTGCGTAAATATTCACAACAGCCGATTTTCGCGCAACGCCTTCGTAAAGCCAGATTGACCGCAGGATTAACTCAAGTCAAACTTGCCGAAACGAAAAAACAGGACTGACACAAGGCGCAATTACATCCTATGAGATAGCGCGGCGCGAACCATCCATAAAAGGATTGGTAAAACTTTCGGAAACCTTGAACGTCAGCGTGGATTGGTTATGCGGACGAACTGAAAAAATGAAACTCAAATAAACTATGCGATTTACTCGCACTACATTAAGAGACTAAGTCACATTAAGCACTTGCTGAAACGGCGAGTGCTTTTTTGTTGAGGTGAAAAAAATGATATTGTCGGAACAAGAGGCACATTGCGTGGCAAGATTACTGCAAGGTGCAGTCTACGGCGAAGATTTTCTTTCAGGCTGTTCGTTTTGTAAATTTCCGTGCAGTTTGGTCAACCATAATAAACATAGCGATCACGGGCGTTTCATAAAAATTTCGGATAAAAATGATACACTCTGAAAAAAATAGGTAGTGACTGAAAATGTAAGAATATGTTTCCGAAATAGAAGATCCGCGTCATGCAGGTTATGTGAAACATAAATTGACAGACGTATTAACAATAGTGATGTGTGCAGTAATGTGTAAAATGACCGAATTGTGTGAAATAATGGTATTTGCGGAGAGCAGAGCAGAAT
>JAFZMV010000088.1 GCA_017553205.1 Selenomonadaceae bacterium | reverse complement strand
TTCTATTTCGGAAACATATTCTTGCATTTTCAGTCACTACCTATTTTTTTCAGAGTGTATCATTTTTATCCGAAATTTTTATGAAACGCCCGTGATTCTAAAACGTCCTTGCTTGATTTTTAGACTTTGTTGTGTATAATGAAGATAATATTACTCCGACGACAATAAATGGTAAAATAAAAGTATGAAAAGAATGAATTTAAAAAAGACAACAGTAGAAATTCGAGAATACGTCAAAAGCAGAATAATTGAGTTTAAAAAAAAAGATATGCAGTAAAAGAAATCGGGGAGCTTTTAAATATAAAAGACGATTATGCCTATCAAGTTCTGAAAAAATATTTGGAAAATGGAAACAGGTTACTGGCAGAGAAAGTACGCGGCAGAAAGGTAGGAGAAGGGGAAGACTGCCGCAAACTCAATCCGAAGAAATCAAAAATTCAATCGAAAATCACACGACCGATGAATTCAAACTGCCACATTCGTTGTGGAGTCGCGAAGCAATTTAAGATTTGATAAAACAAAAATACGGAATATTTGAAACGTTGGAGAATGACGTGTCAAAGACCTGCAAAACAAGCAACAAAACAAAATGCAGCGGCAGTTAAAGAATTTCAAGAAGTCACATTTCCAAAAATTGTCGAGAAAGCAAAAAAAGAGGGCGGAATAATTTTATTCGGCGACGAAACGGGAATTTGCAATCAAGAAAATTATCAGAGAGGTTTTTCACCTGAAGGAGTTGCACCAGTCGTGAAGTTGCAGCAGTGGTATTGCGAGTTTATGTGGTTACGACAGAAAAATTTTCTTGATTTTGGACAATTTAAAAGTTCATCACGGTAAAATTGTTGCCGAGTGGATTGAAGAGCGTAAAAATCAGATTGAACTTTTCTTTTTTCCGTCATATTCTCCACAACTCAATCCCGACGAGTACTTGAACAATCTTTTGAAGAAAAATGTCCATTCCGGAGAATTGCCACATACAGAAAAGCAACTTGAAATTAAAAACAAAGATTTTATGAATCGCGTTTCAAATCAACCAGATAAAATTTCAAATTTGTTTTTGCATGAAAAATTGTTTTTCGTGGTTTCCTATTTTGTTGCCTAATGTTTTGCTTTTTTGGTCGTCGGAGTAATAATAGTGGGCTAACTGTCTTTTCAAATGGGGTTATTTTTTTTATTATGTAGGAAGGTTATTTGATTTAAAAGGAGCGTATAAATGTCAGAAATATTGGAAACGCCGTATGGCACAAGAGATTTTTTACCGGAAGAGGCGGCTGCAAAAAGATTAATTGAAAACCGACTGGCTGAAATTTTTTCAAAATACGGCTATGAAGAAGTCGTTACACCAGCTATGGAATTTTTGGAAACTTTGACGATGAGCGGAGGACGTACAGTCGAAAAAGATTTGTTCAAAATGTTCGATCAGAATAACAGAACGCTTGCACTTCATCACGAAATGACAACGCCTATTGCAAGACTTGCGGCAAGCCGTTTAAAAAATTCCGCTCTTCCGCTGAAACTTTCTTATAATACAAATGTTTTTCGATTTAGAAGAAATCAGCCGGGCAGACAGTGCGAATTTTATCAGGCGGGCGTGGAACTTCTTGGAATTTCAAACGCCGCCGCCGATGCAGAAATTATTTCTCTTGCCGTCGAAAGTTTGAAAAGTGCAGGCTTGAAGGAATTTAAAATTTGTCTTGGTCAAGTGGAATTTGCAAGCGGTTTAATGGAGCAAAATAATTTGTCTTTCGACGAACAGAAAAAAATTAAATCCGCGATTGAACGTCATGACATTGTTGAACTTGAAAAAATTTCTGATTCGCTGAACTTGGATAAAAATTCTGCCGACGCTCTCAAAAAAATTCCTCAACTTCATGGCGGAAAAGAAATTTTGGAAACTGCCGAAAAACTTGCCGAAAATAAAAAATCTTTGTCAGCTTTGGAAAATCTTTCTGAAATTTACAGACTGCTGGAAATTTACGGGACTGCGGACAAAATTATTTTCGACTTGGGAATTATCCGCGACTTTGAATATTATACGGGCATGATTTTTGAGGCTTACGCTCCAAATGTCGGTTACAGTTTAGCGGGCGGCGGTCGTTATGATCATATGCTGAAAGATTTCGGGCTGGCTTGTCCCGCAACAGGTTTTGCACTGGGCATTGAAAGAATTTTGTTGGCTCGTAAAATGCAGGGAATTTATGAAGATGTCCGCAGAAAAAATATTTATTTGAGTTACGCGGAAGGAAAAATTGATTCGGCTATAAAAAAAGCGTCTGAACTTCGTGAGGCGGGGAAAGTTGTAGAAATTTCTTTAACTCCGCAGACCAAAGACGACGCAGAAATTTTCAAACAAAAAAAAGGTTATGATGAGATGATTTATATTGATATGGATTGTAAGTAGGGGCAAACAATTTTTTCGGGCATTGTCAGCAAAAATCACCGTCGAAGATGAAAAATATATTTCACACCACTTGAACGAAGAGGAACAAAAATTATTTTTCGCGATGAGTACGGAAGATCAATTTCACTGCGTGAATGTTGCTTACACGATTGAAAGATTTATTATTGAGGACAAAAAAAATATCGACAGGAAATTTTTAATCCGTTGTGCTTTGTTGCATGATGTCGGCAGAGTTAAGGGAGATTTAAATACTTTTCAAAAAGTTTTTGCCGTCCTGCTGACAAAATTTCTGCCGAATCTTGCGAAAAAACTTGAACAAAAAGGAAATCATTCTATTTACATTTATAATCACCATGCGGAAATTGGAGCAAGGAAACTTCAAAAATTAAATTTGTTCAAGGAATCAAAAATTATTGCAAAGCATCATTCTCCGCCGCGTGCGGACGATCCTGAAGAATTAAAATTTCTGCGTCTTGCTGATGAAAAAAATTAGTGTAGGAGAAAATTTTTATGACAAATGATTATATCACCGTAGCTTTGCCGAAAGGAAAACTTTTCGGCTTGTCTGCTGAACTTTTGAAAAAAGCTGGCTGGACTGCCGAAGGACTTCATGAAAAATCTCGCAAACTTATTATCACTAACGAAGAATCAAAATTAAAATTTATTATTACGAAAACTGCGGACGTGCCGACTTATGTTGAGTATGGAGCGGCTGACATTGGAATTATCGGCAAAGATGTTATTTTGGAATCTCAAAAAGATGTTTATGAGCTTTTGGATTTGGGTTTCGGAAAATGTCATTTGATGATGGCTGTTCATAAAGATAAAAAGCGTCCGAAACTTGAAGATTATTCTCACACAAGAGTTGCTACAAAATTCCCGCATATTGCCGAAAAATTTTTTTCTGAACGCGGCATGCAGATGGAATATATAAAACTCAACGGCTCTATCGAACTTGGACCCATCGTCGGACTTTCCGAAAGTATTGTTGATATTGTGGAAACGGGTACAACTCTCCGCGAAAATAATCTTGAAGAAATTATTTCAATTATGGACGCAACCGCCCGACTTATTGCAAACAGAGTCAGTTATAAATTAAAATTCGACAGAATAAATAAACTTGTCGTCGATTTGAAAAAAATTTTGGTGGAGCAATGAAAGGCAATTTAATTTTAATCGGCTTTATGGGTACCGGAAAAACCAGTCTTGGAAAACTTTTGGCGAATAAACTCGGCAGAGGTTTTATTGATTTGGATCAGAAAATTGAAAAAGATTCAGAAATGACTATTCCTGAAATTTTTGAAAAGCATGGAGAAAAATTTTTCCGCGAACTTGAAAAAAAAGCTGTCCGCGAAATCAGCGAAAGAAAAAATTTAGTCATTGCAACAGGTGGCGGAACTGTTAAAGACCCTGAAAATTTTCAGCTTTTGAAAGATTCGGGAATGATAGTTTGTTTGACTTGCGACGCTGAAGAAATTTTTCGACGGACTGAAAGACGCGGAGAACGTCCCGTACTTGACGGCGGCGGAGAAGAACGTCTGGAAACAATAAAAAAACTTTTGGAAGAACGAGAAAAATTTTACAGTCAAGCCGATTACACAATCGACACAACAGACTGGTCGCCCATGCAGATTATGAATGACATCTGCGATCATCTCAGAATTTGAAGAGAGGTTTTTTTTATGATTGAAGTTAAAAATTTATGTTTGACGCTAGGACAGAAAGAAATTTTTTCAAATTTAAATTTTGAAATTCCTATCGGCGGCAGGCTCGGAGTTGTCGGCGGAGAAGGTTCAGGAAAATCTTCCCTTCTTGATATTATTGCCGGCAGACTTATTCAGACTGCGGGAGATATGAAAGTTTCCGAAGAAGTTTTTACAGTAACAGGAAATATTTCTGCAGATTTTTCTGAACTTCGACTGGCTGAAATGTCGGCTATTGAAAAATTAAAAAGAACTCTTCGCGGTCTTGAAAAGAGAGAAATTATTTTACTTCTTGACGAGCCTACAAAAAATTTGGACGCGGACGGCGTGGAATGGTTGATAAATTTTCTTGACACACAAAAAAATTTAACAACGGTTATTGCATCAAGTGACAGATATTTTTTGAACAAAACTTGCAAAAATATTATTCGTCTTGGAAATTTTGAAACGGGCGAAATAAAAATTACTTGTTCGGAAGATTTTCCGCAAACTCAGCCCGATGACTGGACTGTCCCCGCAGTTCTGGAAGTTGAAGACCTTCAGAAAGTTCGTGACGGCGAACCGCTTTTCAAGCATGTGAATTTTACGATTCGACGCGGTCAAAAAGTTGCTTTCGTCGGACAAAACAAAATCGGAAAATCCCGCTTAATAAAAACTTTGTGGCAGGCTTTTCAAGATAAAGACTCAAACGGCGGAGCGGCAAGCGGAGAAATTAAATTTTCTGATGACGTGAAACTTTTTTATCTTCAGAAAGTTTTTTCAAGTGCGTCAGCGAAAACTGAAATTGAAAAACTTCAAAACAGCGACGCGAATTTTTTACTGCTGGATAATCCCACAGTTGCTCTTGATTTGCCGATGATTGAAACTCTTGAAAAAGCCATTATGAATTTTTCGGGAACGATTATTTTTGCGGACGAGGACAGAGTTTTTACGCAGAATATCGCAAACAGAATTATTGACATTGCACCGAGCGGAACTGTTGACAGAATTTCAAGTTACGAAGATTTTTTGTCAAATGAAACCGTTAAACAGCAGATTAAAGAAAAATATCATATTTAAGAACTTGTTTTCAATAAAATTGTGTCAAGGAATCTTCGGATTTTAATCAGGAGAGGAATTGACACAAAAACTACTTCATGATAAATTTTGCACACTTCGTAAGACGTGCGAAGGCACTGAGCGAGAACCAAGCCGGGTCTTTGCGTAAAAAGCGTTAGAAGTTTTGTAAGCCACTCTTGATGAGTGCAGTCCGTTTGACAACTTGCGGACTTAAATGGCTTTGGTAATTAGCAGACCTCTACTCCGACTGAAAAGTTTGGAGCAAGTCAGTCGTATCTAAGCAATTTGGGATTTCACTCCCCAAGCTAGCGAATTTATTCGCTGGTAGTTGACAAGTTTCAGCCATTAGAAAAAATGAATTAGGGATTTGTAAAATTTTTTCAGTTAAATTTTTATGTAATCCCTATTTTCTATTTACTAAATTTTAAAGCTTTGAAAAAAGTTTATAAAATCTCTGCACGCGGGTAACGAATAAAAAATTTTTTAAACGCTATGGATTATTTTTAAATTTTATAGTAAAATTCGACAGGTTAAACAGGAATAAATTTTTTATGTAAATTTTGGCTGAAAATTTTTTTTTACGGGAGGCTGAAATGTGTTTGAATTTGATGATAACGGCTTAGATCAGCTGGCAAAAATAAAGGTTGTCGGAGTCGGAGGCGGTGGCAGTAACGCGGTGAACAGAATGATTTCGCTTGGACTTGAAGGAGTGGAATTTATCACTGTAAACACTGACGCACAAGCTCTTGTGACTTCACAAGCTCCCAAACGCATGCAAATCGGCGAAAAATTAACTCGCGGACTTGGTGCGGGAGCTCGTCCTGAAATCGGAGAAAAAGCCGCTCAAGAAAGTCGCGAAGAAATTATGAAGGCTCTTGAAGGTTCCGACATGGTTTTCATAACTGCAGGAATGGGTGGCGGAACAGGTACAGGTGCGGCTCCTGTCGTTGCTGAATGTGCCAGAGAAATTGGAGCATTGACTGTCGGTGTTGTTACGCGTCCTTTTACTTTTGAAGGACCGAAACGCAAAAAAAATGCCGATATAGGAATTGAAAACCTCAAAAGAAATGTTGATACTATTATCACAATTCCGAATGACAGACTTTTGCAGGTTGTCGACAAAAAAACTCCATTGAATAAAGCGTTCAGTATAGCTGATGATATTCTTCGTCAAGGCGTAAAGGGAATTTCGGATTTAATCGCGGTTCCCGGTCTTGTTAATCTGGATTTTGCTGACGTAAAATCTGTTATGAGTGATTCAGGTTCCGCACTTATGGGTATCGGTGAGGCATCGGGAGAAAATGCTCCTGTCGATGCAGTTAAAGCCGCGATTGATTCTCCGCTTTTGGAAACAAGTATTCAAGGGGCTCGCGGAATTTTGTTAAATATCATGGGTGCGACAAATTCTCTTTCGATGATTGAAGTTAATGAAGCGTCTACGACTATTCAAGAGGCGGCACACCCTGAAGCTGAAATTATTTGGGGTGTTTCCGTTGATGAATCTCTCGGCAATAAAGTAACTGTTACAGTAATTGCTACAAGATTTGACGACGAAGAAGAAATTGTTCGTCCTCACCCGAAAAATCAACAGGAAGATAACCAACCGCAGCAAAGACAGCCCGCTCAAAATGTTACAAACGGTTTGGGAGTTCCAAATTTCATGGCAACAAGCGGACAGAATTCTCCGCAGACTCCAAGAAATTTACAGCAGGACGGCTCAAGTGTTATTGATATACCTTTCTGGATGCGTCAAAAATAAGTTACAAAAAAAAAGTCCTCAATGACAAAAAGTTTTTGAGGGCTTTTTTGTTTCAAAAATTTTTGGAAGGGCTGAAAAAATGGCTGTAGGAATTATCGCGGAATATAATCCTTTTCATTCGGGACATGAATTTCAAATTTCTGAAGTGAAAAAAATTTTTCCCGACGCTGAAATAATTTCTGTGATGAGCGGAAATTTTACGCAACGCGGAACTCCTGCAATTTTAAATAAATTTCTTCGTGCAGAACTTGCAATTTTCGGCGGCTGTGATTTAGTTTTGGAATTGCCTTTTACTTCGGCGGTGAGAAGTGCTCAAGATTTTGCAAGGGGAGGAGTGAATCTTTTAAAAAATCTCGGTATTATTGATAAAATTGTTTTCGGAGCGGAATTTTCGGATTTAAAAAAACTTCAGACGGCGGCGAAAATTTTTGACGAAGAATTTTTTCATGAAGAACTCAAAAATAAAATGTCAGCTGGAATTTCTTACGCTGCGGCAGTCACAAAAATTTTGTCGGAATCTGCGGAAATTGACGAAGAATTTTTGAGAAAACCTAATACAATTTTGGCGGTGGAATATCTGCGGGCAATTCCGAAAAATATCGAGCCGATTTTAATTGAAAGAGTCGGTGCAGGCTACAACGATTTAAATTTGCGGAAAAATTTTTCTTCCGCGTCGGCAATTCGTGCGGCGGTTTATGAAAAAAATCCTGATTGGAAAAAAATTTCATATTCCGTAAATGAAAAAGTTTTATCTGCTCTCCAAGCTGAAAAAAATTCCGGACTTGTCAACGAAAATTTTTTATTTCGTCCGATATTGTCAAAAATTTTTACGAGCAATACCGAAGAAATGAAAAAAATTTTTGGAATGAATGAAGGACTTGAAAATATTTTGATAAAGTCGGCACGGTCTGCAAAGAATTTTTTTGAACTTGTAAACGCCATGACAAGCCGACGCTATCAAACTTCGCGAATAAAAAGACTGCTGTTATATTTTTTAATGAATTTGACGGCTGAAAAAATTTTTGAAGTACAAAACGCGGATTATGTAAAACCTCTGGCATTTAACGAGAAAGGGCAGAAACTTTTAAAAAAAATTCGGCAAAATTCAAATCTGCCGATTGTAAATAAAATTTCCAAACACATAAGCCGAAGAGATTTTGAACGCGGAAATATTTTTGAATCGTATAAAAAAAATCTTGCCGTTGATATTCAGGCAGATAATTTTTATAAAATTTTGTTTAACAACGCATAAAAAAACTCCCCCGCATAAAATGTGAGGGGTTTTTTATTTAACCGAAAAAATTTTTTAATCTAATTCGTTAGCATCTTTTGGAGTATGAGCGAGAATTTTTTTGCCGCTGAACATGCTGGAAACTTCGCTTTCACCTTCCATAAATTCTGCACGAACAACCATATATAAATGACCGATCGCGAAGAGAATTATAAACCATGCTACATAATGATGAACATAATGAGTCATCATTTCTGTTCCGAGAATCGTGTTGACCCAGCCAAAAAGTGCCGCACCGATTCCCGTAGGATCTGTCATGAAATACATGGCAAAGCCTGTTAAAATTTCAATAGCCACGAGAACATACAACGCCGCGTAACTCATTCTTGCAAGAGGATTTCTCAAAAATGATGCGTGATGAGGTTTTAAAAGCATGTAATGCAATGCAACGTCAACAGTTTCCTCGTAAAAATGTCCTTCCCAAACGCGTGGAAAAAGTCTGTCACCCTTGTTTATAATAAAACCGTAAATTCTCAAGATGAACGCCGCACAGAAAATGAACGCCGCTACAAAATGAATATCGCGTACCAAGTCAACTGAAGTCACTGTTAAATACGGTTCAGCAGACGCAACAAACATCGGTTTAGTTATCAAAAGACCTGTACCGAAAAGAATTAAAATTGCGACAACCATAATCCAGTGAAAAATTCTTAAGAACGGACTGAAAATATAATATTCCTTCCGTTTTATTTCTTTGACGGACTGCATTTCAGCTCACCTCCTGTAAGGATCAGTAGAAATGACACCGACTTCCTCGCCTTTCGCGTTATACATATGAGTTGCACAAGCCATACACGGATCAAACGAGCGGATAACTCTTGCGATTTCAATAGGTTTATCGGGGATTGCAACATGAGTATCCATCATTGCAAGTTCATAAGCTCCATGACCTGCTTTATCGTCACGCGGGCAGGCATTCCAAGTTGTCGGCACTAAGCATTGATAATTGTCAATTTTTCCGTTTTTGATAACAGTCCAGTGACTCAATGCACCACGCGGAGCCTCATAAAGACCAACGCCCATAGATTCTGCGGGCCAAGTCGAAGGATCCCATTTTTCATTATTCATGGTGGTAGTGTCACCGCTCTTAATATTTTCAACAAGTTTATCAAAGAAAAATCTGTTAATTTCTGCGGCAACTTGAGCGGCAAGACAACGGCAAGCAGTACGACCGACCATTGTAGGCATCCAAGTTTCAGCAGGAACGCCGAGAACGCTTGAAACGGCGGCAATTTGATCCAACATCATTTTTTCTGCCCAAGTAGGTTGAGGCAGTAAACCTTTAGCAGATTTAACGTAAATGATAATGTAATTTGCAAGCGGACCGACTTCGCAGACTTTGCCTTTCCATTTCGGAGTTTTGAGCCAAGAATATTTTCCGCCTTCGTTAAGAGTTTCCCACATAGTAGCGGTTCCGGTTTTAGGTCCTGTGTAGTTCGGTTTTGTGATTCCTTCCCAAGGATGCAGGTCTTTATTTTCGGGATACTCATACCAAGCATGCTCAACGCCTTCAGAAATTGTAGATTGTTCGATCAAATCTTCAGGTTTAATTTCAAAGAACTGAGCATTTGCCATGCCTTGACCGAAGTTTTCAACAACACCGTTAGAACGAATCAACAAATTATTGAAATATCCTCCGCCGTTTGAAGTTCCTTTGTAACCGTCAAGCGGATAATCACCGAAAGCCATGACGCGAGTTTTTGCAAGTCCGCCACCGTCAACTTTTCCGGCACGAACATAAAGATTTCCGATTGCAATTAAATCAGGCAGATAATAATTATTTATGAGTACGCGTCCAAAATTTATGGCTCTGTCAACTATTGCAAGACGAGCAGTATTTACAGGGGCGTTACCGTCATTCATGGAAATTGCACAGGGAACGCCACCGACAACATAATGCGGGTGAGGATTTTTTCCGCCGAAAATTACATGAGGAGTTACAATTTCTCTTTGTTTATCAAGCATTTCAAGATAATGAGCAACTGCCAGCAGATGAACTTCAGGTGGAAGTATTTTATAATCGGGGTGATCCCACCATTGAGCTGCGAAAATTCCAAGTTGTCCGCTGTCAACAATTCCTTTGACTTTTGCCTGTATTGCCGTGAAATATTGAGGAGTTGCGGCAGGAAAATCGTGAGGATAAGCCTCTGTAGAAACTTCGTTAGGAACTTTCAACTGCAGACGGTAAGCATTTAACAAAGAATTTTGAAGTTCAGCTGTTTTTGCGGGATTTGCGGCGAGTGCCTCAACAGGTGAAACCCAGTCGAGTGCGTGCAAATGATAAAAATGCACAAGATGATCCTGAACAGTCAAAGTTGCAGCCATGATATTTCTAATGTAATTGGCATTTCGCGGAATAGTAATTCCAAAAGCGTCCTCTACTGCACGAACAGACGCAAGAGCATGAGCCGTCGTACAAACTCCGCAGATTCTCTGAATATAAGCCCAAGCATCTCTTGGGTCTCTGTCTTTCATTACGAGTTCCAATCCACGCCAAGCTGTTCCGCTTGAAATTGCGTCGGTAACTTTTCCAGCTCCGTCCACTTCAATTTCAACACGCAGATGTCCCTCAATTCTTGTAATAGGGTCTACTACAACATGCGGCATAAAAAATTTCTCCTTCCTTTTTAGGGGTTAGGGGTTAGTAATTAGGGGTTAGAGACTAAGAGTCAGGGGTTAGAATTTCTAATTTTCAAGTTTAATTTGTTTAGCATAGTACTTAACATTTTTCCGATTTCTTCCAAAATATCAAATGCTTTTTTATTTTCATCTTCCGTCAAGTATTCGACCAAAACGCAGGCATTAAGTGGTGTTTCCAATTCAAAACAGGAACCGCGAGAAATATTTAAAAAACGAGCATATTCACGTGTTGAATCACGTCCCTTCCCTTCTGCAATATTGGACGCAATGGATATAACTGCCCTTCTCATTTGATCTGACAGAGCGTAAGTTTCAGATTTTGGCAAAAGTTTCACCAAACGATAAACCTCAACAATTAAATCCATTGATTTTTGCCAGACAATTAAATCTTTATAACCCTTTAACGGCAACGTCTAGCCCCCAGTCCCTAGTCCCTAGTCCCTATGTTCTTCTTCCTCTAACAGATTATCACGCTGATTCCGCTGAATCAAACTTGCAACAGCATGAGCACCGACACCTGCCGCCGTTAAAACTCCGAGTCCTACACCGATTTTGTCAGCGTCGCCAAGTTTGCCGTATTTCGGAAGGCGGTCTGATAAAGGAGCCTCATCCCAGAAATTTCTGTTAGAACAGCCGATACAAGCCGCACCTGATTGAATAGGATAACTCATGCCCTGCCACCAGCGAAGGTTTCCGCATGAATTATAAGTTTCAGGACCGCGACAACCCAATTTATAAAGACACCAGCCGGCTTTTGAACCTTTATCATCATAATTGTCAGCAAACATTCCCGCATCAAAGAACGGACGACGATAGCAAGTGTCGTGAATTCTGTTTCCGTAAAATTGTTTAGGTCTTCCGTCACCGTCAAGCGGCGGAATTGTTCCGAAAAGTGCAACGTGCATTACAACGCCTGTCATAACTTCGGGAATAGGAGGACAGCCCGGAACATTTACAACGGGTTTTCCGCCGACAAAATTTCCTATACCTGCCGAACCTGTAGGATTAGGATTTGCCGCCTGAATACCGCCGTAAGCCGCACAACTTCCATAAGCGATAATCGCCGCCGCACCTTTCGCCGCTTTATTTAATAAATGCGTAAAAGTATGACCGCCTGACATGCAATATATTCCGCTTTCTTTTGTAGTGACTGCACCTTCAACTGCAAGAATATATTGTCCGTTGTATTTCTGGATTGTTTCATCGAGATGAGCCTCAAACGGTGCACCGCATGCCGCACTCAAAAGATGATCGTATTCAAGTGCAATATTTGTTAAAACCAAATCCGATGCCAACGGTGCGGCAGAACGTATAAACGATTCATCACAACCCGTACACTCATGACCGTGAATCCAGATAACGACGGGGAGCGGTTTTGTTTCAGCCGCTTCCACAACTTTTGACAACATATCTGTGCTGAGTCCCATCAATGATGTCAACGCAACACAGCCTTTTAAAAAGCTGCGACGCGTAAATCCTCTTTCGAGATATGCGTCGAGCAAACTTTTTCTCTTATCCAATTTCCGACCCTCCTAAAAAAAATAAACTTTGTACAGTGCTGAAATTTTCGCCATGTAAAATTTTTTTCCTGCCGTTTAACATTTGCTTTGTACTTCGACAACTGCAAATAACTCGTTTTCAATTTCTAAAACAAACAAAAAATATGGCAGTCAAAGTAAAATAAGGACCGTAGGCAAAAAAGTCCCTGCGATCTTTTTTATTCGCCAAAATTAAAATCACCGCACAAATTCCCGCAAAAATACATGAAAACAAAACAACATTCAAAAGTTTTTCACAGCCGAGCCAAATTCCGAGAACCGCAACAAGTTTTATATCTCCTCCGCCGATTCCGCCTTTAGTTAAAATTGCGATAAGTAAAAAAATTCCTCCGCCTACAACCGCCGCTATAATTCTATCAGTCAACGGAAAATTTAAACTTATTGCCGCCAAAATTCCGACGACTGCAAAAGGTAAAATCATTCTATCAAAAATTACATACTGCTCAAAGTCCGTGCAGGTTATCAGTCCGAGAAAAAACACTGCCGACATCATGAAAAAAAATTGTTGCGGCGGAAGTTTTATCAGAATTACCGCACAGACAAAAAAAATTATCGCAAGAAAATATTTCCTGAATTTTGAACGGCTTAAAATTTCTTCGGGAAAACTCAAAGGAGAATTCTGCATTTTGTACAAAAAATCTATCCACTTTGAACCGAAAAAAGTTAATCCCGCAGAAATTATTACTGCCGAAAAAATTTCTAAAATCATGAGAACCTCCGCAGAAAAATTTAAAGCCCCTCCAAAAATATTGGAAGGGCTGAATTTTTTTCTAAAACTTTTTTACAAATTAGTATCTGAAATCTTTCAAAGAGGATTGCAAATCTTGAGCGAGCTGGGCAAGAGCATCGGAAGCAGATGCAATTTCTTCAGCAGATGCAGATTGCTGTTCAGATGCGGCGGAAACACTTTCCATTTCTGTGGAAACTCCCGCACTCTTATCAGAAATAATTGTAGTTTTTTCTTTGATAGTTTCGGTAGCTTTTGCAACAACGTCAAGTTCTCCGACCATAACTTTAACTTCTCTAACAACATTGTCCGAAGAATCTTGAATGAGTTTGAAAGTATCGCGGAGTTTTTCAACTGACTGAGTACCGCGACGAACTGCCGCATTACCTTTTTGCATTGAATCAACTGCAGTTGTGGTGTCGTTTTGAATATCGCCGATAAGTTGAGCAATTTTTTGAGCAGCCTCTTGTGATTCTTCCGCAAGTTTTCTGACCTCTTCAGAAACAACGGCAAATCCTCTACCATGTTCACCTGCACGAGCCGCCTCAATAGCCGCATTCAATGCAAGCAAGTTAGTTTGTTCGGCAATTCCGCTGATAGCCTCAACAATCTGTCCGATTTCTTTGGAGCGTTCACCAAGTTTATCAACAGTCAAAGCCGAATCATTAACAATTTTTTCTACGCTGACAATCTGATCTACAGCATCTTTAACTGCCTGAGTACCTGCAGACGCTTCATCATTTGCAGTGCCGACATGTTTTGAAACTGATTGAGTTGTTTTGTCCAAATTGTGGATTGCTCTTCCTGATTGTTCAATAGCGTCCATAGCAACGCCGACTTGAGTTTGCTGTTCAACTACTGCACTTGCAGAATTTGTAACAGATTGTGCAACCTGTTCGGAAGCCTGTGCTGATTGGTGAGCAGATGCGGTAAGCTCTTGAGCAGATGCCGCAAGCTGTTCAGCTGATGCATTTGTTTTTTGAATAAGTTTGCTGACGGTGGTACGCATGTCTTTTAATGCGATTGCGATAAATCCAAATTCGTCCGCACGATCTGAATCCAAATTGGTTTCTCTAAAGTCACCATGACGAAGGTTATCCAAAATTTTAACCATTTCTTCAAGCGGATAAGTAACACCTTTTGTAACAACAAAGCTGACAGCGAGCAAAATGGCGGTCATAACACCGACAACCAAGAAAAGCATGCGAATCATTGAACCGACAGCATCTTGACTCTTTGTCATGGTTTCGGTAGAAATTTCCATAACTGCATCTTGAATTTTGCCCATTTCTGTTCCGACTTCTACAGCGTGAGGCATAACATCACTTTCATAAGCAGAGAAAGCAATGTTTCTGTGGTTAGCAATAGCTGCTTGATCTCCACCTTCGGGCGGGCGAAGTGCCATTAACTTTGTACTTGCCTCTTTGAACATTGCCCAATTCTTTCTTACGCCGTCAAGCTGAGTAACCAATTTCGGTTCTTCAGCAATAATTTTTGCGTAAAGTTCCACGTCTTCATCAAAGTCTTTGATTGCTGTGTTAAACTTGTCAAGGCGTTGCTGATATAATTGCGGGTCTGCAGATGTCGGTGCAACTATTGCCTGAACTTGTGCGTATCTGACATCATGACGCATTTTACCTACATAATACACCGAATGAAGATAGCGATTGTACATTAAATCCATATCTTCCTCCGCAGTGATAACTGCACTATAGCCCATAAATGCGACTATAACTATTCCGATGAATGCCACAATGTTAAGAACGAGTAACTTTGAGGCAACCTTCATGTTGTTCATAAATCCCATGAACTCTTCCTCCTTTTAATTTTTTCTGGGAATGATAACACAATTAAAAAATACAGCCGAATTTTCATCGGCGAAAAAAATTTTTATTATTAAAATTCGTTAGGATTTTTCAGAGGTTTGCCGAAAATCAAATTGTCCAAAAGTCCGATCAGCTGACTGATTTCAGGTTTGGAAATTTGTCCGCTTGCTCCGAGTGATTCACCTTTCAAACGCATTTCTTCACTAATCAAAGATGAGAACAAAACAAACGGAACGTCACGAAGTCTTTCGTTATCGCGGACGAGTTTCAAAAGTCTGTGACCGTCCATTTTCGGCATTTCAACGTCAGAAACAATCATTCCGACATGACTTTCAATAGGACCGTCTTTAGCCGCCAAGTTTCTGAGATATTCCCAAGCGTCTTGACCGTTGCCGAAGTCGCGGACAAATCTGTATCCGCTGTCATGCAAAGTCGTAACAAGCAAGTCACGGAGCATGCCGGAGTCTTCAGCAACAACGACGTGAACTTCTGCACGCTGTGATCTCGTATCAGCCGTTGCATCTTCGACAGTAGTGAGTTTTGCGTTAATTTCAGGATTTATTTCAGCGATAATAGTTTCAAAATCCAAAAGCAAAACAATTCTGTCAGACATTTTAATAATTCCGACTACACGGGATTGATCGCCGACTTCGGGGGCAGGTTCCATGTCTTTCCATGAAATTCTGTGAATACGGGAAACATTTTCGACTAAGAAACCGATTCCAAAATTATTAATCTCGGTAACGATAACATTTTTTGCCTCTTCTCCGCTTGCAACATTCAAACAACGCGGAAGATTTACCAACGGAATGGCTTTACCACGAAGAGTAAATAAACCGTCAATATACGGGTGAGCCTGTGGCATTGCAGTAACGGGAGTACGCTGGATAACTTCGCGAACTTTTGCGACGTTTATTCCATAGTGAACATTTCCGATGCTGAATTCGACAATCTCAAATTCATTAGTACCCGATTCCAGCAGAATACCTTTTTTATCACCTGCAGTTTCGGCTCCTGCACGGACTTTATCATTAGCCATCAAATCGCCTCCATAACTTACGCACGATTTTCAAATTTTCAGATAGCATTTCGCCGAAAAGTTCTTTTATCCTTCAATATTCAAAAACTTTTTAATCTCGTCAACAGAAATTGTTCCGATTCTCAAAATTTTCGGAATATCAAAACTCAAATCAATTATCGTCGAAGAAATGCCAAATTGACATTCGCCGCCGTCCAAAATTATTTTTATTCTGCCGTTCAAATTTTTCAAAACTTCTTGAGAATTTTTTGGCGGAGTTTCTCCCGAAATATTCGCACTTGATGCGGCAATCGGACAGCCTGAAAATTTTATAAATTTCAAAGCAGTTTCATTCGCGGGAAATCTTATTCCCACGCTTTCAAGATCGTTTGTCACAAAATCGGGAAGATTTTTATTTTTCGGCAAAATTATTGTCAAAGGTCCGGGACAAAATTTTTCAAAAAGTTTTTCGGCAGTCGGTGAAATTTTCGCAACTCTTTCCACCTGCTCCAAGTCCGCAACATGTAAAGTCAAAGGCTTTTCGGAAGGTCTGCCTTTTGCAATATAAATTTTTTCTCGTGCAGATTTATTTAAACCGTCCGCTCCAAGTCCGTAAACCGTTTCAGTCGGAAAGGCGACAAGTTCTCCCGCACGAATCATTTCAGCCGCCAAAATTAAATTTTCTTCAGTAGGCTTTAAAATTTCAGTTTTCATTTAAAAATCTCCTCGCAAAAATTACCCGCTCAATTCCCGCCAAATCTTTCAAAATTTCTATATTACAAAAATTATTTTCTTCAAAAATTTTTTTGACTTCTTCCGCTTGATTTATTCCTATTTCAAAAGCCAACAGTCCGCCGTCAGATAAAAATTTCGGTGCGTCGTGAATAATTTTCCGATAAAAATCTAAACCGTCCGCCCCTCCGTCAAGTGCGGTTTTCGGTTCGCGTTTAACTTCGTCCTGCAAATTTTCCAAATCGTTTGTCGGAATATAGGGCGGGTTTGAAATTACCGCGTCAAAAATTTTTCCTTCGACAGGCTCAAATAAATTTCCGCAAAAAAATTTTACTCTGTCATCAACTCCGAATTTTCCCGCGTTAAATTTCGCAACTTTCAAAGATTTTTTTGAAATATCGACGGCACATGCAGAAATATTTTTGCAGAATTTTAAAATCGAAATGCAAATTGCCCCGATGCCCGTTCCAATGTCCAAAAAATTTTTCCCGCCGTTGTTCTGAAAAAATTCTATCGCACACTGCGTCAAAATTTCCGTGTCAGGTCTTGGAATTAAAACATCAGGCGTTACGACAAAATTAAATCCCATAAATTCTTTTGTTCCGATTAAATAAGCGACGGGAATTTTTTCCGCCCGCCGCTCAATCAGATTTTCAAAACGTGAAATTTCTTCATCAGTCAAAATTTTTTCCGAGTCTGTGTAAAGTTTCAATCTCCTGCAGTTCAAAACATAAGCCAACAAAACTTCCGAATCAAGACGCGTATTTTCAATTTCAGCCGATTCAAGTTTTTTCACCGCAGTTTTTAAAATTTCAAAAATAGTTTTCAAAAATTCTTCTCCTCAGTAAATGTATTTTAAAACGTTTTTCGCCATGCGTACACTTGAATGTCCGACTTTTGGAACGGTAATAAGCCGCCAATTAAATTCTACGCCCATTTCTTCAGCTTTTGCTTTTGATTTTGCAAAAAAATTTTTTCCGCGTTCTAATCTGTTTAAGCCCTGTCCGTCAATAATTTTGGATTTCGGAAAACCTCTTGCAGTATTTTTAACGTCATTTTCTCCGAGCAAAATAATAACGTCAGACGAATAAGCACGCTTTAAATTTTTTTTCGCGGTCGGAACATTTTTCAAACCGAAAGGAAATCTTATATTTTCATCTGGCATTAAATAAGTTCCGGCATTTGCGGCAATAATTTTATCGGCTTTGATTTTGTCAGCAAAAAATAAATATCTGTGGATAAACTGCGATCCTGCAGAATGTCCGAAAAAAACAACATTGCTGTTTGGTGAATCGGTGCGACTTTTTACGTCGTCAATAATTCTGTTCACGGTGTTGTAAGTCCATTCAGTTTTTGGAGTGATTTTATTTTTTATCCGAACACGTCCGTAATTATAAGAACGATCGCCGGGAAATTTTGCTTGAGTAAATTCAGGACCGACAATAAGAAAATTTTTCTTATCCGCAAGAGCTTTCATGCCCCTGATAAATCCTTGTGAATGACGACCGGAGCCATGAAAATATGTAAAAATTTTATCGCCTTTCTTCCAATTTTTCGGACGGTAATAGTAAACGTTTATTGGATCGTCATTAACTCCGCTTGAATCCGCAAATTTGTAAACTCCTGTGCCTGTATGAAGATTTTCTGCGGCAGACGAAAAATTTATCGACGCAACAAAAATAATTATCGTCACAAAAATACTTGTGCAAAATCTAAAAAATTTATTCACGAAAAACGCCCCCGAAAATTTTTTTGCTCTGTATAGCCAAGTTCTTCAGCCTTTGAAAAATCTGATTGGGCTTTTATTTTATTTCCAACATATTTATAGCACAGTCCGCGTAAATAATAAGCTGACGCGTAATTTGGATTAAGTTGAATGGCTTTTGTCAAATCCAAAATCGCGGCGATATAATCTTCAAGTGCGTAATGAAGTAATGCACGATTGTTATAAATCGCTGAATCAGCTGGAGTAAGTTTAATGGCAGAATCATAATCTTTTACGGCGGAAGAATAATCCTTCAAGTAAGAATAAGCTAACGCACGATTGTTATAAGCCTCCGAACAGTTCGGATTAATTTTAATGACTTTTGAATAATCTGCTATTGCGTCATCAAAATTTTTCATTTCCACATAAATATTTCCGCGATTGTTATAAGCCGAAAAATTATGCGGAGCAAGTTCAATATTTTTCGTGTAGTCAGCTGCAGCCATAGAATAATTTTTTAATATGACGTAAGAATTTCCGCGATTAAAATAAGCCGCCGCATAATATGGAGCAAGCTCTATACACTTCGTATAATCAGAAATCGACAAAATAAATTTTTTCATTTCGCTATAAGCATTGCCGCGATTAAAATAAGCCTGTGCATATTTCGGAGCAAGTGAAATACTTTTTGTGTAACTTTCGACAGCCGCAGAAAAATTTTTTAAACCTGCGTAAGCCATTCCGCGTTGATTATAAGCAATGGCATTTTCAGGATTTAATTCAATCGCCTGTGAAGAATAATTCAGAACAGTTTCAAAGGCACCGATCGAAATAAATTTCCAGTTGTTTTTGACTATATCATCGGCACGAAAAATTTTTTTGTCGTGTTCGTCATTAAAACTTAGATTTATAACCAGATGGTTAAGAAAAGTAGTTTTATCGTCCATAATTTTTTACTCTTTATCATTTAAATTTTTATCGGTTCGTCAATTTTGATATTCAGGTTGTATGCAAAGAACTTTTGAAAACCTTGAGAACAAAGTTTTCAAAAATATAACACAGCATTAAAATTTTTTCAAATACTGTCCGAGTTGCTATTGAAATTTATTATTTATGAAACGCCCGTGGTAAAATGATCACGGGCGTTTCATAAATTTTTAAGCGGAAATGACATCAAGGAGCAGTTTGTCATTGAGAAGACAGGATAAAAGATTTTGCCTGATACTGCGTTTGCTTTTAATCTTAATCAAATATTTTTTGTGTAAAGCAATGGCGA
>JAFZMV010000087.1 GCA_017553205.1 Selenomonadaceae bacterium | reverse complement strand
TCATATGTGGGACTATCAAACTCCGATTTTTGAAATTTTGGACGGCTTGAATGAGGCGATAAAATCTGGAAAAGTTCGTTACATTGGAATTGCGAATTGTTTTGCTTATCAACTTGCGAAAGCGAATTATTTAGCGGAAAAAAATAATTTTGCGAAATTTATTTCGGTGCAGAATCATTACAATTTAATTTTTCGTGAAGAAGAGCGCGAGATGAAAAATTTTTGCGAAGAAGAAAATATTGCGATGACTCCATACAGTGCATTGGCGAGCGGACGACTTGCGAAAAAACCGGGCGAAACTTCAAAACGTTTGCAAGAAGATTCTTATGCAAAATTTAAATATGATTCGACAGCAGAAATTGATTCAAAAATTATTTCGCGAGTGATTGAACTTGCTGAAAAATATTCTGTATCGATGACAGAAATTTCTTTAGCATGGCTTTTAACAAAAGTTTCTTCGCCGGTAGTCGGTGCGACAAAATTTCATCACATTGACGGAGCAGTTAAAGCCGTTGATTTTAAAATTTCTAACGAAGATATAAAATATTTGGAAGAACTTTACATTCCGCACAAATTAGTTGGAGTTATGGCTCAAAATAAACCTGATTCAAATAAAAATTCTCAAGTTTGGATAAAAAATTCTCCGAAATAAAATTTGCTCGAAAAAAAAATTATCCCGGCGGCAAAAGTCGTTGGGATTTTTTTGTTAAATCAGCGAAATAAATTCTTTTTGTTTATCGGCAGAAATTTGCAGAGCATCCATAGCTTGCTGAGCCGTCAAGTTCAATGTTTTCATCAAACTGCGAATATTTTTAATCAAAGTGTTTTTTTCAGTTTCAGCCGCAACTTTAATTTTTGTTTCAGCCGCCGCCTGTTCAGCCGCTTGTTTTGCGGCTTGTTTTTTTGCGATATTCAACAAAGGTTCCATTAAACCGCCCATTTTCTCTAATTCCTCCTTCATATCTCTCGAAAGTTCAATTTGATAATCATCGTGTAAAATCTTTGATTTTTCTTCCGAAGACTTCAAATCCATAAAAATCAAATGCAAAAGATTTAAAAGTTTGTGTGTCGTCGAATTTTCTCCAAGATTCAATATTATTATCGTCATCAAGTCATAATTATTGAGGTCATCGTGAAAATTTCCGTGAACAATTTTTTCAGTAAGTCTGTATTCTTGAATGGAATCGGCACGATAATTTTGCACGTCCATACAAACCCAAATCGAAAAAATTTTCTTTAATTTGTTGTAGTCGTCATTTTTAAATTCTGTTTCTTTTTGAGCCGAAATGAGACGAGCTGCATAATAGACTGCGCGTTTCATCAACTTGTAATTGATTTTTTTAGTAGTCTTTTGAGGTTCGACGTTGATGATGAATTTTGCCGTTTCGCCGTCAGTCGGCAAAATTGCATCGAAAATAATATCAAAAGTGACAAGCCCTTCAGTGGGACTTTTCGATTCTGCATTTTTCCCTTTGATGTAAAAAGTGTCATCAAGAGGAACGGTGTTAATTGTCAAAGACGGATCGCCCTCGATATATTTTTGTTCGATTTCCTCCAAAGAACAATCTGCAAATTCTTTGACCGAATTTTTTAAAATCTGAGCCAAAATTGCTTTTCGCGATAAAAATTTTTTTGCCAACGCATCATATGACGCATTTTTGTCGTCTAAAAAATTATTCACGCAACTCCCCCAATTCAAACCAAAAAATTTTTAATATCTTGTGTTCATTATAACATTTTAACTTAGCTTGCAAAGAAGAAAATTACGGCACATTTTGAACGGCTGATTCTGTTACAATTTTACTGTAGATGTAGTCATTGACGGCTTGCGTTTGCGACGGAATATCCCAAAAATGCCAGCCGAAAATTATTACTCCGACGACAATAAATACTAAATTTTTTTCGTGAGATTCTATTCGCATTTCACGTCTGCTAAAAATTTCTCACAGTTTTTGGTAATTTTAATCGTCGGAGTAATACAAGAACGGCGCAAATCAGAAAAGTAGCGGCAATGCTGATGAAAATATTTAGGTTTAGTTTATCGAGAAAAGATTCTTCAGAGTGGTCGTCTTTTTGTTGTGGAAGGTTAGAAATAGCAGAGAAAATATTCTGTTGAGTTTTTTCAAGTTCGGAAATACGCCCGTTTAGTTCCGCACATTTCGCCAAAATATTTTTTTGAGAAAGTTGAATGTTTTCAAGAAGTTCAAGCTGATGTTCGTTAAAATTATTATTTGGCAGTTTAAAATTCATTATGTATCCTCCATTTAAAAATCATCAAGATTAGTAGCTTGGGGAAAAGAAGAAATTTCTTGCAAAGGCTCTACTCCATTACATCGCGTAATCGGCTGTATTTTTTTGTTGGCAGAATCGTAAACGAAACATTGAAGATGTAGGCAAAAACATTTGGTAATATTTTTGTCTGTTTTGTACCAAAGAGAATTTTTGCAATGAGTACAGGCGACATTTTCTTTGAGATGGGCAGAAAAGTTTAGATCATCTTCATTGCCGGAGCAGACCAAAACTTTTTCAAGCCCCGAAGAAAAAATAACCGAGTGAGAGAGTTCGCAGTAACATTTCAATTTATCGTCGTGCAAAGAACGCAACCAAAAACCGTGAAAACAATCTTTACATCGGCAATTTGGTTTGTCATTGCCAATAACAGGATTAAAAATATTCATAGAATCACCTTGAAAAACCTTTATCATTTTGAATTTTGTAAAATGGCGAGTGGACATAGGCAAGCGTATCAATATTGACTGAGCCAAATTCATTACGAATTAAATTTCTGTTGTGCTGTAAAAGTTCAGAAGAATAGGATTTTTTCTGAAGTAAGACAGCACGTTGAGATTTACTGAGATAATCGGAATTAACAACGTGGCTCTGATTTTGTTCAATTTGAGATTGAAGGTTGTGGAGGAAGTCGTCGGAAGTAACTTTATGACACCAAGACTGAGCATCTTTTTGCAATTTATCCTTGTCGTCGGTGAAAATGGTAGCGTCGAGTTTAGCACGGCTGA
>JAFZMV010000086.1 GCA_017553205.1 Selenomonadaceae bacterium | reverse complement strand
TCGCGAAATATCGCTCGGATAATTATGCATTTTGTTTCTCTCCTATGATATTTTTCTTTCATTTTATCACTTTTTTTAGTTTTTAGACAGGTTCTTACAGAAAAATTTTTTCTTGGAGCAGACGGCACAAAAATTTTAATTCCTGCAGATAGAAATGAAATGGAAATAATTTTTTTATTTTATATGTTGAAGTTTGAATATAAAATTATTGGCGGATATTCGCGGCATTTTAGAAATTTAGTTTCGCAAAAATTTTATTTGACGCCGAAAGAATTACAAGAAAAATTTTCAAAAACAGTTGAGATGTTGGAGAATGAAAAAAATTTAGCAAAAAATTTGCGAGAAAAATATTTATTGGAGCGTGAAGAGTTGGTAGAAAAATATTTTCGCTGAACGTTGAAAAAATTTTTGATTTATGATAAATTAACCGCACTGAATAAGAGATTATTCACTAAGAGCTAAACGGAAATGAGGCAAAACAAAAACCCCGACGGCAATCGGGGTTTTTGCGTTTTAAGAGTAACGCTAACTACCGGATTTTTTTAGAAATGTCTGTCAATCCATTTGCAGATGATGTGAACAGCTACCCCTGCCGCGACAGACACTATAAAAGAGCTAAACATAGATGAGGCACCTCCTTTCCGTGAGGAAATAAGGCTTTTGGTAGCGTGAAAATTTTACAAAAAAATTTTTGATTAAGCAAGCGTAAAAATTACAAGAAAAATTTTCAAAAACAGTTGAGATGTTGGAGAAAGAAAAAGATTCAGCAAAAAATTTGCGAGAAAAATATTTATTGGAGCGTGAAGAGTTGGTAAAAAAATATTTTTGCTGAACGTTGAAAAAATTTTTTAATTCTATTACTCCGACGACAATAAATACTAAATTTTTTTCGTGAGATTCTATTCGCATTTCACGTCTGCTAAAAATTTCTCACAGTTTTTGGTAATTTTAATCGTCGGAGTAATAACTCGTTGTGCTAGCAGATAATTAGAAATTTCAAATTTTCCACAATCTCACCTCAAAAATTTTTTTACATTATAGCAAAAAAAAAATAGCCCGAAGGCTAAAAAATTTTTTTCAAACAGCGGCTTTAAAATTTTTTTCAATTTCTTTTTTAGCAACCGCCAACATCAATTTAATTCTGTTCAACTGATTTACTTCTGAACTTCCTGCATCGCAGTCAATCGCAACAATATTTGCTCGCTCGTAACTTTCTCTAAGATTGTGCATAACGCCCTTGCCTGTAATGTGATTAGGCAGACAGCCGAACGGCTGAAGGCAGACAATATTTTCAACGCCTTCTTCTATAAGTTTCACCATTTCGCCAGTCAAAAACCAACCTTCTCCGGCCATATTTCCTGTAGAAACATGACGCTCGGCAAGTCTTGCAATTTTTTTTATAGAGTGAGGAGCTCGAAAATGTTCGGAATCAAGCAAAGCATTTTTCATGGGACGGCGGAAAAATTCTATCAGCTGTATAAAAATTTCGCTGAGAATTTTATTTTTCCGACTGCCGCCCAAAAGTTTTTGTTGAACAACAGCATCATAAGCCGTATACAAGAAGAAGTCTACAAAATCAGGCATGACAACTTCCGCACCTTCAAGAGCAAGAATTTTTTCCAGCTGATTATTTGCAACAGGGTGATATTTAACTAAAATTTCGCCGACAATTCCAACTTTCGGTTTTTCCAGAAATTCATCAATTTTTATCGCGTCAAACTGTTTGACAATTTCTTTAATATTTCTGCGGAAAGTCAAATAATTTCCGTTGATTAAATCGCCTTTTGCAACTGACAGCCAATTTTCAAAAAGTCTGTCGGTTTCTCCCGCATGAAGTTCGTAGGGTCTCATTCTGTTTGAAACATTCATCAATAAATCGCCGTAGACTGATGCTTTCACAGCGTCCATCAAACAATCTCTGCTGAGTTCAAAAGCGTCAGTTTCATCCGGCAAACCATAGCAAGCAAAGACAGGCACTTGAGGATAACCCGCAAATTTTAAAGCCCTGCGAAGAACGGAAATATAATTTGTCGCCCTGCATGCTCCGCAAGTCTGGAACAAAACTATAGAAGTATTATCGGGGTCACAGTCTTTTAAAGCGTCGATAAGCTGACCAATAACGACAATGGCAGGATAACACATATCATTATTGACGTAACGTAAGCCCAAATCAATCGCGGCTTTGTCGGGAAGTTCGGGAATAACAATTCTGTAGCCGTATTTTTTCAAAACTGCTTGAATCAATTCAAAATGAATCGGTGCCATCTGCGGAGCCAAAATCGTATGAGTTTTTTTGCAGTCGGCGGTAAATCTCGGACGCGGAGAAATTTTTACTTCGTGATATTCAACAGGCATTTTTCTTTTCAACGCGGCTAAAAGTGAACGCAGTCTGATTCTTGCCGCTCCTAAATTTGAAACTTCATCAAGTTTAATCATCGTGTAAATTCTGCCGTGACTTTCCAAAATTTCTTTGACTTGTTCAGTTGTCAAAGCATCTAAACCGCAACCGAATGAACTTAATTGAATCAACGTAATATTTTTATTTTCCGTCGCAAAATGTGCCGCGTGATAAAGTCTTGCATGATAACTCCACTGATTGACGACAGAAATATTTTCTGATTTTGTCGGCAAGTGATAAATCATGTCCTCAGAAATTATCGGCAAGTTGTAAGATTGAATCATTTCGGAAATTCCGTGATTTATTTCGGGATCGACATGATAAGGTCTGCCGACTAATAAAATTGCCTGTTCGCCGGTCTGTTTGATTCGTTCCAAAATTTTTTCTCCGTAATTTCTGACATCATTACGATAATTCTCAAGCTCAATTTCTGCCGCGTCAACTGCCGACGAAATTTCTTTTGCAGAAATATTTTCTGATTTTAATTCTTCGGCAAGACGTTTTTTTAATTTTTTCATGTCGTGAACAGGAAGAAACGGCTGAATAAATTTTATATTTTTCTCGCGTAAAATATCCATATTACCGCGAATATTTTCGGGATAACTCGCAACAATCGGACAGTTATAAAAATTTTCCGCCTGCGTATCAAAATTATAAGGCTCGCAAGGATAAAAAATTTTTTTAACTCCGCGTTCAATCAAGTCAATAATATGACCGTGAGAAATTTTTGCGGGATAACAGAGAGAATCACTCGGAACAGTCGCCATGCCTTTGTAAAAAATTTCTGCGGTGGATTTTGCGGAAATTTCGACGCGATAGCCCAACTTTGTAAAAAACGTATGCCAAAACGGATAATCTTCATAAATATTTAAAACTCGCGGAATACCGATTACACCACGCGGAGCATTTTCAATTTCCAAAGACTTATAATCAAAAATTCTTTTGTACTTATAAGCATAAGCGTTTTCAGTCAATGAGGAATTAGGAGTGGGGAGTGAGGAATTTTTCTTGTTTATAATTGCACCTTTTTCGCAACGGTTTCCGGTACAATATTTTTCGCCGTTTGAAAAAATCTGCATTGTTAATCTGCAGTTATTTTCACATTTTCCGCAACGAAAACTTTTTGTCGTAACAGAAAAATTTTCTAATTCCTCAAGCGAAAGCAACGAAGACTTTTCATTCCTAATTCCTAATTCCTCATTCCTCATTGCTAAAAATTCTTCATTGTTCATTGCCAGCAGTGCCGCACCGTAAGCACCCATAAGCCCGGAAATATCAGGGCGAATAACATTTTTGCCTAAAATTTCTTCAATGGAACGCAGAACCGCATCATTATAAAAAGTTCCGCCCTGTACAACAATATTTTCGCCCAAGTCCTCAACATTTCTCAACTGCATGACTTTGAACAGAGCATTTTTTATAACTGAAAGAGCAATACCCGCAGAAATATCGTTGACGCTTGCACCTTCTTTTTGAGCCTGTTTAACTTTTGAATTCATGAAAACTGTACAACGCGTCCCCAAATCAACAGGAGCGTCAGCAGTCAAAGCCTTTTCCGCAAAATCTCCGACAGACATATTTAAACCGTGTGCAAAATTTTGAATAAAACTTCCACAGCCTGCCGAGCATGCCTCATTTAAAGTTATATTTCCAATAGTGCCGTCTTTAACAAAAAAACATTTCATATCCTGCCCGCCGATGTCCAAAACAAAAGAAACATTCGGGCAGAATTCTTGAGCCGCCGTCAAGTGTGCAAAAGTTTCAACCTCCGAGCCGTCAGCGTGCAGAGCGGCTTTAACAATATTTTCCCCGTAACCCGTCGTAAAAACTTTTGAAATTTCTGCAGTAGAGGGAATTTTTTCATAAAGGTCACGAATTTGACTGATAACAGTTTTGAGTGGCGAACCTTCATTTGAGCCGTAATTTGTGTAGAGAATTTCTTTATTTTTTCCGATGGCACAAATTTTTGCAGTAGTTGAACCCGCGTCAATTCCGACAAAAATTTTTCCGCTGTAATTTTTCAAATCTCCGCGTTTAACTTTTGCTTTTTCATGACGTTCACGGAATTTTTTTAAATCTTCTTTGTTCTCAAACAAAACAAAATCTGCTTTTTTTGTTTCGGTTTTTGCGGCGGCTTCTGC
Organism: Selenomonadaceae bacterium; assembly: GCA_017553205.1. GTDB lineage: Bacteria > Bacillota > Negativicutes > Selenomonadales > Selenomonadaceae > Quinella. The sequence continues at coordinate 13,404 of JAFZMV010000086.1, read as the reverse complement.
GAGTTGAATAGAATTTTCCAACTCGTTCACTGAAAAATCTTCAGCCTCTTCAGCAAGTGCCGCACCTGTTGCAACAAAAAAATTTCCGTCCTGAGTATTTACTACTTGTTCAGGGGAAAGTTTCAATGTTTCGACAAATCTTTTTTTGAGTTCCGGCAGAAAATGCAAAGGTCCTCCCAAAAATGCAACTACTCCGTCAATCGGTCTGCCCTGTGCCAAATTTCCTATCGTCTGATTTACAACCGCTTGAAAAATTGAAAGTGCAATGTCAGCTTTTTTCGCACCGTCATTCATTAACGCTTGAATGTCAGTTTTTGCAAAAACTCCGCAACGACTGGCGATTGTATAAATTTGTTTTCCTTTTTCGGCAAGAGAATTTAAACCGAGTGCATCAGTTGATAAAAGTCCCGCCATATGGTCTATAAATGAACCTGTACCGCCCGCACAAACTCCATTCATACGAACTTCGGGAGCTTTACCGAGATAAATAATTTTTGCATCTTCTCCGCCAAGTTCGATAACCGTATCAGTTTGCGGGATAAATTCCTCAACAGCATTTTGACAGGCGATAACTTCTTGAACAAAGGGCAGAGAAATTTTTTTTGCAATGCCCATGCCTGCCGAACCTGCCAACGCAATTTTAAATTTTGTTTCTCCGACAATATTTTTTAAAGTCGTCAAAGTATTTGTCAATGCGGTTCCGATTTCCGAAAAATGCCGCGAATAGTCTTTAAAAAGAATTTTTTTATCGTCATCCATGACAACAAATTTTATTGTAGTCGAGCCGATGTCGATTCCGACTTTCATAAAAAAATCACCTCAACGCAAATTTTATAATTCGTCAAGGTGATTGTCAATTTTGTTTAAAAAACTTTTCAGAATAATTTATTGGAAAATGTTAAAAAATTTTTTATTTGTGTTCGTTCAAGAGCGACAAAAGTTCGTCATAATCATTTTTGAGTTGCATATAATCTTCAGCAATTTGCAGAGCGGCTAAAACTGCAATTCTGCTCCCCGCAAAAGTTCTTGTATTTTGTGCGATAGATTTCATGGTTGAATCAACCATGCGGACACATTTTGCCAAGCAGTCCTGATCATCAGTTTTCAGTCGATACACTTCTCCGAAAATATCAACTTCAACGCGATGTTGGGCATCAGATTTTTTTTCGTTTGGATTAGCCATTTCAACTTCTCAACTCCGCCCCAAAATTTTTTTCAATTTGCGACAAAATATTTTTGAAAGCGTCGTCCGCGTCCTCGTCTTTTAAAGTTCTTTCATTCGACTGGAATTTTATTGCAAACGCCAAACTCTTTTTATCTGCAGAAATTCTTTCGCCGGTGTAAACGTCAAAAAGCGTAACATCTTTGAAGAATTTTCCTGCAGATTTTGCGATAACTTTTTCGACTTCGCCCGCAGAAATATTTTTATCAACCAAAATTGCAAGGTCGCGGGAAATTGCGGGATATTTCGGCAGATTTTCAAAAGTAAATTTCTTCGACGTGGATTTCATCAAAGTTTCAATGTCCGCCTCAAAAACAAAAATCTTTTTGTTGATACCGAAATTTTCGGCAACTTTCGGGTGAATTTCTCCGACCGTCGCCAAAATTTCACGACCTTTTTTGAAAACTGCAGTTTTTCCGGGATGCATTGCAAAATGTTCTCCAGCCTCAACTGTATAACGCTCAACAGAAATTTTTTCAAAAAGTTCTTCGACAATTCCTTTTGCGTCATAAAAATCAACTTCAGAATTATTTTGCGTCCAGCCCTTCGGATCTTTTCTGCCCATAATCAAGCCGCAAAGTTTTTGCACTTCGTCAGGAAGTTCGGTAACGGGCAAATTTTTCGGGAAAAATACGGGAGCAACTTCAAAAAGTCTTACGTCCTCATTTTTTCTGCTGAAATTTCTTGTGGCATTTTCCAAAATCGAACCGATTAAAGTTGTCCTGAGTAAAGGAAATTCATCAGTCAGAGGATTCATAATGGGAACGGCTTTTCTAAGTTCACTGTCAGCGGGAATTTGCAATTTGTCAAAAGTGTCGGGGTGAGTAAATGCAAAAGAAACTTCTTCATTCATTCCGAGATTAGAGAGAACAAATTTTATTTTGTCGATAAAGTTTTGAATTTTCGACTGTCTGCCCTGCTGAGTACCTTTAGGAAGAGTTACGGGAATTTTATCAAAACCGTAAATTCTTGCGACTTCCTCCGATAAATCTTCCATAATTGTTACATCGTTTCTCCAATCGGGAACAACTGCCTCATAAGTCGTGAAAGAATCAGAGTGACTGCGGTTGATAAGTTCGCCGACAGTCGAGCCGATATTTTTAACAAAATCATCAACAGTATTATTTTCGGAAAGTTCTTTGGCAGATTTTGCGAGATGTTTAGCCGCAAAAGAAATTTTATCAAAAACTCTTTCAGGCTCAACTTCAACATCAATTTCAGAAATTTTAAAGCCGAGATTTTTTAAAATATCCAAAATTTTTTCTTCAGGTAAACTTGTTCCGAGTCTGTCATTTATCTGTTTAGCAGTGAATTGAACTTTGACTTCATTTTTCTGCACGGGATAAACGTCAACAATTCCTTTGCAGACTTTGCAAGCTCCCATATCTTGAAGAAGTTGAGCAGCTCTGTCTAAAGCGGTGACAGTTGCATTTGAATTTACTCCGCGTTCAAATCTTCCCGACGCTTCGGAATGTAAACCGACTGCACGACTTGTCCGACGAATTGACGCGGAATTAAAACTTGCAGCCTCAAGTACAACAGTTTTAGTTTTTTCAGTGATTTCAGTTTCAAAACCGCCCATAACTCCTGCGAGTCCTGCGGCTTTTTCTGCGTCCGCTATAACGAGTTCTCCGCCTTTAGCCAGTCTGTTTGAATCGTCGAGAGTGTGGAGTTGTTCGCCTTCAACTGCACGGCGGGCATTTAAAACTTTTCCGGTCACTTCATCGTAGTCATAAGCATGCATAGGCTGACCAAGTTCAACCATGACAAAATTTGTTACGTCAACAACATTATTTATTGCACGAATTCCGGCACCTTCCAAACGTTCCTGCATCCATTTTGGCGACGGAAATAATTTAACGTCCGTCAAAACTCTTGCAGAAAATCTTGAGCAAAGGTCAGGAGCGTCAATTTTAATTTCGATTAAGTCGGCAGAATTTTTTTCGTCATCTTCGCGAACTTTAATTTCAGGGAAGTTTGGATTTTCTCCGAGCAGGACAGCCGCCTCACGAATCAAACCGAAAACGCTGAAACAATCTCCGCGATTTGCCGTCAATTCAAATTCTAAAATATCATCGTCCATTCCCAAAACTTCAGCGACAGGCACTCCGATTTTAGTATCTTCAGGCAAAATATAAATTCCTTTCACATAATCTTCGGGTGCAACTTCAATTTTTAATTCGTCAGAAGAACAAAGCATGCCCATTGAAACTACTCCGCGAAGTTTCCCTTTAGAAATTTTTTGTCCGTTAGGTAAATGAGCTCCGACCAATGCAACGGGAACAATTTGCCCCTGCTGAACATTCGATGCACCTGTGACAATCTGCAGTAAATCTTTTTCGCCGATATTCATTTGACAAATTTGTAAATGATCCGAATCAGGGTGCGGGGTAAGTTCTTCAATTTTTCCCGTTACAACTTTTTCAAGTCCTTCGCCTGCATGAATTACATTTTCTACAGGTATTCCCGCCATAGTAAATTTTTCTGCCAGTTCGTCAGCCGAACAATTTATTTCAATATAATCTTTCAGCCATTTTGTTGATACTTGCATTTATTACACCACTCCTAAATTTTCAAATTTTATAAACTTCCAGCTTATTTTTCCTTTCTCGAATTAAAACTGATTCAAAAATCTGGTGTCATTGTCGAAGAAATAACGAAGGTCATCGATTCCGTAACTCAACATTGCAATTCTTTCAATACCCATTCCGAAAGCAAAGCCGCTGACTTTTGAAGAATCATAGCCGCTCATTTCCAAAACTTTCGGGTGAACCATGCCCGCTCCCAAAATTTCAAGCCAGCCACTACCATGACAAACTTTGCAATGTTCGTCTTCACCTTTGCACATTACGCAAGAAACATCAACTTCAGTACTCGGCTCGGTGAACGGGAAGAAACTTGGGCGTAGTCTTATTTGTGCAGAGTCGCCAAAAATCTTTTTGCAGAAAAAATCTAAAGTTCCTTTCAAATCGGCGAAAGTAATATTTTTATCAATAACAAGCCCTTCAACCTGCGTGAACATCGGAGAATGTGACGCATCATAATCATCACGGCGATAAACTCTGCCGGGTGCTATCATTCTGATTGGTGCATTGTTAGAATTTTTCTGCATTGTACGAGCTTGAACGGGTGAAGTTTGAGTTCTCAATAAAATTTCTTCCGTAATATAAAATGAGTCCTGCATATCTCGTGCAGGGTGATCTTTCGGAAGATTCAACGCCTCAAAATTAAAATAATCTGTTTCGACTTCGGGACCTTCTTCAACGCTGTAGCCCATTTGAATAAAAATTTCTTTCACGCGGTTTAAAGTCAGCGTCAACGGGTGCAGACGACCTTGAAAAATTTTTCTGCCCGGCAAAGTTACATCAATTTTTTCGGAATCCAATTTTTTCTGAAGTTCTTTGGCTTTGAGTTCCGAATTTTTTTCGGCAAGAAGTTTTTCAATTTCTGCACGAGCCTCATTTACAATTTTTCCGATTTTCGGACGATCTTCCGCAGAAAGTTGACTCATTCCGCGAAGTAAATTTGTAAGCTCTCCTTTCTTTCCCAAAAATTTTACTCTCAAATTGTCGAGTTCTTTTAAATCTTGTGTAATATTTTTTATTGCGTCACTTGCTGATTTTCGCAATTCTTCAATTTTATTTTCCATTAAACAGCCTCCTTAAAAATTTTGAGAAAAATCTGTTCGTAACCTGCGAAACTTTATCACAGGGCAATTTCTATTGCAAGATATTTTTTTCTGTGATATAATCCCCACGTCTTTTTTGGAAGGAGTGTTTTTTTTATGTCTGCTTACTGTGAAATTTGCAATAAAGGCGAAATGTCCGGAATGAATGTCAGCCATTCGCATTTGAAAACAAAACGTAAATGGAAACCGAATATTCAGCGTGTAAGAGCCGTTGTTGACGGTGAAATTAAACGTGTAAATGTTTGCACACGTTGTCTGCGTTCCGGAAAAGTTCAGCGTGCAATTTAATTTAAGAAATTTTTTGAGCAAAGTCCTTTTCAGTTTATTTTGAAGAGGGCTTTGTTTTTTTGAGGAAAAAGTTATCAAAAAAGACCTCCTGACTATTTTCAAGAGGTCTTTTTTTGATTTTAAATTCAGTTGCAAGACAGCAAAATTTTTTTCAGGTAATTTTGGAAAGCGTCGCAAAAATTGAGCGGATAAGTTTTGCTCTCTCTTCGCCTGAAATGTTTCCTTCTTTTTCGGAATTATAAAGCCGCCAACACATTTGTGCGATAATTTCAGCTTCTCGCCGCGTAATAATTCCACGTTCCAAAATATAATCCAGCATTAACTTAATGCTGTCAAAATTAGTTTTCGCGTCTATCTCTCTGAGCATATCGTCATACATCAATTTTTTTTCTGCTTTTTGGTCAGTGACAATCGTGATTTTGATATACCCGCCGAGTCCTCTTCGCGATTCCACAATAAAACCTTTTTCATGAGTAAAACGCGTGCTGAGTACATAACTTATTTGAGAAGGTGCACAGCTTACCTCGTCGGCAAGTTTCGTGCGTTTCAACTCAACAGAACCTTCCTGCTCTTCTGACAATTTTTTTAAAATGTATTCTTCGATTGTGTCCGCTTTGTTGTTAAGCATAAATATCACCTCGACTTTTTGACATTATATTTGCCTTTTTGCTTTTTTGCAAGTTTTTTTTCAAAAAATTAAAGCAAATACATTTCGTCAAGCCGTTTCAAATATTTTTCAAGTCGTTGTAATTCGTTTGGAGAATTTACGCGACGACCTGAATAAAAATATTCGACGTGCGGAAAATTTTTTTCTGCGGAATCAATTTTCAAATCTGCAAGTTCTATAAGTCTGTTTACAGTTCCTGAATTTCCGTCCAAAATTTTTATATGTGTAGGCAGAATTTTTTTCAGCGTGTCTTTAAAATAATTGAAGTGAGTACAGCCCAAAACTATCGACGAAAAATTTTTAAAATCATAGCCGCTTAATTCTTCGTGCAAATAATTTTCAACGGCATCTGAATTAAATTCCTGACGTTCAGCAAAGTCTACAAGTTTTTGAAGTGCATGAAGTTCCGCAAAATTTTCTGCGTTTAATTTTTCGACTAAATTTTTTATTTTCTCGCCTTTAACAGTTGCTTCAGTTGCCACAACCAAAACCTTTTTTTTCGGAAATAAATCCAAAGCACGTTTCAAAGCCGGTTCCATTCCGATAATCGGCAGAGAATATTTTTCACGCATGATTCTGACTGCCGCAGAAGTCGCAGTATTACATGCAACGACGATTGCATCGACGTTCTGCCCGACTAAAAATTTAAAAGCCTTATCAACATAATTTAAAATTTGCTCGCGGGTTTTTGTGCCGTAAGGAACATTATCTTCATCGGCAAAAAAAATAAATTCTTCATTCGGCAGAATTTTCATGGCGTGATGAAGAACACTGAGTCCGCCGATTCCTGAATCAAAAAAAGCTGTCTTCAAAATTTTCCGCCTCCCCAAAAATTTTCAACAAAAATTTTTTCTGCCCGAAATGAAAAAATCCTGCGAAAATACAATCGGCTTTATGAAAATTTTTTAGACAGGTTCTAATGCATCTTGTCACCCCAAATTTTCGTAAAGTAAAATTTACAAATTATTGTTTGTCGAGCTTGTTTGACAATATATTTTTTTGAAAGTAAAATGTTTTTGATGTTGAAAGAAGAGTGAAATTATGAGATTAGGCGAATAAATTAGAGGATATTATTAATTCCTAAATTCTAACTCATAAAATTATTTTTTTAAGTGACGGGAAAAAATTATGGAAAAAAATTTAAAAATCTTAACTTACGGCTGTCAAATGAATGTTGCGGAATCCGAACGCATGGCAGGACAGCTGAAAAAAATTGGTTACACTTTAACAGAAAATTTTTCGGACGCAGATTTAATTTTAATAAATACTTGTTGCGTCAGAGAAACTGCCGAAGAAAAAATTTACGGAAAAATTGGAGAGTTGAAAAAATATAAATTTTCAAATCCGAATTTAATTCTTGGAATTGTCGGCTGTATGGCTCAAAAAAATGGCGAAAATTTATTAAAAAACTATCCGCACGTTGATTTTGTTTTGGGAACAGGTCAACGCGGTGAACTTTTAAACGTTGTAAAAAATTTTGAATCTGCACGAAAAAAATTTGTTGACGTTTCAAATGTCAGCGGAATAATTGACGACGAAAATATTTTTCCGATTCGCGGGGGAAAAATTTCTGCTTTTGTTCCGATTATGTATGGTTGCAATAATTTTTGCACTTATTGTATCGTGCCTTATGTTCGCGGACGTGAAAGAAGTCGTCAGCCTGAAGAAATTTTTTCAGAAATTCATGACGCAATTCAAAATAATTTTAAAGAAATAACTTTGCTCGGACAAAATGTAAATTCTTACGGAAAAGATTTGAAAACAAAAAATTTTGCGGAACTTTTGAGCGAAATTGATAAATTTCCGAAACTTGAACGGCTCAGATTTATGACGAGTCATCCGAAAGATTTATCCGACGATTTAATTTCTGTTATGGCGAACGGAAAAAAAATTTGTGAACATATTCATTTGCCTGTTCAATACGGCTCGAATAAAATTTTGCAAAAAATGAATCGCGTTTACACCGTCGAAAAATATCTTGAACTTGTGAAAAAAATTCGTGAAAAAATTCCTGAAATAAGTTTGACGACAGATTTAATTGTGGGATTTCCCGGCGAAACTGACGACGATTTCAAAAAAACTTTGGAATTTTTGGAAAAAGTTCAATTTGATATGGCGTTTACTTTTATTTATTCGGAACGGAGCGGAACTCCGGCAATAAATTTTGACGGAAAAGTTGACGACGAAACAAAACATAAAAGACTTGATGAGCTGATGAAACTTCAAAATAAAATCAGTCTTGAAAAAAATTTGAAACTTCAAGGAAAAATTGTTGAAGTTTTGGTTGAGGGCGAAAGTAAAACCGACAAAAATATTTTTACGGGAAGAACGCGGACAAATAAATTGGTTTTGTTCCCGCATAAATCTGAAAAAATCGGTGACCTTGTGAACGTGAAAATAAATCAAGTTCAAACTTGGATTTTAAAAGGCGAAATTATTTAGAACCTGTCTAAAAACTTTTCAATGAAGTAGCACCACCATAATATTTCAGTAATTTTAATCTAAATTTTTTATTGCGTCATAACACGTTTTCTTTAGATATTAGACAGGTTCTTAGAAAATTTTTTCAGAATTTTTTTGACATAACTTCAGAAAACGTTGGCGACAAAAATTTATACAACTCTCGGTGTCGAATAAAGAAAATTTTACAATTCAAAAAACGGGTGATATAATCTGCACGATTTTTCTTATAAGTGCAGGTTTATTTTTTTTAAAAATTTTTCGGGCAGATGCGGCAGAAAATTTGGAGATTGAAACTTTTTAGATTTGAAGTCGAGTCTTGCTTGAAATTTTGGAGAAAAAATTTGTCTGTAATTTATAATTTGAGAGGAGACTTTTGAAAGATTATGGCAAAAAAAATGAAGACGATGGACGGCAATCAGGCTGCCGCTTATGTTTCTTACGCATTTACTGACGTTGCCGCAATTTATCCGATAACACCGTCGTCGCCTATGGCTGAAAATGTTGACGAAATGGCGGCACGCGGCACAAAAAATATTTTCGGTCAAAAAGTTCGTTTGGTGGAGTTACAGTCAGAGGGCGGTGCGGCAGGAACGGTACACGGTTCACTTTTGGCAGGTGCGTTGACTACGACCTACACAGCATCGCAGGGTTTCTTGCTGATGATTCCGAATCTCTACAAAATCGCCGGTGAACTTTTGCCGGGCGTTTTCCATGTTTCTGCACGTGCGTTGGCGACTTCGACTTTAAATATTTTCGGAGATCATCAGGACGTTATGGCAGCTCGTCAGTGTGGCTGTGCGATGCTTGCAGAATCCAGCGTGCAAGAAGTCATGGACTTGTCGGCGGTTGCTCATCTTGCCGCGATTAAAGGCAGAATACCTTTTATAAATTTCTTTGACGGTTTCAGAACTTCTCATGAAATTCAGAAAATCGAAACTATTGATTATTCTGACCTTGCAAAAATTGTTGATTATGATGCAATCGACAAATTCCGCCGCAGTGCTTTGAATCCCGATCACCCTGTTATCAGAGGAACTGCGACAAATCCCGATGTTTATTTCCAAATTCGCGAAACTATCAACAAAAATTATGATGCTCTCCCCGATATTGTCGAAGAGTACATGGCTGAAGTTGCAAAAATTACAGGTCGTGAACATCATATTTTTGATTATTACGGTGCGGCAGACGCTGACAGAGTAATTATCGCTATCGGCTCAGGCTGTCAGACTGCTGAAGAGGCGGCAAAATATTTGAACGAAAACGGCGAAAAAGTCGGCGTTGTCAGTGTTCATTTGTTCAGACCTTTCAGCGTAAAACATTTCTTATACGCTATCCCCAAAACCGTCAAAAAAATTGCAGTACTCGACAGAACAAAAGAATCAGGCTCGGCAGGCGAACCGCTTTATCTCGACGTAAGAGCCGCATTTTATGACGCTGATATTTCTCCCGTAATTGTCGGCGGACGTTTCGGACTCGGCGGAAAAGATACAACACCCGATCAAATGCTTGCGATTTTCCACGAACTTACTAAAGAAAATCCCATGAACGGTTTTACAATCGGAATCAACGACGACGTTACAAATAAATCTATCGCCGCTGATAATCATGACGTTGATTTGACTCCCGAAGGAACGACCGCATGCAAATTCTGGGGACTCGGTTCTGACGGTACAGTCGGTGCAAATAAATCTGCTATCAAAATTATTGGTGATAATACTGATTTGTATGCACAGGCTTATTTTGCTTATGACTCCAAAAAATCAGGCGGAATTACCATGAGCCATTTGCGTTTCGGTAAATCTCCGATAACTTCGCCGTATTTGATTACTAAACCTGATTTTGTTTCCTGCTCTCAAAAAAGTTATGTTCACCATTACAATTTAATTGCGGGAATGAAAAAAGGCGGCACTTTCCTTTTAAATACCGACTGGAGCGACGAAAAACTCGGTACAAAATTGCCGTCATATATGAAACGCTACATTGCTGAAAATGATATTAACGTTTACACAGTCAACGCCGTTAAAATTGCGGGCGAACTCGGACTCGGCGGACGTTTCAACATGGTTATGCAGGCAGCTTTCTTTAAACTCGCAAATATTATTCCGATTGATGAGGCTGTTAAATATTTGAAGGACGCTGTTGAAAAATCTTACGGCAAAAAAGGTCCTCAGATTGTTGAAATGAACTGCGGAGCTATTGACAGAGGTATTGAAGCACTTCATAAAGTTGACATCAGCAGTTGGGATATTAACGCAAAAGGCGAAAAAGAACTCGACGGAGTTCAGGACGTTCCGAAATTTGTCAGCGAAATTCAAGAAGTCATGAACCGTCAGGAAGGTGAAAGTTTATCTGTCAGCAAACTCGAACAATTTGCGGACGGAACATTCCCGCTTGGTGGTGCGGCTTACGAAAAACGCGGCACAGCTATTAAAGTTCCTGCTTGGGATAAATCAAAATGTATCGGCTGTAATCAGTGCAGTTTTGTTTGTCCGCATGCCGCAATTCGTCCGATTTTGACTACAGAGGAAGAACTCAAGAACGCTCCCGAAGGCATGGAGTCTATTCCGTCAAAAATTTCTCGCGGTGCTTACAATTTGACAATCGCCGTTTCAACTGCAGACTGCTTGGGTTGCGGAAACTGTGCTCAAGTTTGTCCGAAACAGGCTTTAACGATGGTTCCTTACGGCGAAGAGGCTAAAAACCGCCAGAAATATTTTGATTATGGTGTTGACGCTGAAAAAGTTGCTCCGAAAGTCAATCCCACAAAGAAAAATACAGTTATCGGCAGTCAGTTTGAAAAACCGTTGTTTGAATTCAGCGGAGCATGTGCGGGTTGCGGTGAAACTCCTTACATGAAACTTTTGACACAACTTTTCGGCGACAGAATGATGATCGCAAATGCAACGGGCTGTTCATCAATTTGGAGTGCGTCAGCTCCCGCAATGCCTTACACTACAAATCACAAAGGACATGGCCCGGCTTGGGGTAATTCTCTCTTTGAAGATAATGCTGAATACGGTTTGGGAATGTTCTTGGGTACTCGTGCAATTCGCGGAAAACTTGTAAGCGATGCAACTCAAGCCGTTGAAGAAGGCAAAGGAAGTCATGAACTTCGTGCCGCTCTTGCAGACTGGAAAGAAAATAGAAAAGTCAGCGAAGGAACTCGCGAACGTGCAGACAAATTAACTGCAATTCTTGAAAAAGAAAAAGGCGACGACGAACTTCTCAACAGAATTTATAATAATCGTGACTTCTTTGTAAGACGTTCACAGTGGATTGTCGGCGGTGACGGTTGGGCTTATGACATCGGATACGGCGGATTGGATCATGTTCTTGCAAGCGGCGAAGATATAAATGTTTTTGTCTTTGATACTGAAGTTTATTCAAACACAGGCGGACAGGCAAGTAAAGCAACTCCCGCCGCCGCTATCGCTCAATTTGCCGCAACAGGTAAAAAGACCAAGAAAAAAGATCTCGGAAAAATGGCAATGAGTTACGGTTATGTATATGTTGCTCAAGTTTCTATGGGTGCAGATCAAAATCAACTTTTGAAAGCAATAAGCGAAGCTGAAGCATATCCCGGACCTTCTCTGATTGTTGCTTATGCTCCTTGTATCAATCACGGAATCAGAAAAGGCATGGGCAACAGTCAGCTTGAAGGAAAACTCGCTGTCCAGTGCGGATATTGGGCTTTGTGGCGTTATAATCCTCAACTTATTACCAGCGGAAAAAATCCTTTCACGCTTGATTCAAAAGAACCCGACTTCTCGAAGTTCCAAGAATTTTTACAGGGAGAAGTTCGTTATACTTCACTTCTCAGAAATTTCCCTGAACAGGCTGAAGAACTTTTCCAGAAAACTCAGCGTGATGCAGAAGAAAGAATTAACGGCTACAAAATTCTTGCCGGAAAATAAAATTTAACGATACATAAAAAAATAAGACGAATTTGGAAATCACATTTGAAAATTTCCGAGTTCGTCTAATTTTTTTTAGTTTTTGTTTACCAAAATTTTTAAATAATCAGTAACCGAAAGTTAAAAGTTTCCATTCGCCGTCAACTTCGTAAAAACCAAAATACCAGCCATAATCTTTGTATTCTGTGTCATATCTCCATGCAGTGACTTTTCCGTCTTTTGGATCTTTCGGTGAAAGGAAATCAGTTTTCAAGAACAGGCATTTTGAAAATTTTTTCTTGAAGTTGTTACCTTCCGCAAGAGAATTCATGTACTTGATGTTTTCTTTTGAATTTGATTTTTCATCGCCGACGTAAGTGACGGAATGTAAAGTACAGCCGTTCTCTTCCAACTGTTTCTTGATAACTTCAATACAAAAATCCATATCGGCTTTTGAAAAGACTTTTGAATTTCCGTAGTCAATTTTTACGTCCGCCGCCTCGACTTGCGAAGAAAAAATTAAAACCAAAAACGCCACTCCCATTAAAAAAAGATTTCTAAACATTTAGAACACCTCCAATAATTTTTTTCAAGCAGAATTAAAACAAATGAACATTAAGATTTCATTAAAATTGCTCGTTGTGCTGGCAGATAGATAAAAAAACTTAAATTCAAATGTGCTTAACTACAAAATAGAACCAACAACGTATGAAGTACAAATGATTTTGAAACTTCAAAGAAATTATATCATAGAAAATCAGTCATTTGAAGATTTTATTTTGCGGATTTTTGTTTTGACAGACGGATTTGTACAAGAAAGTTGTTCCCGATCTTGTAAAGTTCAGAATATGAGATACTATTACTCCGTCGACAAAAAATGCGAAAAACGTGGTAAAATGAAAATATGGAAAGAATGAATTTAAAAAAGACGAACCCTGAAATTCGAGAGTACGTCAAAAGCAGAATAATTGAGTTTAAAGAAAAAGGATATGCAGTAAAAGAAATCGGAGAACTTTTAAATATAAACGACGATTATGCCTATCAAGTTCTGAAAAAATATCGAAAAAATGGAAACAATTTGCCGATAGAAAAAGTACGTGGCAGGAAGGTAGGAGAAGGAAGAAGATTGCCACAAGAAAAAGTCGATGAAATAAAAGCTGCAATCATAAAATACACGCCAGAC
>JAFZMV010000085.1 GCA_017553205.1 Selenomonadaceae bacterium | reverse complement strand
GTAAACTTCACACTTCAATGCAGATGACTGTTCTTGCTTTACTTACTCTTATTCTCAAAAGATTTTAGACAGGTTCTAAAAACTGGATTTAGGATTCGAGAAAAATAAAATTCAAAAAGGAGTAAAAAACGTGGACTCTACTTACGAGATTAGAATAATAAATCATGCATTAAAAACTTGCGGATATTATCCGCTTAGAGCTATTCAACGCTGGCTTGTAGATACTCACTTTAACAAAGCCAATTCAACAATGATGAACATTGGTGCGTTGATTAAATTTCCGAAAGAAATAGATCTGAACCGCCTTGCACAGGCTGTAACTGACACTTTGAAAAATTTTGATATTTTCCGTTGCCGCTTAGTATTTCACCCTGATACAGATGATTTTTGTCAGCGTTTTGACGGCGAAATTGAACCGGTCACAGTTGAAAAAATTTCCGATGAAGAATTTGAAAAACGCAAAGAAAATTTGAGAATGCCTTATCCGCTTATAAATAAACCGCTGTATAGAATGTACATCTTTGAAACTCCGACAGCAAAATATTTTTATTTAGATTTTTATCATGCAATTATGGACGGTACAGCAGTATCAATTCTCTTTTGGCGTGAAATAGGTATGCGTTATAAAGGAAAAAAAATTACTCACATACCGCAGAAATATGCAGATTATATTTTGGAAGAATTGAGAGTTTCTCCTGAAGAATTGGCAGAAGGAAATAAATTTTGGCATGAAATGTTAAAAGGTTTTGATTCAAAAAAACACTTGCCGCCGCCTGATGTTGAAACTTCTCAGGCTTGGAAAAGTGAAAATTTTATTGTGCCTTTGCAAAATATCAACCACAAATATTTTTCAGACAGTTCGCGAAAAGAAAATATTTTTTTCCTTGCCGTATCAATGTTTGCACTTGCAAAATCTTCCGGATCAAAAAATTCTATTATGAGTTGGATTCATAATGGGCGTAACACTACAATGGAACTCCGATTAATGGGACTTATGATTGAGCAATATCCTATAAGTTGGAACTTTGAGCAAGATATTACAGTTGGAGAATTTTTGGAAAAACTCGCAGAGAAAACGAAAGCAGGACTCAAATACCGCCGCAGCCTTAAAACGGTTTATGAAGAAGGAATTGAGGACGACTGTGCAACTTTCATTTTTCAAAAAAATACCGAAAATCTCGACAATATGAATATTGGAGATCATGTAGGAAAAATTATCGAATTGCCGCAAAATGAAATTTCAGCCGCCGAAAATTCCCTTGATATTGATGTTAATTTGACTAACAGCGGAAAATATTTACTTGTCCTCAAATACGACGCAAGCAGATATTCTGAAACGGCTATGGAAAAATTTGCCGTCTGCTTTGATGAAATTGTTTTGCAGTTGAAGAATGAAAATAAATTTATTTCTGAAATTCTTGCATAGATTTTGTCATTGTCCAAAAAACATCTCACATTTAAAAATTTTTATTAAAAGCCAGCGAATGAATTTCTTGCGTTTAGGTGTGTTTAAATGTTATACTGTAAACGGGAAAATTTTGTTAGATACTTTTTGGAGGGATTTTCTATGAATAATAAACCTGTGTTTGACGACGAAGAAGAAATGTATATTCCTGATATTGGAGAAGTTGACGAAGAAATTGACATACATGGTCAGTATCCTCGTTCAAATGCGGGAAGTGCACTCGGCTGGTCGCCTTTGGAACAGCAGATGTTTGACATGCTTTTGTTGAATCGTTTTGGAACTTTTGACCGAGAACTTTTGGACGAAACCGCAAGAACTGTTTCGCGTTTGGTTGAAACTTTTGAGGCTCATGAAATTGCTCGTATTTCTGCGGTTGCCATGATGAGTTTCCAGCTTGCGGCGGCTGAAGATAAATCTTTTGAGGACGAATATAACAAATACGTCGCATACATTCAAAAGCACCCCGAAGACATTGAAGAAATTTCTAACGGAGGTAAAAATTTTAGATGATTTTAGTTACAGGAATAACCGGGCAACTCGGTTATGACGTTACCCGCGAACTTGAAAAACGCGGAGAAAAATTTATCGGCACTACTCGAAAAGAAATAGATCTTTCTACAGAGGAAGGCACGAAAAATTTTATCTTGAAAAATAAACCTGATGCAGTAATTCATTGTGCGGCTTATACTGCAGTTGATAAAGCCGAAGAAGAGGCTGAACTCGCAATTACTGTAAACGGACTTGGAGCAAGAAGAATTGCTGAGGCGTGCAGAGAAATTGATGCAAAAATGATTTTTGTCAGCACGGATTATGTTTTCGGTGGCGACGGAAAAACTCCGTATGAAGTTACCGACGAAAAAAATCCCGTGAACACTTACGGCAGAAGTAAACTTCTCGGCGAAGATGCAGTTTCCATGATTTTGAAAAAATATTTTATCGTGCGTACAAGTTGGGTCTTTGGAAGTAACGGAAAAAATTTTGTAAAAACCATGCTCAACCTTGCCGACAAAAATAAAAAATTAAAAGTTGTCAACGATCAAATTGGAAGTCCGACTTATACTCCTGATCTTGCAAAACTTCTTGTCGATATGGTTCAAACTGAAAATTACGGATATTATCATGCAACTAATGAAGGTTTTTGCAGTTGGGCAGAATTTGCTGAAGAAATTTTCAAACAAGCCGGAAAAAAAGTTGAAGTCGAAAAAATTTCTACAGCTGATTATCCTACTCCGGCAAAACGTCCTTTCAATTCCAGACTTAGTAAAAAATCTCTCGACGACGCAGGTTTTGAACGTCTGCCTGCTTGGGAAGATGCACTGAAAAGATATTTAGTAGAATTAAAAAAAGTGTAAAAATTTTTTTAGAAAAAAAACTCTTCCAAAATTTGGGAGGGTTTTTTATTTTTGTGATATAATGTCAAAAAATTTTTCGAGGTGAAATTATGAAATTTGATGCAATACAAAAAAGACTACTCGCTGAAATCGCAGACCTTCATGAAGTTCCTGCAGGTGCTTATAATTTTCGTGCAAACGGAGAATCAGTCGGCAGACACAACACGGCGAATATTGAAATTATTTCTAAAGAGGACGGCACGGGAATTAATATTCACATTAAACCGAATACAATTAAAGAAAGTGTTCATATCCCTGTTGTTTTGAGTGCAAGCGGTTTGAAAGAAGTTGTCTACAATGATTTTTTTGTCGGAGAAAATTGCGACGTGGTAATTGTTGCGGGTTGCGGTATTGACAACTGCGGACGGCAGGACGCTCAGCATGACGGAGTTCACAGATTTTTTGTCGGGAAAAATTCTAAAGTCAAATACGTTGAAAAACATTTCGGATCAGGTGACGGCGAAGGAAAAAGAATTTTAAATCCCGTAACCGAAGTTACACTTGAAGAAAATTCTGTCATGGAAATGGAAATGGTTCAAATAAAAGGCGTGGACTCTACTGACAGAAAAACTTCAGCGAATTTAAAAGCAAATGCAAAATTATTTGTTCGTGAAAGATTGATGACGCATGGAGTTCAACAGGCTTTGAGTACTTATAACGTTTCTCTTGACGGAGAAAATTCAAGTGCTGATGTTGTAAGTCGTTCCGTTGCAAAAGAAAAATCTTTCCAAAAATTAGATTTGTGCATTGTGGGAAATTCAGCTTGTCATGGTCATACTGAATGTGATTCCATAATCATGGACGACGGAAAAATTTTGGCTGTTCCTTCTCTTCAAGCAAATAATGTTGATGCAATGTTAGTACATGAAGCGGCTATCGGAAAAATTGCGGGCGACCAGCTTATAAAATTGATGACTTTGGGCTTGACTGAAAAAGAAGCTGAAGAACAAATTATAAACGGATTTTTGACTTGATTTTTTTTTACTGAAAATCCCACTTTTATAATATGAGGTGATTTTATGATCGGAATAGAGGACGAAAAATTTATACGCGGTAAAGTTCCAATGACTAAACAGGAAATAAGAATTTTAACAATTGCAAAGGCTCAAATATGTGCTACTGATTATGTTGTCGATATTGGAGCGGGAACAGGTTCACTTTCGATTGAGTCGGCAAAAATTGCTGAACATGGATATGTTTTTGCCATTGATAAAAATCCTGAGGCGATAGACCTTATTACTCAAAATGCAGAAAAATTTTCTGTGGATAATATCATCATTATAAATTCGGAGGCTCCCGACGCTCTTCGACAAGTTCCGCGAATTGACATCGCACTTATCGGAGGGAGCGGGGGTCGTATAGTAGAAATTTTAAATGCTATCGACGAAAAATTAAAAACAGGCGGAAGGATTGTAGCAAATTTTATTACTATTCAATCTCTTGCCGCCATGCTCGACTGGCTGAAAAAAAGTGAGAATTATATTTATGACGCAATGCAAATTCAGATAAACAAGCTACAGAATGTCGGCGGATACAGTATGTCACAGGCATTAAATCCCGTGCATATTGTTACCGCAAAAAAATTTCCTCAAAAAAAATCTCCAAATATCATAAAACTTCCTGTAGACAGTCAAGAATCCAAATCAAATATTTCTTCTGTTGCCGTCAATCGTTGATAAATAGTCGGTGCATTTTATAGCTGTCTTGAAAATAAATCAACTTTGTGATAAATTACGCGTGAATTTAGAGATTTTCTCAATGTGTAAGGAGGAAAGATTTTTATGGCGATCAGTTTAGCAAAAGGTCAGAAAGTGGATTTAACAAAAACAAATCCCGGTTTGAGCAAAATTTTAATCGGTCTCGGCTGGGATATTAAACGCTATGACGGTGGAGAGGCTTTCGATCTCGATGCGTCCGCGTTCATGCTCGGTGCAGACGGCAAAGTCCCCGGCGACGACGAATTTATTTTCTACAATCAGCCTAAACATAAATCAGGTGGCGTGGAATATCTTGGAGATAACCGCACCGGCGAAGGCGAAGGCGATGACGAACAGA
Organism: Selenomonadaceae bacterium; assembly: GCA_017553205.1. GTDB lineage: Bacteria > Bacillota > Negativicutes > Selenomonadales > Selenomonadaceae > Quinella. The sequence goes on along the minus strand of JAFZMV010000085.1, from coordinate 30,347 downwards.
TTAAAGTGGATCTTTCTAAAATTCCCGAAAACGTTCAAAAAATTGATTTTACCGTCACAATTCATGAAGCTGATAAACGCAAGCAGAATTTCGGACAAGTTGAAAATGCTTTTATCCGTGTTGTAAACGAAGCGTCAAATGAAACTCTTATCCGTTATGACTTGGGCGAAGATTTTTCAATCGAAACGGCTGTTGTTGTCGGTGAACTTTACCGTCACGGCGGAGAATGGAAATTCAGTGCAATCGGTTCAGGATTTCAGGGCGGACTTGCCGCACTCGGCAAAAATTTCGGAGTAAATTTGTAAAAGATTTTTCAAATAATTTTTTGAGCAGGGAGTATGAAAAAATTATTCCCTATTTTTTTTTGAGAGGAGAAAATAAAATGGCTGTTAATCTTCAAAAAGGTCAGAAAGTTAGTCTTGTAAAATCCAACGGCAAAAAACTTACAAAATTGATGGTTGGTCTTGGTTGGGACGCGGCACAAGCTGAAGGCGGTTTCTTTAAAAAACTTTTCAGCGGAAAAAAAGATATTGACTGTGATGCTTCTGTTTTTATTTGCAAAAACGGCAAACTTGTTGATAATGCCGACATTGTTTATTTCGGAAATCTTCAGCACAATTCCGGAGCAGTCAAACACATGGGCGACAACTTGACAGGTGACGGAGAAGGTGACGACGAACAAATTTTTGTTGATCTCGATAAAATTCCGTCAGATTATGACAAGTTGGTTTTTGTCGTAAATATTTATAAAGCGGTTGATCGCAATCAGCATTTTGGCATGATTAAAAATGCTTTTATAAGAATCGTTGACAGCGAAACTAATGAAGAACTCTGCCGTTATAATCTCAGCGACAATTATGACAATATGCTTGCAATGGTTGCGGGAGAAGTTTACAAGAAAAACGGCGAATGGAAATTCAACGCGATTGGAAACGGCACGACTGATACGGGACTTGCCGAACTCAGCAGACGTTTTATGTAAAATTTTTTCATGAGTGGAAAAGATATTTCACAAAAACAGCTTGAAGAATATTCGGACGTGTTCGCCGATATTGTAAACGTTTTGCTTTTTGACGGAGAAAATGTTGTCGATCCCGATGATTTAATCGACGCACCGACTTTTTCAGCTTATCATGATGATTCTGATAAAAAAATCCGAAAACTTGAACGAGATGTTGCAAAATATTGGAAGTCCGAAAATATTAGGCTGTCATATATCGGAATTGAAAATCAAACGGATATTTATAAATATATGCCGTTACGCATAATCGGTTATGACGGAACAATTTATCGAAACGAATTGAACAAACACGAAGAATCAGAAAAAAATGAAATTGTTCCTGTCGTGACAATGGTTTTGTATTTCGGACATGAACGACTCTGGAAAAAACCGCAGTCCCTTAAAGACTGTTTAAAAATTCCGCAGAAATTGGATCCCTATGTAAACGACTACAAATTAAATCTTTTTGAAATTGCATGGCTGCCTGACGAAACTATTGAAAAATTTCAAAGTGATTTTAGATTTCTTGCGGAATATTTCAGCCAGATAAGAAAAACGCAAGACTGGAAACCCATGCCGAAAAAAGCCAAACATATTCAAGCGTTGTTTGATGCATTTGCGGCACTCACCAAAGATAATCGTTTCGTTGAATACTTTTTAGAATCGCGGGAAGGAGAGATAACGATGCCATCGATTGCTTTGGATAAGGCGGAAAGCAGAGGTTTTGAACGCGGTATTCTTCAAGGGATTTCACAAGGAATTTCGCAAGGAATTGAGCAGGTTGCCGTTACCATGCTCCACAACGGAAATCCCTTAAAAGAAATTCAAAATGCTACCAAACTTTCTTTAGACCATATTCGACGGCTTGCCGAAAATTTAAACGATAAAAATAAATGACGAAAGGAGATTTTTTTTATCCGAATGAAGAAACCAAAATTTAATCCCGATGTTTCTGTGATAATTGCGATGTACAACGCTGAAAAATATATTGAAGAATGTTTGAACAGCGTTTTAAATCAGACTATGACAAATTTTGAAGTCATTGTTATTGACGACTGCAGTACTGATAATTCCGTTGATGTCGTTAAGAAAATGATTCCGAAATTTGAAACCGAAGAGGAAGGCTCGCGGCTGATTCTTTTAAGAATGAAAAAAAATAGCGGCTGTGCAGGTATTCCAAGAAATTCGGCTTTAAAATCTGCACGAGGAAAATATATTTATTTCCTTGACAGCGACGACTTTATTGACAAAACAGCTTTCGAGGATTTGTACAAAGTTGCGGAAGAATATTCTGCTGATGTTGTTCACTGCGAAAAATATTTTCAGTACATTGAAAAAGACGGTCAAGTTACAGATGAAATTTTTACTTGGCAGTTTGGAGAACCGGTAAAAGAAACTACACTTGAAACTGAAAATATTTCCGACAGAATTATAAGATTCACGGAGAAAAAATTTTTGTGGTGGGGCTGCAATAAATTTCTTCGCAGAAAATTTCTCATAGAAAACAAAATTCAATATCCCAATACAACAAGTTTTGAAGATATGGTTTTTATGTTCTGTTGTGTTGCCGCCGCGAAAAATTATGTCCGTGTGCCTTTGACGCATTATCATTACAGAATCAGAATGGATTCTCTTTCGCACAGAGTAATTGAAGTCGAAAAGTTCATGGAAAATATGCTAGATAATCTCAGAAGTTTAAATAATTTCATGGTCACTCAAAAATTTTTCCTTGATAATCCTGCTTTAATGTATAAGTCTATGGACTTTTTCGCACAGGAAAGACTTGATGTTTTTTCAAATAATATTTTGCAGAGAGATAATCAAGATTTGGGCAAAGTTTATTTGTGGCTTTCTCAAAAAATTTTTACACAGAAACCGCAAGAAAATATTGCGTTCACAGCTTATCTTTTCGTTCTGGCAAATATTCTCCGATATAACTTGCAAAAACAGGGACAACAGATACAAGATTTGCAAAAACAACTGGAGGAGCAAAAAAACAAACTTGAATAAAAATTTGTTTGAAGGAGTATTTACCCTGAAATTTAAAAAATTTTTATCTTGTGCTTTAGCGGCTACTTTTTTTTCGCTGTCTTTTTCATTCAGTTCAGTTTCTGCTGCCAACGAAGTTAAAACACCGTCTGACGAGGTTATTTTTTCAAACTTTGAAGGCGACGAAAATTTTAAAAAATTTATGGATTCACTTCCGCAAAAAAGCGGAGATTATAAAAGCAGTCAGCGTCCGATAATGATTGAAGGTGCGATGAATATTGAAATTGACAATTTTGTCAAATCGCTGGAAAAACCCGTTATCTATAAATTTTTAAATTATGTTTATTTCGCAGGAACTTACAAAAATTATCCTGTGATCGTTGCACGAACTGAACAAGGCGTGGGAAATGCTGCGGTAGTGACTGCAGTCGGAATACAAAAATTTAATCCGATTGCCGTCATAAATCAGGGAACTGCCGGTGCTCATATTCCCAGCTTACATATTGGAGATATTGTTATCGGTGAAAAAATTATCAATGCCGCCGCTTATAAAACAGAATACGCTCCTGCAGGTGCCGGAATAAATTTAACAAGTCAGGAAATGCGTGGAACTTTTGCCTACAATGACAAAGAAAAAACTTTTACCATTAACCAAGAATATTTACCTGACAAAAACCTTTTAAGAATTGCCGAAAATGTTGCGGACACTAACAAAAAATATACTGTTGTGAAAGGAACTATAAGCAGTTCAGATACTTGGTTGAGCGGAATAGATCATATGAAATTTTTGCATGAAAAATATGGCAGCGTCTGCGAAGAAATGGAAGAAGCCGCCGCCGCTCAAATGTGCAAAAGTTCTAATGTTCCGTTTATAGGTATTCGTGCAATTTCTAACAATATTACAAACGGCGAACAACATTCTCCGGCATCATCACTTTCTTCACAAAGTTTTGTTTTGCTGGTGGTTGGAAAATATATTGACGAACTTTCAAAAAAATAATTGGAGGGAAAATTTTAGTTGAAAATTACAGGATTAACAGATGCACAAGTTCAGGAGATGAAAGCTCAGTTCGGCGACAACTCAATAACTGAACAAGCAAGGGAAGGTTTTTGGGACAAACTCAAAGGAAACTTTGACGACCCGATTATAAAAATTTTAATATTTGCACTTGCCTTGAATGTTTTTTTTGCGTTCATGGGCAAAGCGGAGTGGTATGAATCAGTCGGAATTGCGATGGCGGTTTTGCTGGCGACTTTTGTTTCGACGTTTTCGGAATTTAAAAACGAAAGTGCTTTCCAAAAATTACAGGGAGAAGCGTCCTTAATAAAATGTAAAGTCTACCGCAACGGAGCAGTTGTAGAAATTCCTATAAATGATATTACAATGGGCGACTGCGTTTTACTTCAGAGCGGTGATAAAATTCCTGCTGACGGCGTGATTATTGACGGCTCAATTACTGTTGACCAATCAATTTTAAACGGTGAGGCGAAGGAAGAGGCTAAAAATCCCGCACCCGACGCAAAAACTGACGAAGAATCCGCCGCAAGCGAAGATTTATTAAATCCGCACAAAGTTTTTCGCGGAGCAGTTGTTGCAGGCGGAAATGCTGTCATGCGTACCGTTACTCTCGGCGATAAAACTTTCTACGGAAAAATTGCTGAAGAATTGCAGATTGATGAAGACAGAGATACTCCGCTGAAATTAAAACTCGGCGATCTTGCAAATCAAATTTCAAAATTCGGTTATATCGGCGGTGTTGCAATTGCCGTTGCTTTCATGTTTGAAAGAATTTTCATTCAGAATGGTTTTGACTGGGCGGCAATTTCTCTTTACTGCTCCGACTACTGGAATATTTTGAACAGTGCAGTTGAAGCGGTTATGTTGGCTGTTATAATTATTGTTATGGCTGTTCCTGAAGGTCTGCCGCTGATGATAGCAATAGTTTCTGCTCAAAATATGGGCAAGATGTTAAAAGATAACGTTCTTGTCAGAAAAATTTCGGGAATTGAAACTGCAGGAAGTTTAAATTTGCTTTTCAGCGATAAAACTGGAACAATTACTAAAGGACAACTTGAGGCGGTAACTTTTCTTGACGGTGCTGCAAAAAGTTATTCAACCTTCGACGAACTCGGAAAAAATTTACAGGATTTAATGAGTTTGTCAGTTCGTTATAATACTTCAGCCGTCGTCAACGGAAATAAAGCTGTCGGCGGAAATGCGACTGAAAGAGCTTTGCTGGGTTTTGTTCTCGGCAAAGACAGAGATTTAAATATTTCTGTCGGTGAAACTGTTCCTTTTAACAGCAAAAATAAATATTCTCTCGCAAAAGTCACTGGAGATTATAATTTGACTTTGGCAAAAGGTGCTCCCGAAAGACTTCTTGACCGTTGCAGTTTTTACTACGATGAAAACGGACAAAAACAAAAATTAAACGGCGTTGACCATATCAACAAAAAAATTGATGAGTTGGCAGTTCGTGCGATTCGTGTTTTGGCGTTGGCAACTTATGAAGGCGAAGTCAAAAATGGTGAACTTCCTGACAGCGGTTTAATTTTTGTCGGTGCAGTCGGTATTCGCGACGAAGTCCGTGCAGAATCTCCAAAAGCACTTGCACAGGTTCAAGAGGCGGGCGTTCAAGTTATCATGATAACCGGCGACAGAAAAGAAACTGCTGTGGCTATTGCTACTGAGGCGGGCTTGATTAAAAATCCTACAGATATTGTTATGACTTCTCCCGAACTCAACGCGATGAGCGACGAAGAAGTTAAATCTAAACTGAAAAATATTCGTGTTATTGCTCGTGCTTTGCCAACTGATAAAAGCCGTCTTGTAAGAATTGCACAGGAATTAAATTTGGTTGTCGGTATGACAGGCGACGGCGTTAATGATTCTCCCGCACTCAAAAAAGCTGATGTCGGTTTTGCTATGGGCGACGGCACGGAAGTTGCTAAAGAGGCAAGCGAAATTGTTATCCTTGATAATAATTTCAGTTCAATCGGCAAGGCGATTTTGTACGGCAGAACAATTTTCAACAGTATCAGAAAATTTATCATCTTCCAGCTGACTATAAATGTCGGAGCGGTTTTAATTTCTTTTGTCTGTCCGCTTTTAGGTTTGGAAAATCCGCTGTCAATTACTCAAATTCTCTGGGTCAACTTGGTCATGGATACTTTGGCGGCGTTGGCATTCGGCGGCGAACCTGCCCTCGACAGATACATGGAAGAACAGCCGAAAAAACGCGACGAAAAAATTATCAACAAATATATGTTCAGTGCGATTGGAACAGGTTCTGTCTGGTGTTTCTTGATGAGTTTGGTTTTCTTGCTTACAGATTTTTCAAGAGATCATTTCCGCGACGTAAATCCCGAAGGAATTTCTTTCACATTCGGCGGGGACAGCGTTTATGTTTTGACAGGATATTTCGCTTTCTTCATTTTCATGGCAGTTTTCAATGCGTTTAACTCACGAACTGACAGAATGAATGTATTTGACAATATCGGCGGAAATATCGGATTTTTAAGAGTTATGGGGCTTATCGTTGTAGTTCAAGTTATCATGACTTATTTCGGCGGAGTGATTCTTCGTTGTTTCGGATTAACGGCGACTGAATGGGCTTTTGTACTCGTAATGGCATTTACAATTATTCCGATTGACTTAATAAGAAAAGCAGTTATCGGCAGTTCAAAATAAAAAATTCTACAAAAAAAATTATCTCCCGTGAAAAATTTCTTCACAGGAGATTTTTTTATTGAAAAAAATTTTTATCTTTGTCGGAAAATTTCATACATCAAAACCGCTCCCGCAACAGAGGCGTTAAGAGAATTTATTTTCCCGATCATCGGAATTTTTACGAGAAGATCGCAGTTTTCTTTTGTAAGGCGACGCATACCTTTTCCTTCACTGCCGATTATTAAAACAATTCCACCACTTAAATCAGTTTCAGAAAAATTTTTTTCTGCGTCCATATCGGAGCCGACAATTTTTAAACCAAGATCATGAAATTTTTTCAAAGTCTGAGCAATATTTACAACTTGGGCAACCTTTACATATTCAATCGCTCCCGCTGAAGTTTTTGCGACAGTGGAATTTAATGAAACGCTCCGACGCTTTGGAATGATTACGCCGTGAACTCCGACAGCGTCCGCAGTTCTCAAAATTGCTCCAAAATTATGCGGGTCTTCCAACTCGTCCAAAACAATTATAAAAGGCTCTTCATTTTTCGACGCGGCAAAATTTAAAATTTCTTCGACGGTGGAATATTGAACAGCCGCCGCCATTGCGATAACTCCCTGATGACGACCGCCGTTTGACATTTTATCAAGTTTTGAGCGGTTCACAAATTCGCAAATAATTTTCGCATCTTTTGCAAGTGCAAGAATTTTTTTTATTGAACCGTCATGACTTCCTTCCGCAAAAAAAATTTTATTTACACTGCGTCCCGATTTTATAAGTTCGGTTACAGAATTTCTTCCGAAAATTAAATCTTCGTCAGAATTTTCTTGAAAAGTTTTCAAATTTTTCACTCCTAAAAAATATTCGGCAAAAAAAAAGAAAGTACATAAGAAAACAACTTACGAACTTTCCATCTTCTATTTATAACTCGTTAAACTGTTTACAAATTTAAATGGTGCCGAAGGCCGGACTCGAACCGGCACGTTGTTGCCAACGGCAGATTTTGAGTCTGCTGCGTCTGCCAATTCCGCCACTTCGGCACTGCCCGCGTATAATATCACTCAGAATTTAAAATGTCAAGCATCGTGAAAATTTGTGGCACGAAAATTAATTTTCTAAAAAATTTTTCCTGTTATATGAGAAATAATTTCATGAAACGCCCATGTATAACACATTTGAGTTGAAGTTTCTTTATTTATCTGCTGGCACAACGGGTTGAATTAATTTTTTACTACAAAACAGAAAAAGACTGATGGAAAGAAAAATTTTTGAGTAAAAATTACTCTCCGCGAAAAATACCTGAAAAATATTTAGCAGTTAAAAGGAATCAGAAAAACTGTGCTGAATTAAGCAGAAAATTTTTTAATTTGTTTCGTTTTATTTAGAGGGGGAAGTTTTATGCCGACAATCAAAAAAGAGTCTGAAGGCAGTCGCCTTGTTTACACGCTCAGAAATAACAAGGGCAATGAATTGAAAGTTACGGACGCGGGAGCAAAAATTATTTCATTCAGATTCCGCGACAAAAAATTTGTCAACAAATTTATTTTGAAAACTGATGAAACTGCAGGAAAAATTTTTGTTGACGGCAGAACAGATTTTGACGAAATTATTTGGAACTCTGAAGACTTTCAACAGGGCGTAAGATTTACCGCAGAAAAAGACGGAAAAAAAGTTGAGATTGTTTACAGCATTTCAAACGACAACGAACTCAGCATAAAATATTCTGCGGAAGGTGTTCAAGATATTTCTGCGGAACTTGTTTTTGACGGAGGAATTTTGGAAGGTGCGGAAATTTCTCCTTATGCTGAAGGCGTGCAGAAAGAAAAAATTTCCGGCGAAAAAATTTATGACATTATCGACAAGCCTGCGGAAGTTGAATTTGTTGAAGGAATGTTCGGTTATGATTTCGGTTGTCCGATTGATTATTATGATGCGGGTTTGAAAAATGCGGCGGATATTTTTTCGGAGTCGGCGGGGATTTTGATTCAGGCTTATGCAAGTCAAAATAAATTTCACGTTTCTGAAATTGGTGGAGATTTTGCAATTAAAACTTCCGAAACAAAAATTTCTGACGGAAAAATTCAAGCACAGACAGTTTATATTTTTAAAAACCGCAAATAAAATTTTTTGAAGAACATAAAAAAAATTCTCGCTGAAAAAAATCGGCGGGAATTTTTTATTTGTCGGCGAATAGTGCAGTAGATTTTTTTTAGGAGTGATTTTTAATGAGATTACTGAAAATTTTCCCGATAGTTTTAATTTTGTTCTTGTTGCCCGTAAAAACTTTTGCCGATGCCCCCGATATTTCTTACGGTCGTTCAGAAGTTAATTTATTAACAGGTTATTACCATTTAATGGACAATGTAAGACTTGCTGTGGACAATCACGGCGTAAAATTGGTTTTGACTGCTGACGATGCAAAAATTAATATCAAAGAAAAAAATTGTCTTGCAACAGGAAAAGTTACTTTGACACATGACGAAATTCTTTTTACTTGTGACAAGGCTTTTGCAAGATGGGAAACTGAATCTGCGGATATTGTCGGAAAAATAAATTTTAAGAGCAAAGGAAATGTTACCATTACGGCAGATACTGCAACTTTCAACTGGAAAGAAAAAATTGCCGATTTCTACGGAAAAGTTAAAATTAAACCTGACAAAAATTTCAAAGTCGATAAAAATTTAAAACTCGGCAAAGGTGCTTATGCTCATGTCAGATATAATGTCGTAGAAAATAAAATTTTACAGCTCGACAAAAATTTTAAAGACCCAAAAATTACTGTTCCGGATTTTCAATAAAAAAATACCAAAGATTTAACGATAGAAATCGCGTTTCAATGTAAGAAGTTTTTGTCCAATCAAATTCATTTCGCTCTCTAAATTTTTGTCAACATAGCCCTTGTCATAAAAAAATATAATGCGGTTCAGTGAAATCAGAAAACATATTAAATTCTCTAACGTTAAAATTTGATTAAAATTCTCGGAAACGTTTGACAAAATCTCTGGAAAAAATAATAATACATTCAGAATTTTTGTTTCAAATTCTTGGAAAAATTTTTAGGTTGTTTTGTAGAATTTTTAATTTAGGAGATGGTTTTTATGGCAGCTGTTTACGATGATTACTCAACGTATCAAGGTACTGGTGACGGTGAAAAGATAGAAGTATTGGCCAGTAATTCAACTGTTTACGGAAATGGTGGAAATGACACTATTGAACCTTATAATCATTCATATTATTACACCAAAAACGTTTTTTTCGGTGGAGATGGAAAAGACCATATTTCAATGACGACCGCTGGCAAAATGTATGGCGACAGTGGCGACGATACAATAGTTATTGGTGGAAGTGATATTTTTGCAAACGGTGGCACGGGTGACGACTACGTTATTTTAAAATCTGCGAGTAATGTAATTGTTTACGGCGGCGACGGAGCAGATACATTTTCGATTCAGCCACAGAATGGTAGTATTTCGGCGACGATTATGGACATGACTAAAAATGATTCGCTCTATATTGATTCTACTGCCAAAAAATTTACTTATAAGATTGTAGACGGAAGTATAGTTTTAAGTGATAGTGAAAATAGTTTTGAATTGACATTTGAAGGCGTTTCTAAAATTTCAAAACTGAAAGATGTCAAAGTTCAGTATTACATGGGAAGTAAGACTTCTACGCTCGGTAAATTATTAGGCTTATCTGGAAACACAAGTGACGACGGTGGAACTGATGACGGCGGAACTGACGACGGCGGAACTGATAACAGCGGAACTGACGACGATGGAACTGATAACGGCGGAACTGATGACGGCGGAACTGATGACGGCGGAAATACAAAGGGATTAACCGTAAAAGGCAAAACAATTTTCGTCGGCTCAAAATATGATGAAGATTCTGTTGATCTTTCAGATTATTCTTCAAAGTTGAGAAATATTGATGCCTCAAAAGTTTCTGACAATATCGAAATTATCGGCAACGGAAAAAATAATTCTTTAGTCGGCGGTAAGGGCGACGATATAATTTGGGCAAAAGACGGAAAAGACACCATAAAAGGTGGCAACGGAAACGATATTTTTGTCCACACTGAAGGAAATGACACGATTTTAGATTACACTCCGAATAAAGATAAAATTCAGCTTGATGAAGATGTTGAAATTACAAGTTCCAAAATCAGCGGAAACGACATTATTCTCAAGACAACAAACGGAACAATCACAGTCAAAAAAGCCAAAGGCAAAAAAATTACAGTCATTGATGAAGACGGTGACGAAAAATCAAAAGTTTACGGCTCTACAATGCCTTTAGGCTTGAGTTACAGCAAGAAAAATACAGTTTTGACAGCAAGTAAAAAATTCAAGGAAGATGAAATTGATCTTGATGACTTTGCGGCAACAGTAAAAATTGTCAACGCAAAGGCTCTTACTGAAGGCGTTGAAATTACCGGAGATAAATTGAGCAATTCTCTTGTCGGCGGTAAAGGTGATGACACTTTGGCGGGAGAAAAAGGAAACGATACTTTGACAGGCGGAAAAGGTGAAGATATTTTCGTTTATTCTGAAGGAAATGACGTTATAACAGATTATCAGGCTGGCAAAGATGTCATTATGCTTGATGACGACGTAAAAATAAAAAGTTGGAAAATCAAGGGCAAAAATGTTATCTTCAAGACAAACGAAGGAAATTTGACCGTGAAAAACGGCAAGGGCAGAAATATTACAATAGTTGACGAGGACGGAGAAGAAGTTACCAAAAAATACACAAAATCTGGCAGTGCAAATATTTCTTCAACTTCGTCAGACCTCTGGTTTGCGGAAGAAAATAATTTTGCAACTTCCGATAATCTTTCCGAAATTACGTCAAATAATTTGACTCCGACTTCACTTGAAAAAATCGAGAATCAAAATTTTGAAAATCTTACGCAGGAAAATAATTTTGTCACTTACTCGGAAAAATAAATTTATCTCCGATTTTCAAATTTAAACGATCCGATTCTCCTGCAGAAAATTCAAAAGCCGACTCCGCTCCCAAACAAATTGAAACTCCCGACCATGCAGGAAGATTTTTGACAATTTTTTTCACAACAAAATTTTTATCGACGTAAACTACATCAATAGAAAATTTCATAAACAACATATGAACACTGCTGCAAGGCGAAAGCAAAAGCCCATGACCTTGCGGCAGTTTTTTTCTGCCCATTAGTCCGCGAAGTCTGCTGAAAAAAGTTTCGGCGATTTCAATTTGTAATTTTTTCAAGCCGTCTGATGTTTCAATTTCAAAGTTTTTTATCAAAAAAATTCCTCCTTTTTTGTTGACAAAATTATTGACATTCCGGCAGTAAAATTTTAAAATTCAGTCAATTTTATTCTTACTATTCCTAAATTTTTTTGTGGAGGTGGAAAGAGATTGCATAAGAGGTTAGTAAATTGGTTGAGCGGCTTGCCTCCCCGACAGCTGGCTATGCTCGCCACCGCTGTTGCACTTATAGTTTTCGCGGTAGTTTATACCGTGCTTTCATCTGTTACAGGAGCAGATCAGACTAAAAATGATGCTCCAGCAATTATTACAAAAAATGTCGTCGTTGCCAAGTCGAATATTTCACAAAAAACCGTGCTGAAAAGAGAAATGCTCCAAGTAAAAGCAGTTCCCGAAAGCATGGTTCCGCCTAATGCCATAACCGACATTGACAAACTGGCGAACAGAATGACAAAAACCGCAATTTTTGCAGGAGATGTTTTTACTGAACAAAAAGTTTACAGTGCGGCTGAAAAGGGCGGTTTTATAGGTTCGATTCCTCCTGACTGCAGAGCGGTTTCAATCAGCATAAACGACGTGACAGGCGTTGCAGGTTTCGCAAAGCCGGGCGATTATGTAGATGTCATGCTTGTAGAAAAAGCTGAAAATACAGCCGTCAGCAGTCTTCTTCTTCAAAATGTTCTTCTCTTAAGTATCAATGACGTTATGGGCGGAGAAGAAAAAGTTGAGGAAAGTGAAGAAGAAGGCAAGGAAGACAAAAACGAAAAAAATGACAAGAATGCCAAAAAAAAGAAGGGCAAAGACAACAACGCTGCCGCAACTTCTCCCTCTCAAGCTATTGCCAATCCTACCATAGCGACTTTGGCTTTAAAACCTGATGAAGTTTTGGAACTTGTTTCAGCGTCAAAACTCGGCGAAGTTTATTTAATGCTCAGGCCCGATAAACCGAAAAATATGTACGTTCCCAACGATCAAATGTCGGTTCAAAATGCAAAAATTGTTGAGCCGCCGAAAAATGCCGTTCAAGCCGCAATTCAGAATAATCCAAATTTGAATGCCGTGTTAAATCCAAATGCAAATCAAAATGTTGTTCCGTTCAAGACCGAAAACGAAACTTCCAAACACGACCCGAATAAAATTGAAATTCTTTACGGTGATGACGGTTCAAGCAGTAAAAGTGAGGCGGCTAAAAAATGAAGTACGGGAGATTTTTAACGGCATTGATTATGCTGTGGGCTGCGTGTTTTTCCGTAGTTTTCGCGGCGGAGGAAGTTTCCAATGTTGAAACTCTCGAATTGAGTTTTCACTCCTCCAAACATTTCAAGTTGAATAACAGCATTGAAAAAATTTTTATAGGCAGTGCGGAAATTGCTACTGTTGTTCAAATACCGCCTACAAAAAATGAATTCGTTATAACTGCCAAAGGTGTAGAAGGTTCTACTACTCTTTTTATCTGGACAACAGGAGGCACGAAATACGAATACATTATAAACGTTTCAAAAGAACAGGCGGGAGCGGCAGCTGTAATTGAAAAAGCTATCGGATTGCCTGACGTTCATGTCAGAAAAGTTGATGACAGAGTTTTACTTACAGGCACTGTCAAAAATCAGTACGAAAGAAATTACGCAATACAAACTGCCCGCCTTTATGTTGGTGGCGGAAGTAAAGCAAGTTTAAATTTTGGAAGTACTGTTAATCCTTCGTTAAGTACTCAATCATCAAAAGCTGATGACTCAAATACAACTCTCACAAATACAGATAAAGTTGAGGATGGCGGAAAAGTTATAGACCTTCTTCAAATGCTTAAGCCGACTCAAATCAGACTTGAGGCACAAGTTTTGGCAATTAATCCGGAAGATTCCAAAAATCTCGGTATCCTCTACGGAACAAGCAGTTATAGCGGTGATACAAGGGCTCCCGGCAATCAGGGAATTTTCTATCTTGGAGAATCAAATACAAGAAATGATATGAGTAGCCGATCCTTTAAAAGTAATCCTTGGAGTTGGTTAATGGAAAGGCATGCCGATATAAATATGTCAATAAATGCACTTATTACCAATAGTAACGCAAAAATTTTATCTCGTCCAAGTATTATGACTTTGAGCGGCGAACAAGCCACCATTCAAATTGGCGGTGAAGTTCCTTATACGGTTTCAAATGCAAACGGAACGACGGTAAACTTCAAAGACTACGGAATAATTTTACAGTTCAAGCCCATTGTAGATTCTCAAAATAATATTGTTGCGACGGTTTATACAGAAGTCAGTAATTTGAGCGGACAAAGCGTCGACGGTCAACCGATAATCACAACACGTCGTGCAGATGCAGTTGTCAATTTAAAATCTGGTTCTACTATGGTTGTCGGCGGTTTGATGGATTCTTCTGAAACAAAAGCTGTCAGCAAAATTCCCTTGCTCGGAGATATTCCGATACTCGGAGAATTTTTCAAATACACTTCAAAAAGCAAAAAGAAACAGGAGTTGATAATTTTGATGACTCCTTACATTATGGATCAGGAAGAAACTTCACAAGCGGGAATGTCAGAATCATTGAGAGAGCATTACCATGCAGGTCAACGCGAAAAAAACAGTTATGAAAATGTAGACTTAAATGCACCGCCTCCTCCACTTCCAGACAAAAAAAATAAGCGGAAAGGTTCAAGCACTCAGCCTGTAAACGAACCGTTTGAATAATTAGGAGTGTGGAATGAGGAATGGGGAATTTTAACTCCTAGTTCCTCATTAAAAAAGAAGGAGGGCAGTTAAATTGGCAAACGGGCGGAGCAATATTATTATCAGCATTTTCGGCACAAGTTCCGGCATAGGTAAAACGATAACTGCCATAAATTTAGCGGCAGGATTGACAAAAGAAGGTTACAATGTTTGTCTTGTAGATTTAGATTTGCAGTTCGGTGATATTGCTAACTATTTGAAAATGGAACCGAGATATACAATCACCAGTGCACATTTGCAGAAAGATTCAGAGGATTTTAATATAGTAAATTTCCTGAGCGAATACCGCTACAGCGGCAGTGCAGGCGAAGTAAAATTTTCAGTTCTGGCATCTCCGCGAATGATTTTCGACGCTTATATTATCGACGTTGAATTTATTGAGCGTATTATAAAACAGCTTTACGACTTTGAATTTGTAATTTTGGATTTAAGTGCGGTTTTCAGTGCGTTGAATTTGGCGATGCTGGATTTGAGTACGGTTATAAATTTTATAGGCGTAATTGATTATCTGCCGTCAGTCAAAAATTTTAAAATCGGTTATGATACCTTGATTCGTTTTGAATACGAGGACAGTAAAATTTGGCTGATTGAAAACCGCTCAACCGCAGAAAAACTTATTCATGGCGATGACGTTCAAAGAATAGTCGGTACTGATTTTTTCCACAAATTGCCGAATGATTTCATAGCAACGAGAAAATCTATTGTTGAGGGTTGTCCGCTGATGTTTGCCGCTCCTAATTCTCCTTTGACAAAAAGTTTCGCGGAACTTGCGGCGAAATATGCAAGACGACAGAGGGGAATTGACGAACCGCAACAACAGGACACTGTTGAAGAAATTCAGGGTTTTTTCTCAAGGCTTATCGGAAAATTTCGCCGCAACGACAAAGGCAGGTGATTAGGATTGTTTGTTTATCGCGTTGTAATTATTGAAACTCGTAAAGGCATGGCAGCCGCAATAAATGACGTATTAAAAACTTCGCAGAATTTTAAGGTTGTTGCGATTTATGACGACATGCGGGCGGCATTGGGACAGAGCGGAATTTATAATCCGTCTTTATTCCTCGTCGATGTTGAGAATGAAGAATTTTTACGCAGACTTCCTGAACTCGTCGAAATTTTTCCTAAACAGACAGTTCTTTGCACCATGTCCGAATGGAATACTGATATTTCTGCGGAAGTTATTGACAGCGGTGCGACAGGGTGTATTTTAAAACCTCCCCGCAGTCCCGATAAAATTATTGAGGCTATAAATCTTTATAAGATGAGGGGAGCGACGGGACCTGCTCGTACGATAGCTTTTTTCAGTCCCAAAGGTCGTTCAGGTCGTACAACTTTAGCATCGCTTATGGCTTTGTCTATCGCAAAAAAAACTAACTGTGCGGTTGCTTTGATTGATGCAGATTTGCAGTTTGGCGACTTACCGTTATTTTTTGACGCAGAACCGTCACACACAGTTGTTGATGCGGTTCATGATTCAAAGGCATTAACTCCGATGAGGCTTGCTCCTTACTACCACAAAATTACTGATAATGTGTGGTTGCTTGCAAGTCCCGAACGTCCCGAATATGCTGAACTTGTTGACGCTGAAGGTTTACTCGACGTTATAAAAATGTCAGAAAATCTTTTTAAATACATTTTGATTGATTTGCCTGCAAATTTTAATCCTATTTCAATCGGCGTTACAAATTACGCAAATTTAAATTTTGTAATCAGCATGCTTAATACGGGTGCAGAAATTTCTCATGTAAGAAGGAGCATGGAAATTTTCAACATGAAAAAAACTCCGAACTCAAAATTTTTCCCGATGTTTACTCGTGTTGTGCCTTGCGATTCTGTTACAAAACTTCAAATTGAAATGAAATTGGGATTTCAAGTTGTGGCAATTTTCCCGAGCGAGTATACTTTAGTTTCAATGGCAAACAGCGGAAATATTGTAAACGGACTTGCTCAAAATACTGTGATGACCAGAACTATTGATGATTTGGCGGAGAAAATTATCCGCAGAGAAATATGATTATACTTTTTTCACTTGTAGTCGCACTGGCTTTTTTCGGTCTGGTGATTCTGCTTTCTATATTCCTGCAGAAAAGAAAAAACAAAGACATTGTTAGAAAATTGCGGCGTTACGGCGTAAGACCTGTTTCAAGAACTGAAGGCGACGTAAATATTTTAATCAAACAGATTTATCAGTTTGTTCAAAAAGTCGCAAAACCGCTCGTCGACAGAAATATTGCACAATCTTTGGAATATAAATTGCAACAAGCGGGATTATCTTTACTTGGCGGCGAATATATAGTAATATCCATTTCAGCATCTTTGATAACAGGAATTATAATTTGGTTTTTGACCTTAAGTTTTATGATAGCTTTCGCGGCGGCGGTCGGTGTTTCGCTTGTGCTTTGGTTTATCGTGCTGATTTTAATTCAACGTCGTTTGGAGTCGTTTACTGAACAGCTCGGCGACTGTCTTATAACAATCGCAAATGCTCTCCGTGCGGGATACAGTTTTCAGCAGGCAGTTGAAATTATTGCTAACGAAATGGAGCCGCCTATCAGTGACGAATTTGCGAGAATGACTCATGACATTGTCATGGGCATGCCACTTGAAGAGGCTTTAGAAAATGCCAATCACAGAGTCGGCAGTCCTGACTTTGAACTTGTTGTCACAGCCGTTTTAATTCAGCACGAAGTCGGCGGAAATTTGGCACAGATACTTGACAGTATCAGTTATACTATAGCGGAAAGAATCAGAATGAAACGTGAAATTTCTGCTTTAACTGCACAGGGAAGATTTTCGGCGATAGTTCTTCTCCTTCTTCCTTTTGCGGCAGGTTCTGCGATGTACGTTGTCAACCATGATGATTTTGTACAAATGTTGCATGATCCGATGGGACAAATGGCAATGCTGGTTTCATTCATTCTTGAAATTATCGGTTATTTCGTAATTCGCCGCATTGTTGATATTGACGTTTAACAATCTGATAGGATTGTTGGATATATGTTTTTTTCATAATTTACCATTTCAAAGGAGTGGGTTATTTTGTTAATGTTCATTGAGAAGATCTCCGCTAAGATTCGCGAGATGATTTCGGAGAAAGGTCAGGGCATGGTTGAGTATGCGTTGATTATCGCTGTTGTCGCTGTTATCGCGGCGGTTGTTTTGAATACCAGCCTTTCCGATTCTATCAGCAACGCTTTCACCAAAGCGGACAGCAAGATTGATGCTGCTACTGATTCCATCAGCACTAATAAAACCGGCAACAGCGGCAACTAATACTCACTAACTGAATTATTTTTCTTGATGAAAAGCTCCCTAATTTTTTGCGGGGAGCTTTTTTAACAAGGAGGTGACCTCACCATGAACAATCGACAAAGAGGACAGGCGACAGTAGAATTTGCACTTGTCATTCCGATACTGATTTATCTGTTTGTCAGCATTATTTATATCGGAATAGCTTTTATGGATTATATTCAATACAGCAACGCGGCAAGAGATGCGGCAAGAGATATTTCTTTACAGGCGGGAACTACTTCCGACGCGGCTGCTCTCAGAAAAAGTCTTGCGTCAAGTATCAACGCCCAAAATTCTGAAGTCCTCGACAGATACGCCGTACAGTTGACAAGTTTATATACTCCGACTTGGACGGCAACTTTTATGGATTCGGACGGCGATGAAGTCTCCGCAGAAAAAGCCTCTGACATTCAAATTTCTATTGCTTTGAAACGCGAAGAAATGCCGCCTGCTCTGGAAAGTTTAAATGTTCTGCCGAAAGAATTGAAAACCATAAATTATAAAATGAGATTAGAAACATCTACGATTATATATAAAAGTAACTAGGATTTAGAAATTTTAATCTTTAATTCTCAAAAGAGGAGGGAAATTTTCATGGCAAAATCGCTTTCACTGCTGGAACGTCTTGGCGGAAGTAAAGAAGAAATCGAACAGCCGAAAAAGGTTGAGAAAAAACAAACGATAGCAACATACAGCACAAGAACTCAAACTGCTTCCGATTCAAATATAACGACTGAGGCATCGGCATTTGCGGGCAGACATTCGGCTATAGCATCTTCGGCGGATAAGATTCAAGATTTAAGGTCTGCAGTTCACCGCAGAATTATCAACGAAATGTCATCTGACGAACAAGCAATGGTCGCAAGGGGAGAAAATGCCAGAGATCAGATTAAAAATATTATTGCGGCTTATGCTGAAAGAGAAATCAGCGAACATTCAAAAATAACTTTGTCGCGTAGTGAACGTTTTCAGCTGGTCGAAGATATTTGCGACGAACTTTTGGGACTCGGACCGCTTGAACCGCTTTTGAAAGATGAAAACATCACGGAAATTATGGTAAACGGCCCGGATACAATTTTCGTTGAGCAAAAAGGTAAACTCATGCTGACTGATACAAATTTTGACAGCGAAGCACATTTAATGAGTATTATCGAAAGAATTTTAACTCCTCTCGGTCGCCGTGTTGATGAGTCTTCGCCGTTGGTTGACGCTCGACTTTCTGACGGTTCCCGCGTAAATATTATTATCCCTCCGCTTGCTTTGAACGGTGCGACGGTTACTATAAGAAAGTTTTCCAAAAAAGCTATGTCATACCATGACCTTGTAAGATTCGGAACAATGAGCAGTGAAATGGCTGAATTTCTTGATGCCTGTGTTCGTGCACGTTTAAATATTTTGGTTTCAGGCGGTACAGGTTCAGGAAAAACTACAACATTGAATGTTCTTTCTTCATTTATTCCGGAAACAGATCGAATTGTAACTATTGAGGACGCGGCGGAATTAAGACTACAGCAAAGACATGTTGTAACTTTGGAGGCTCGTCCCGCAAACCTTGAGGGAAAAGGTGCAATTACAATTCGCGATTTAGTCCGAAATGCTCTTCGTATGCGTCCCGATAGAATTATTGTCGGAGAGGTTCGTGCGGGTGAGGCGTTGGACATGTTGCAGGCGATGAATACAGGTCATGACGGTTCATTGACAACAGCTCACGCAAATACTCCCCGCGACGTTTTGGCACGTCTTGAAACAATGGTTTTGATGGCTGGAATGGATTTGCCTGTCCGTGCTATTCGTACTCAAGTTTCTTCGGCTATTGATTTAATTCTTCAACAGTCCCGTATACGCGACGGCACAAGAAAAATAACTTATATAACTGAAGTGCAGGGAATGGAAGGCGATACAATAATTTTGCAAGACCTTTTCAGATATGTTCAAGATTATATTGACAGCAACGGAAAATCAGTCGGACATTATGAGGCATCAGGCTTGCAACCTTCCTTCCTCGACAAATTTAAGATGAACGGCGTTGAACTGCCGTCAATGTTCTAAAGGCAGGGAATTAAAATGATTTTAATATCTGCGGCAATTTCTGTGGCAGTCTGTGCGTTTTTCGTCGTTTATATTATCCGCATCAAGCAGACTGATCAGGCAAAAGTTCACAAAAAAATTGATTTAATGATAGCACAGGCAGAGGCAGAACGTGCGGAAGAAGAAAAGAGAAATCCTCCAAAAGTCGTGACTACAATAAAAATTGCAGATCAAAAAGATTTTGATGACATGACTTTTTCGGAACGTGTAATTCAGCCGATGATAGCAAAGGTGATAAAAACTCTCCACCAATTTACGCCGTCTGCAATCGTTATCATGCTGGAAGATTATATTTTCCGTGCTGGAAAAAATGGAGTTTGGAGTATTCAAAGTCTTGGAGCGGCTTGGGTTACGTCAATCATTATCGGAATTTTGGGTGCGGTATTCGTCATACAAAAAACGAATTTATTTTTCACGCAACAAATTGTAGTTGTGCTGGCAGGGGCTTTATTAGGCGGAATTTTTCCTTTTGCCGTCTTAAATTCAAAAATCAATCAGCGGAAAAAACAACTGAAAAAAGAACTCCCAGAATTTTTAGATTTGCTCTGCGTAAGTGTTCGAGCGGGATTATCATTTGACGGAGCAGTTTCAAAAATCGTCGCAAGAATGAAATGTACATTGACGGACGAATTTAAACACATGCAGGACGATATAAGATTCGGAATGACAAAACAATATGCGTTGACACAGCTTGCAAAACGTTGCGACGTTGAGGCAATTTATTTGTTCACGACTTCAATAATACAAGCTGAAAAACTCGGTACAAATATGTCACAGACTTTGAGAGTGCAGGCGGACAACATGAGAGAACGCCACCGCCAATTTGTAAAAGCCGAAGCCATGAAAGCTCCCGTAAAAATTATTTTCCCGATGGTTTTATTTATTTTCCCGTCAGTATTCGTTGTACTGCTTTTCCCAGCAATAATTTCGCTGATGAAAAACTTGGGCTGATAAAAAAATATTTTGTAAGGAGTTGTGAATTTATGGCAGAAAAAACTTTAAAAGCCGTTGAATATATGAAAGGTCCCTACAGTTGTTCACAGTCGGTAATGTGTGCTTTTGCTGATGATGTCGGAATTTCTCACGACGAGGCAAAAAAAATTGCCGAACCTTATTCAGGCGGCAGAAAAATTAAATGCGGGGCAGTTTGTGCGGCTGAAATTATTTTGTCGAAAAAATTCGGAGAGGATTCAGAAAAAATTTCCGAGTTCGATAAAAAATTTTCAGAAAAAGTCGGTGCGATTAACTGCCGAGATATTCGCAGCAAAAATCTTCGTCCGTGTATCGGCTGTGTTGAAGATTCTGCGATAATTTTAGAAACAATGATTTGAGAAACTGTATTCATAGTTTCAGGAAATAGGACTCATAGCGGTTTTACATCTTGTTTTCATAAGAAAATGGCGTTAAATCAAGCTAAATAAATTATATTAGATGACATTATTTTCTTAACCCGCTATAGAAGAAATTAACTCCGAGAAGAAACAATATTAAGACAATAGAATACACGAGCGTTTCATAAATTTTTTTTCTCCTCGAATCGGAAAAACTTGTATTTTCAAAAGCAAATCACTTTGACCAATTTGTGAAACGCCCGTGTTTTTTCTACTGCTAAATTTTTGGTGTTTTAATTTTTTTTAGCACAACGAGTAAAATTAAGAAAAAACTAATCTCTAATTCCTAAAAATTACTGGAGCAAACTCAAAACTGCCGAAGAATTTTGGTTAGCTTGTGCAAGCATAGATTGAGCAGCTTGAAGAAGAACATTATTTTTCGTGTAGTTTGTCATTTCTTTTGCCATGTCAGCGTCGCGGATTGTGGATTCTGCCGCCTGAACATTTTCGGAAGAAGTTGTTAAGTTAGCTGAAGTATAATCCAAACGCTGGAGCATTGCACCGATATTTGCCTGTTGATCTACAACAATATTTACAACTTTATCAAGCGTACTGATAGCGGCTCTTGCTTTTGCTTGAGTTGTGATATTAAGTTTTTCGCCTTCTTCGTCGTAAAGTCCGATAGCTTTTGCTCTCATATCGTTAAAGCCGACTTTAAATGTATCATTTGCTTTAGGACCAATATGAAAAGCCATACCGCCGCCCGCACCGTTTGTAACGGACATGCCTGCAGGCCAGATAACTTCAAGACCTCCGATCAATGTGGAAGTAGAAGAAGGTAACCGCCAGTTTGTTGTAGAGCCGACTTCATGAACAACGCTTTTTGCAGTTTTTGTAAGTTTTGTACCTGCGTCAGAACCTGTGATTGAGCCTGTATCATCGTTGGAGGTATCAATACCGCATTTTTCTTTAAGAAAAGCCGTCGCATTGCCTGCATATCTGTCAATATCGGCAAGCATAGCATTTTCAAAGTCTGCACGTGTTGCCCATTTACCACCTGAAGCAGCACTAAAAGCCTGATCAACTGTTCCGCCTCTGTCCAAAGCATTCATGAAATTTTTAATAACTTCTTGATGATTTGCATTGGCATTTTTTGCCATATACCGCATGGCAACAAAACCGCCCGCATATGCATCACCTGCAGCCGCTCCCGTACCTGTAGCGTCAAAAACATTGGTTTTAAACGTGTTAGAATTTGTCAATGAGGCTGTTAAATCACGAGTATCTGCACCGTGAACAAGTTCAGCCGTACCGCCTTCAATAATCCAACTTGGCAGACTGTCTGTTCCGCTCAACATTCTCTTAGCGAATTTTGAATACATAACGCCGTGAGTTAATTCATGAGCAATAGTACGGTCAAGATACAGGCTGGAACCTGTAGTTTTACCGTCTTGACTGTATTTATCAACATCGCCGATACTGTTCATGTAAATTGTTAATGTAAGCTGACCGTCTTTAAGAGTACCGTCCGAATAAAATGAACCGCCACATGAAGCTAAGGTACCTGAAGCGGCAGTATCTGTATCCAAGACTACTTTGAGCGATTTTGCCTGATTGCCGTTTTGAGTAAAATCCAAGCCGTAACTTTCGCTGATAAGATCAATAGCGTCTTGAATCCAAGCAGAATTGAGACCGCGTACAATATTCTGCTCATTGGTGTACTCTTCGTTATTGAAAGGCATTGAACTTCCGTCAAGTAAAATCTGTCCGTTAAATGTAACAAGAGAATTATCGTCTACCTGATCAATATACTGATCCATTTCTTTTTGAATGGTTAAACGGTCTTGATCTGTGTTTGTGTCAGTCGCTGCGTTAATAGCCTTTTCCTTCATGGTTCTAACAATATCCAAAGTTGAACCGACAGCACCTTCTGCCGTCTTAATCAAAGACGATGCATTTTGAGCATTGCTGTTAGCCTGATCGAGTGAACGAATTTGCACACGCATACGCTCGGAAATTGCATAACCCGACGCGTCATCTTGTGCACTGTTGATTTTCATGCCGCTGGAAACTTTTGCCAAACTTTTCTGCAAAGCAGAGCTGTTGTTATTCAGCGTGTTTAGCGTGTGAACAGCCGACATGTTATTCTTGACAACCATAGACATAGAAATCCCTCCTTGAGATAACTAATCCGAAAAAAATAAAACAACCCTCAAAGTTTTTATCGGAAAAAAATTTAAGGGCATTAAACGATAATAAAAAAATTTTTCTAAAAATAATTTATTTTTTAGGCACGGTTAAACTGTCCGGTCTTGAAACTTTCAATTCAAAATATTTTTCGTCTTCTTCTGATGTCAAAAGTTTTACCACCGTACCGGGCGAAACATCTTCCCAAGTTTCATCTGATAAAGAAATTTCCAGTCTTCCTCCCGGAAAACCTTTTTTATATTCTTTGATATTTTCCAAAATCTGTGTAGAAGAATCTTTTAATTCAATATTCATTCTGCCGTCTTTTCTGCAGACTAAAAATAATCTCGGAGTTTCGTTTGATTCGCTCTCAATAATCAGTCTGCAATTTTTCGCCTGAGCTTTTTTGTTGAAAAGTCCGCTTGTCCCCCATTCAAGATGATAAGAAATTACAGACTTTGGGCGATTATTCAAAATCATTTTGCTCGGCACTGAATAAATAGTTGAGCCGTCAGATAATTTATATTCGCCGATGACAGTTATATAAAGTTCTTTCTGAGGAAGATGAGTTTGAGAAATAAAAGTATCCTGTGCATATTTCGTCGCGTAAATTCTGTTTAAATGCCGTGACTTTGCGTCCTCAACGTCTGCAAAAAATTCTTCGGAGTCTTCAGTTTTAATTTTGTAGTGAATCAGATATAAATTTTTCGGCAGAGATTTCAAAACCAACTTCAAGCCGTTTGTATCAATTTGAGTTTTGCTCTCGTCAATTTCGCAGGGTTCAACATTCGCGGCAGTACAAATTTCATTTACCAGCCATAAATCTTTTGTCGAACTGATGACGGCAATTTTCATAACATCGCCCTGCATTGAAAATCTGCAATGTTGTTCAGAGCTTTCCGCACTTTTCAAAACAACTCCGCTGCCCAAAAGTTCATCAAGTTTATCAAGACTGAAAATTTTTCCGATTTGAGTTGAAGAAAATTTTTTGTCGGCAGAAATTTCTTTAAACCAAATATCAAAATCTCCCGTAGACTGCCAATAAAAATTTACTTTCCCGTCAAGAATATTGAAATTTAAATTTCTCACAAGACGCGGAGGAAATTCAGGAGTCAAAGTAACCGTCAAGCCATGACTGTATTTCCAAGTTCGGTTTGTTTTCCAGACTTTATTAAAATTTTCGTTGTTGACTTCATTTAAAAATTTTTCGCGATCTGCAGAATTTTCTTCCGCAGAATAATAAACGCACTGCAAACGATACTGATACTGCTTGCGATTTTTAACAAGTTTATCGACAAAAGGAGAGTGAACGCAGTCAGCCACTACAACATTATTTCCGTCATTGTCTGAACGTAAAATTCTCACGCCCAAACAATTATCAGAAGGCAACCGCCATGTAAATTGACAATAACCGCCTTCAGTTTTTGCGATAAGTTTATTTTCTTCTATGTCGCTGTAATGAACAACAGTGCAAGTTACAATATCCGAAATAGAACCAAGACGCATGGCGAAAACTGCATAGCCGTATAAAATTCCCGGTTTTATATCTGTATCAATCGTTTCAAGTTTTTCAGTTCCTTCAACAATAATTTCCCCGTCGTGATAAGTTTTCGGAACGCCGTCAACTTTTTTTATAACAGTATAAACAACGCCCAAATCATTATCGGGCTGCCAACTTATAACGGCAGTCAAATTAAAACTCGGAGCGGCTAAACTTGTAGACTTCGCATTGACTGAAATTTTATTCAAAATTGATGCGTTATTTGAATTTTGATTTTGATTCTGTGCAGTTCCTTCTTTAACAAGTACAGAAATATTCAAAGGTCTTTTCGGCTTAATCAGTTTCAATCTTTCGCGGGCAGGTCTGTAGTCTTTTATTTTCCGCAAAATTTCCATACAGCCGCTGACAGCTTCATCAGGCGGAGTGGTAAGACTCGGCATTTTTGATTCAGCCCATTTAATCAGCGTACGTTTTTTAAATTCGGCATTTATTTTATTTATACGCCACTCAATTTTTTTTATGTCCAGTGCTTCAGGTTTTACAAGTTTTGCTTTTGTTTTAACTCGTATGACTTCCGCCATGACTTTATTAACATCTTCGTCGATGGATTTTGCACCGCGTTCAACGTCGTTTAAAAGTTCGTTGGCGTAGTCAATATAGTAATCATATCGCTTGAGTTCACTCAAAGAAAAATCGCATGCACTGCAATGGTCTGAAACTGCAGGAACTTTTTTTCCGCATTTCGGACACTCCATATAAAAACTTTCTCCGCAGATTTTACAAACTGCACGTTCAGCCTCTTCTCTTGTCCTGAAAGTTTCAAAAGTCCAGCAATTTGCACAGGTTACGCAGAAAGAATTTTCAACAGAATTATCTGAGGATTCATAAGGGTCTTTTAAAAGTCCCGCCGCCTTATTGTAAAGAGCCGCACTGCGTTCATAATTTAAAAGATTCGGGAAAGTTTTTCTGATTCGATTTATACAGTTATCCGCAAAAAATTTATCACGCTTGAAAATTTCGGGTGCCGCTTTCAACTTCGCAAAAAAATCGCTCAACTGTTCCAACTTCAAAGAGTGATCGTATTTAAATCTGTTGTCGTCGGAGTTAAAAACTTGAGTTTGTGCAAGATTCAAAATAGCTTTTATCGAACGCCATGCGGGAATCGGCTGAGAAACTTTTTTTGCCTCGTCCCTGAAAATTTTACAAAGTCCGTCAGTGTCACGCCGTTTATAAAATTCTGCAGAAGATTCTTGACGCTCAATATAAAAAGCCAACTCGTACAAATCATGAACATTCGCCGACCATGAATAATTTCTCGTGTCAGGTACTTGATTAAATTCCAAAAAATTTTGCCGAAGTTCATTCATAACTGAATCAGCCAAAAAAAATTCATTCAGCGTGTCAGCAATTTTTTGGTTAGTCCGTGCAGATTTTATTTCAAATCCCTGTTCTTTATATGTCGCCTCAATCGTCGCCACACTCAATTTTAATTTTTCTTTAATTTGTTTAATTTGCGATTGATTGACCTGCAGAGTGCCGGAAACATCTCCGCGTTGAATGTCAATATAAAGTCGTAGCTGTTCAATTCGTGCTTGCTTTAAAGCCTCCGCCTCATGCAAACGAAGTCTTGGATTTTCTATAATCTGTTCAATATAATTTTCTGCGTCCAGTTCTGATTTAATGACGCTCAATCTGTTTGTATCGACAGTGGTATTAATTTCGGCGGTTAATTTTTTCTTCCATTTGTCATAAGCCGCACGAATTTTTTTCAAATTGTCGGGCGGATCAAACTCCAAGCCGAGTATTTCAAAAATATTCCGCTGTGCCAAAAAAAATTTCCCTCCTTAAATTTCTGCGTCCAATTCTTTCAAAAAAGTTTTCATTGCATTTTGATATTCTTCGTCAAATTTTTCTCCTGACTTGCTCTCAAAAAATTCTTGGAAATGTTCCAAAATCGAGCCGCCGTCTTTAAATTTTTCTGCTGTTGAATTGTTCAACGAGTTTTCAATATTTGTAAATTTCAAGCTCAAAATATTTGGAAAAACATTTTCACGCAAATTTTCCATAGCGTTCAAAAAATATTTTTCGTCCGTCAAATTCGCATGAATGTAATCATCAGACTTCGGAAGTTTTTTCAAGTCCTCAATTTTTCCTTCAACAATTCGGACATCACGGCGGGGAGTTAATTTTATATGCTCATAAGAAATTTTTCCTTCGCCGTCAATTTCAGCGACAGTCACGCCTTTATCATGTTCGGATTCGTCGAAAGAATATTTCAAAGGCGAGCCGCTGTATCTTACAACGTAATCGGTTTTTTTCATGTTTTGCGGTTTATGAAGGTGACCGAGTGCAGTGTAATTATATGCAGAAAAATTTTCGACCGCAATATTTTCAACACCACCGACAAATTTTCTTTCTGACTCTGAACTTTCACCGCCCGCCGCAAAAAGATGAGCGACCGCAATACTTCTGGAATTTTGCGGAATTTTTTTTCTGGATTCGTTGATATAAAATTTATAAGCGTCGTTGTTCGTCAAATGTTCAGAAAAATTTTCGTCTTTAAAAAGTTCTTCAATTTCAATCGGATTGAAAAAAGGTATCAGCGAAAAATAAATCTCTCCAAAATTATCCTGCAAAATTATCGGAGTGGGAATTTTTTCGGGTTTTGCCTGCATAAAAAATTTTGATTTTGTCATTAAACGACTGCAATAATTTAATCTCGGTGCACTGTCATGATTTCCTGAAATACACAGCACAAAAACATTTTTTTCAGTCAACTTAAAAATAATTTCGTCCAGCAGATTCACCGCATCAACAGGCGGGACTGCTCTGTCGTAAACATCTCCCGCAATTATAACAGCGTCAATTTTTTCGTCATCGACAAGTTTTAAAAATTCTCCGTTCAAAATATAATTCTGCTCGTCAATCATTGGAGCATTTTTTAAAGTTTTTCCGATATGCCAGTCTGCTGTATGAATAAATCTCATGAAAATTTCCTCCCGCAAAAATTAAATTTAAAAAAAACAGCCAATTCTTTTTTTGAACTGCCTGCTCTTCGATAAAAAATTTTTTTTCAGCCTCTGCCTTCTTTTCTTTTTAACTGTTCGTAACTCATAGACCTTGTATGTTGAGTGTGGGCCCATTCATGTTCGTTGCGGTGAATGAATCCCAAAAAAATTATCGGTATCCAGCTGTAAATGAAAAGCGGATATAACAGCATGTAAAACCAAGATTTTAATTTTGCACGGACTTTTATCAAAATTATCATCGGCAAAATATATTGTCCAATCATGATTGCCGTTAAA
The DNA here is from genome assembly GCA_017553205.1 of Selenomonadaceae bacterium. Taxonomy (GTDB): domain Bacteria; phylum Bacillota; class Negativicutes; order Selenomonadales; family Selenomonadaceae; genus Quinella. Next base: position 2,000 of record JAFZMV010000085.1, on the reverse strand, counting down.
ATTTGCGAAGGCATGACGGAATAAATATTTGTGTACATCGGACCGACTGCCATTTGAATATAACCCATCGTCAAGAAAAATGCCGACAACATCAAGAAATGAGGTTGCAGTAAATAAATACAGCCGTCCCAAATTCTTATGTCTTTTCTTCTCCAGCCTTCAACTAACATTTTTGGGATAAATCTGTGAGCAACGTCAAATTGACCTTGAGCCCAACGTTTTCTTTGCGTCCATGACTGTGCGAAAGTTAAGGGCTTTTCATCGTAAACAATAGCATCATGAGCCCAAGTAGTTTTTAAACCTTCCGCCAAAGATTTCATGGTAAATTCCATGTCCTCCGTCAAACAAGTCGCACGCCAGCCGTATTTTTTCAAAACGTCTATAGTTATGCACATTCCCGTACCGCCGAGAACTGCAGAAAGTCCGATATTAGTTTTTGCAAGGTGGGAAATGTAATCTATAACCCAAAAAGCAATGGCGAATGTTCCCGAAACCCATGTATCATAAGGATTTTTTGCGTCGAGAAAACCTTGAATAATTTTATCTCCCTTGCAAAGTCTGTTATTCATTTCCATTAAAAAATTCGGGTGAACTAAATTATCAGCGTCGAAAATTGCAACCGCGTCATAAATTCTTCCCGTCTTTTCCATTTCAAAAAGTTTTTCAAACATCCACTCAAGTGCAAAACCTTTGCTTTTTTTCTCAAGGTCGATACGTTTAAAAACTTCCGCTCCGAATTTTTCCGCAACTTCCGCAGTATTATCGGTGCAGTTATCGGCAATAACAAAAATATCGTAGAGTTCTTCAGGATATTTCAAGTCATGAAGATTTTCTATAAGCTGACCGACTACTGCACTTTCATTATGAGCCGCAACAATTACGGCGAATTTTTTTTGAGGAGTGGTAACTTTCTTTTCTCCTCTCCTCCACATTCCGCAAAATCCGATTATAAAAAAATACATGGTGAACAGGAAAAGTATCACCTGCAAAGGAACCATAAATAAATCGAATGGATAATTAAACAAAAATACACTCTCCCGTTCACGATTTAATCACAAAATTTAAACTTCACGAGTCATCAAAGCCAGCAGAGAATTTACAATTCCGAAAACTGCATAAGTCGAAAAAACTGCTGTCAAAATTCCTTGAATAATAAAATCTTTCGTCAAAAAAATTATCGCCACAAACATTACGCCCGCAAAAATTTTGGCAGGAAGAAAAATTTTTTCTGCTCCGTCGCCTTTGAAGTTCGGATAATGTACATGACTGACCATCAAATAAGCCACAATAATCACCGTAATAGGATAAACCATTCCAAAATCTTCGGGGTGAATTTCCATAGCAGAAAGTAACATTGTAGTAGTTGCAACAATACAACCGCCTGCAGGAATTGCCAAGCCCATGAAATATCCATGAACATCATTTGTGCTGACGTTGAATCTTGCAAGCCTCCACATTCCGCAGAGTGCAAAAATTATCGCCGCAGCCTGTCCGAGTTCTCCGAAATTATGCAAGCAAAAAGCATACGCCAAAAAAGCCGGAGCAATTCCAAAAGATCCCAAATCGCAAAGAGAATCCATTTCTTTTCCAAATTCTGATGCGACTCCAAAAGCTCTTGCAATTCTTCCGTCAAGTCCGTCGGCAACTAATGCAAGCAAAATAAAAACTGAGCCGTAAAAAAAATTTCCTTCGTAAGTCGAAAGAATCGAACACATTCCGAAAAACAAATTTGCGGCAGTGCATGTATTTGGCAAAATTCTTTTCAATTTTCAAACTCCCAAAAATTTTTTGTAGTCAAAATCAACGCGGTAAATTTTAACACAAAAGAAAAAAATATCAACCGAATAAAAAAAACTCTTCACGGGCGTTTCATAAAAATTTCGGATAAAAATGATACACTCTGAAAAAAATAGGTAGTGACTGAAAATGCAAGAATATTTTTCCGAAATAGAAGATCCGCGTCATGCAGGTTATGTGAAACATAAATTGACAGACGTATT
>JAFZMV010000084.1 GCA_017553205.1 Selenomonadaceae bacterium | reverse complement strand
TTTTTAAAATTTGTTTGTCAGATTTTGCAACTTTGGAATGTTATCTATCAAAAAATGCGAAATATTTTCTTAAAAACTGAAACATTTAAAGTCAATTTTTCAAAAGTCAATCACTTTGACCAATTTGTGAAACGCCCGTGTGCGTGAGTTTCAAATTACTTGATTTTTCTAAGATAAATGATATAATTCACAGACGCTGATTCGACAGCGGATTGTTCGGAGATTCAGCAGATAGATTTTTTCATAAGGAGTTTTTTTTATGGCTTTTGAAGACAAAACACTGGTGTGCAAGGACTGCGGAAAAGAATTTACTTTCAGTGCAGGCGAGCAGGAATTTTTTGCGGAGAAAGGTTTTGAAAATGAGCCGACTCGTTGCCGCGAATGCCGCGACAAACGCAAAAGAAACCGTGACGGCGGCGAACATCGCCATATGTTTACCGTTACTTGTGCCGAGTGCGGTAAAGAAACTGAAGTGCCTTTTGAGCCGAAAAATGAGCGTCCGGTTTATTGCCGCGATTGCTTTATCAAACACCGTGCAAACTGACTTGTAGTTAGTGATTAGTTTCTAGAAACTAACCACTGGAAACTGGAAAGCGGTTGTTTATATAAATTCTGCCGAGAGATTTTGTCAGTGAAAAAAAGAGTCCGAGAAAAATTCGGGCTTTTTTTATTTGAGTAAAGGAAATAAAAATAATTCGTTGAAAAGTAGTTTTCTAAAAAATTTTGAAGGAGAAAATTTTGTGGATAATAAAATTAGAAATTTTTCAATCATCGCCCATATTGATCACGGAAAATCGACGCTTGCAGACCGTTTAATTGAAATGACGGGAACCGTTGAAAAACGCGACATGAGTGAGCAACTTTTGGACAATATGGACTTGGAACGCGAACGAGGAATTACAATCAAGGCTCAGACTGTTCGATTGAAATATAAAGCATCTGACGGGGAAGAATATCAGCTGAATTTGATTGACACTCCGGGACATGTAGATTTTACTTACGAAGTTTCTAGAAGTCTTGCCGCCTGTGAAGGTGCTTTGCTTGTAGTTGACGCGACGCAGGGAGTTGAGGCTCAAACTTTGTCTAACGTTTACCTTGCATTGGATCATGATTTGGAAATTATCCCGGTAATAAATAAAATTGATTTGCCGAGTGCAGATATTGAACGGGCGAAAACTGAAATTGAAGAGGCTATCGGTCTGGACGCGTCGGACGCTGTTACCTGCAGTGCAAAAACCGGTGAAGGCGTTGAAAATATTTTAGAAGCGATTGTCAAAAAAATTCCTCCGCCTGATTCCGATTCGACAAAAAAATTGCAAGCTTTAATTTTTGATTCTTATTTTGATTCGTACAAAGGTGCAGTCGCTCATGTCAGATTGATGGCGGGAAAAATTAAAAAAGGTGACAAATTAAAACTTATCGCCACGAAAAAAGATTTTGAAGTTACTGAACTTGGAATTTTTTCACCTTCAATGACTGAACTTGACGAACTGAAAGCGGGCGAAGTCGGTTATATCTGCGGAAGTTTAAAAGATGTCCGAGATGTTCGAGTAGGCGACACCGTGACGACTGCACAGAATCCCGCCGAGCCTCTTGCAGGTTATCGTGCTCCCGTGCCTATGGTTTTCTGCGGACTTTATCCCACTGACAGTGCGGACTATGACAATTTGAAAGAGGCTTTAGAAAAACTTCAACTGAATGATGCGGCTTTAGTTTATGAGCCTGAAACTTCTGCGGCGTTGGGATTTGGTTTTCGTTGCGGATTTTTGGGACTTCTGCACATGGACGTTGTACAGGAAAGACTTGAACGCGAATATAATTTGAAACTTGTTACGACTGCTCCTTCCGTCGTTTACAAAGTCAACAAAACTGACGGAGAAACTTTTACTATTGACAATCCTGCCGCACTTCCTCCCGCCACTGAAATTAAATCTGTTGAAGAGCCGACTGTTAAAGCAACCGTAATTGTTCCCAGTGACTATATCGGTGCGGTAATGGAACTTTGCAGAGATAAACGCGGAACTTATAAGAGCATGGATTATATCGACAAAACCAGAGTGATGTTGACTTATGAAATTCCTTTGAACGAAATTATTTATGACTTCTTTGACAAATTAAAATCCATGACTCGTGGTTATGCAAGTTTGGATTATGAACCTGCAAATTATGTTGAATCGGATTTAGTCAAGCTGGATATTTTGTTGAACGGTGATTTAGTTGATGCATTAAGTGCGATTGTTCACAGGAGCAGAGCCGCAAAATTCGGCAAAACTTTAGCTTTGAAACTCAAAAGAATTATCCCTGAACAACTTTTTGATATTCCTGTTCAAGCGGCAATCGGCGGCAGAATTATCGCCCGTGAAACCGTTAAAGCTCGTCGCAAAGATGTTCTCGCGAAATGTTACGGCGGTGACGTTTCCAGAAAAAGAAAACTTCTTGAAAAACAGAAAGAAGGCAAAAAAAGAATGAAAGCTGTTGGAAGTGTGGAACTTCCGCAGGAGGCTTTCATGGCGGTTTTAACTGTTGACGACGAATAAATTTTTTTGTCGCATAAACTCAAAATTTTGAATTACTTTTAACTTGTGGTAATTTATGCTATCATTGCCGACAAGGAGGAATTTTTATGGAAAAAATTATTACAAAAGACGGCAGTATTTCGGAAGTTGAAGAATCAGAAGTTTTATATTCGCTCCGTCATACTGCCTCACATATTTTGGCACAGGCTGTTAAACATTTATATGGCGGGGAGGACGGAAAAAAAGTTCAACTCGCTATTGGTCCCGCAATCGACACGGGATTTTATTACGATATAGACATGGAAAAAAAGTTGACTGAAGAAGATTTAGCCGACATCGAAAAAGAAATGAAAAATATCGTCAAGCAAAATTTGAAACTTGAACGCAATGTTTTGAGTCGTGAGGATGCTTTGAAAAAATTTTCAGACGAGGGAGAAATTTATAAAGTCGAACTGATAAAAGATTTGCCTGAAGATGCAGAAATTTCTTTATTCACTCAGGGAGATTTTACTGACCTTTGTGCAGGTCCTCATGTTTTGTATACCGGAAAAGTTAAAGCCTTTAAGTTGATGAGTTTGGCGGGAGCATATTGGCGTGGCGACGAAAAAAATAAAATGCTCCAAAGAATTTACGGAACTGCATTTTTGACTAAAGAAGAATTGCAAAATTATTTGACAATGCTGGAAGAGGCTGCAAAAAGAGATCATCGCAAACTTGGAAAAGAGTTAGATTTATTTTCTTTGCATGATGAAGGCCCGGGATTTCCTTTTTTCCACCCGAACGGCATGACAATCAGAAACGAACTTATAAATTATTGGCGTGAAGTTCATCGTCGCTACGGTTATCAGGAAATTAAAACTCCGATAATTTTAAATCGTAAACTTTGGGAAACTTCAGGACATTGGTATCATTACAGAGAAAATATGTATTTCACTCAAATTGATGAGGAAGATTATGCAGTTAAGCCCATGAATTGTCCGGGCGGAATGTTGACGTATAAAACTCAAAGTCACAGTTACAGAGATCTGCCTTTAAGATTAGGCGAGTTGGGTCTTGTTCACCGCCATGAAAAAAGCGGAGTTCTGCATGGACTTTTCAGAGTCAGAAATTTTACACAAGATGACGCACATATTTTTATGACGCCTGAACAGATTGAACCTGAAATTCAAAAAACTATTGACTTATTCGACGAAGTTTATAAAACTTTCGGCTTGACTTACAAAGCTGAACTTTCCACACGTCCCGAAAATTCTATGGGCAGTGATGAAGTTTGGGAAATGGCAACCGACGCACTCAGAAATGCTCTTGAACATCGAGGACTTGATTTTATTATCAACGAAGGCGACGGAGCATTTTACGGTCCGAAAATTGATTTTCATTTGAAAGACTCAATCGGCAGAACTTGGCAATGCGGAACTATTCAGCTTGATATGCTTTTGCCGGAAAAATTTGATTTGAATTATATCGGAGAGGACGGAGCAAAACACCGCCCGATTATGGTTCACAGAGTTGTTTACGGAAGTATTGAAAGATTTATCGGAATTTTGATAGAAAATTTTGCGGGAGCATTTCCGGTTTGGTTTACGCCGATTCAGGTTAAACTTTTGCCGATTGCCGACAAACATTTTGAATTTACAAAAAAACTTTACGACAAATTTTTTGAACTCGGTATCCGTGCAGAAATTGATGATCGCAGCGAAAAAACCGGCAAAAAAATTCGTGACGCTCAAGTTAAAAAAATTCCTTACATGATTGTTATTGGTGATAAGGAAGTTGAAACGGGAATTTTGCCGATAAGAAAACACGGCTCAAAAGAAAGTTTTGAAATGAATGTTGAAGATTTTATCAAATACATTCAAGAAAAAATTTCTTCCCGTGCTATCGAATATTAAAAAATTGGAGGGCTTTAAGTGTACAATATTTTAGCCGCCGACGGAATTGCCGGCGAAGGTATCGAACTTTTGAAAAAAAATTTTAATGTTGAAGTCCGTGACAAACTTTCTGCTGAAGAACTTTTGGAAATTATTCCGAACTTTGACGCTTTAATTGTCCGCAGTGCGTCGAAAGTTACCGCCGAAGTTATGGACAGAGCAAAAAATTTAAAAATTATCGGTCGTGCAGGTGTAGGCGTTGACAATATCGACGTGAAAGCGGCAACTGAACGCGGAATTATTGTAATAAATTCTCCCGACGGAAATACAATCGCCGCGACTGAACATACTTTTGCAATGATGTTGGCTGTCAGCAGAAATATTCCGCAGGCAAATAAAGTTATGCATGAAGGCGGTTGGGACAGAAAAAAATTTGTCGGTGTTCAACTTCATAGTAAAACTTTGGGCGTTATCGGTCTTGGCAGAATCGGTGCGGGAGTTGCAAAGCGTGCTCAGTCTTTTGAAATGAAAGTTATTGCCTACGATCCTTTTGTAAGTGCTGAACGTGCTGAAAGTTTGGGCGTGAAAATTGTTGAACTTGAAGAACTTTTTAAAACTGCAGATTTTATTACTGTTCATATGCCGCTCACGAAAAAAACTGAAAACATGATTTCCCTTGAACAGATGAAAATGATGAAACCGACAACCAGACTTATAAACTGTGCAAGGGGCGGAATTATTAACGAAAATGATTTGGCTACGGCTCTGCAGGAAAAAATTATTGCAGGTGCGGCGATTGATGTTTTCACCTCCGAACCTCTTACAAATTCTCCGTTTGTAAATATTCCGAATCTTATTTTGACTCCACATTTGGGAGCGTCAACTGTCGAGGCTCAAATTGGTGTTTCTGTTGATGTTGCTCATGGAATTATTTCTTCGTTGAATGGTGAACCTGTTGCAACTGCTGTCAACATGCCGCACATTCCGTCGCATGTTTTGAAAAAAATTACTCCTTATCTCTCACTTGCTGAAAGACTCGGAAAAACTATTACGGCACTCAGCAAAGAACCTATTTCAAATTTGGAAGTCAAAGTCAACGGAAAAATTGCTGAAGATAATCCGTCTTTAATTTCTACCGCAGTTTTGAAGGGAATTTTATCTGATGCCCTTGATACTCATGTAAATTTCGTCAATGCAAATTTGTTGGCGACTGACAGAGGAATTAAACTTTCTGAAATTTCTTCTCGTGAATCCGCAGATTTTTCAAATACTGTAACTGTTACTGCTGGAAAAAATTCTGTTACCGGAACTCTTTTCGGAAATGAAGGAAGAATCGTTACGATAAATAATTTCCGTGTCGATATTGATCCGCATGCAAGAATTTTAATTTGTCCGCATATCAATAAACCGGGCGTTATTGGAGAAATCGGAACTTTGCTGGCAAGTTACAAAATAAATATTTCGGGTATGCAGGTCGGCAAAACTGACATCGGCGGAACAAATTTAATGGTTTTGACTGTTGATAATCCTATTTCTGATGAAGTTATCGAGAAAATGAAAAATTCTGACGCAATTTTTGACGCGATACTTGTTGCATTTGATGACGCGAAAGAATAAAAAATTTTTTTAGAAAAATGAATCTTAACAGAAATAAAATAATTTTTATAATGACGTTGACATTTATTATTGTCATAGCGTCATTTTATTTTTTCTCGGAGCAAAAAGAATATTTTCCGCCGCCTGAAAAAATTATTCAATATCCGAAAAAAGAAATCAGCGTTTATATTTCGGGGCAGGTGAAAAATCCTGCAGTAGTGACTTTTGAGGACGAGGAAAATTTAAAAATTATTGATGCGGTTAATGCGGCGGGAGGTTTAACGGAATTTGCCGACACTGAACTTGTAAATCTTGCAGAACCTTTGAGCGACGGTCAGCATGTTCATATACCGACGAAAAAAATTTTAGTTCAAGAAATTCCCGCCGATAAATCAGCAAAAAATAAATCTTCGTCAAACAGCGAACTGATAAATATAAACACTGCCGACGAAACGGAATTGCAAAAAATTCGAGGAGTAGGCCCGGCGATTGCAAAAAGAATTATCGACTTTCGCGAAGAAAACGGAAATTTTCAGACGATTGACGATTTAAAAAAAGTTCGCGGTATCGGTGAAAAAACTTTTGAAAAAATAAAAAATTCCATAACAACATGAAAAAAAAATGGTGCAAACTCTTCAAATAAATCTGAAGAAAATTTGCACCGTTATTTTTTTAATTGAATTTAAATCAGTTCGATAATTTTTTCCATGTGCATGCCATGAGAGGCTTTAAATAAAATGGTGTCATCTTTCTGCATTATTGAAATAATTTTTTTAGCTGCCTCTTCATGAGTTGAAGTTACAAAAATATTTTTCAATCCTGCATCTTTTGCACCTTCCGCAATAAATTTTCCGAGTTCTCCCAAAGTTATAAGTATGTCAAAATTATTTTTGACGAGTTCCGCTCCAATTTCGCGGTGGGCTTTTTCTGCTACCGTTCCAAGTTCCAACATATCGCCCAGCACAGCAATTTTTCTTCCGTCATAAACTTCCGCAACAGTCTGAATTGCTGCACGCATTGACGCGGGAGAAGCATTATAAGCATCGTTGACAATCGTCACTCCGTCGCGTCTGATAACTTCAAAACGCATTTTTGTAGTCACCAAAGTTGAAAAACCTTCTTGAATGTCTTTTATTGAAAGTCCTGCAGTCAATCCCGCCGCAATCGCCGCAAGTGCATTGCTGACATTATGACGACCAATAACAGGAACTGAAAATTTAAAAATTTCTCCGTTGTATTTCAAATCAAAAGAAGTGGCAGAATCTTCAATAACAATATTTTCTGCAGTCAAGTCTGAAGGTTTTTCAATTCCGTAAGTAATAATTTTTACACCGGGCTTTGCAAGTTTTTTCATGTCGGCGGTAAATTCATTATCAGCATTTAAAATTATCGTACCGCCTTCGGGAATTGCCTCGACAAGTTCGCCCTTTGCCTTAGCGATATTTTCCATAGAACCCAAAATTTCAATATGAGTTTCGCTGACGTTTGTTACAATTCCGATATTCGGTTGAACAATTTTTGAAAGACTTTCAATCTGTCCAAGTCCACGCATGCCGATTTCAACGACGGCAGCTTTTGTTTTTTCGGTAATTCCGAGAAGAGTTAAAGGAACTCCGATTTCATTATTATAATTCGCGGAAGTTTTTTGAATTGTTCCGAGAGAATTTAAAGCCGCCGCTGTCAAATCTTTTGTTGTGGTTTTTCCGTTTGAACCGGTAACTGCAACGACGGGAATTTTAAAACGATCCCGCCAGCTTTTTGCAATTTGTTGATAAGCCGTCAAAGTGTCATCGACTTTTAAAATAATTTTGCTGTTCGGAAAATTTTTTGCGGTCTTACTCATGATGACAGCCGCCGCACCTTTTTTGAGAGCCTCTTCAGCAAAATCTTCTCCGTTAAAATTTTCGCCCTTCAGAGCAATAAACAAAACTCCGTCAGTAATTTTTCTGCTGTCCGTCGTAACTCCCGTTACATGATAATTTACAAGAGGAGAGCGGAAGGCTTTTTCACTGCCCTCACTGCCACTCCATTCGTTGTTTACAACAAGTTCTGCTTTCGTGACTTTAATAATTTCTTTCAAGCTGATTTTATCCATTTTTGTTCCTCCCATCATTAAAAGTTATTCGGTTTTTGAATCATCAAAAGTCTTTATTTTTTTAGGGTTAAATTTATTCATTGCGTTGTTAATTCCTTCATGGAAAATGCATTTTACTGCGGGAATTAAATTTTCAATCGCGTCAGAAATTTTTTTTGCGTCGTCAGGATTAAACGGACTCAAAACATGATTATTGACGCTCCAATGTTCAGGCGGGCGACCGATTCCAATTCTCACACGCGGAAAATTTTTTTCTCCGCCTAAATGCTGGATTATTGATTCAATTCCATGATGACCGCCGCCACTGCCTTTCGGGCGAAGTCGAATCATTCCGACAGGAATATCCATATCATCATGAGCGACAATTAAATTTTCTGCGGGAATTTTATAAAAATCTGTCAAAGGTCCGACAGCTTCCCCGCTCAAATTCATGAAAGTCTGCGGCTTGACGATTAAAATTTTTTCTCCGTCAAAAAAAGTTTCCGCAACAAGTGCATTAAATTTTTCTCTAAAATTTTCCGCGTTTAAATTTTCGGCAAGTTTATCAGCCAGCATAAAGCCGACATTATGTTTTGTTTTCGCATATTCTGTACCGGGATTTCCCAGCCCGACAAAAATTTTCATTCGTTCTACCTCGATTCACACCGACAATTTTTTCAAGACCATAAAAATAATTTTGAAAAGATTTTTTTGATTGTCCAGCTTTATAAAAATTTTTCGTTCCGACGGATAATCTTTGAAACGATTTTTAAAAATATTTTTCAGTTCAATAAAATTTTTCGGAGAAATTTTTGCAGACTCATTAAAAATAAATTCCACTCCTGAATTTTTTTCTTGAATTGACTGAATATCTAAATTTTTTGCGGTGAATTTTATTTTTGCAATTTGAAAAAGATTTATCACGGGTTCAGGCGGATCTCCGAATCTGTCAATAATTTCGTCAGTCAAGTCGCGAAGTTCCGCAGAATTTTTCACGACCGCCAACCGCTGATAAATTTCAATTTTGTGAGCGTTGCTGGAAATAAATTTTTCGTCAAGATAAGCCTCAACAGACAAATTAACTTCAGTATCGGGAATAATCTTTTCAGGAATTTTATTTTGTAATTTATTTACGGCATTTTCCAAAAGTTGACAATACATTTCAAAACCGACGCTTGCAATATGTCCATGTTGTTGTGAGCCTAACAAATTTCCCGCACCGCGAATTTCTAAATCTCTCATCGCAATTTTAAAACCTGCTCCGAGTTGTGCAAATTCTTTCATGGCGTGAAGTCTTTTTTCTGCGGTTTCAGTTAAGACTTTCATTTTTCTGTGAACAAAATACGCAAAAGCCGTCTGATTACTTCTGCCGACTCTTCCCCGCATTTGATAAAGTTGAGCCAGTCCGAAATTATCAGCGTCATAAATTATAATCGTGTTTGCGTTTGGAATATCCAAACCGTTCTCAATAATCGTCGTGGAAAGTAAAACGTCAAATTTTCCTTCGTAAAAATCCATCATGACATTTTCCAGAAAAACATCTGACAGCTGACCATGTGCAGTTTGAATTTTTGCTTCAGGAATTAAATTTGAAAGTCTTTCATGCATTAAATCAATCGTTTCAATTTTGTTGTAGACAAAATAAACTTGTCCGCCTCTGTGAATTTCTCTGCGTATTGCCTCAGAAATAATTTCGTCCTCGTCCTCAATAACATAAGTCTGCACGGGAAATCTTTCGGCGGGCGGAGTTGTTATTAAACTCATATCCCTTGCACTTACCAACGACATATGAAGAGTTCGCGGAATCGGAGTAGCACTCAAAGCCAAAACATCAACGCCTGCAGAAAGTGAGCGGATTTTTTCTTTTTGTTTGACTCCAAATCTTTGTTCTTCGTCAATTATCAAAAGTCCGAGATTTTTAAATTCAACTTTTGAATTCAAAATAGAATGAGTGCCGATTAAAATATCAATCTGACCTGCACGAACTTTTTGCAAAGTAGTTCTCTGTTCTTTCGGCGTTCTGAATCTGCAGATGACATCAACAGTCGGAAGAAATCCCGCAAAACGTTCCGAAAAAGTTTGAAAATGCTGTTGAGCCAAAACTGTAGTCGGAACAAGCAAAGCGACTTGTTTTCCGTTCATCGCCGCTTTATATGCCGCACGAATTGCAATTTCAGTTTTTCCGAAACCGACATCACCGCAAATAAGTCTGTCCATCGGTTTTTCGTTTTCCATATCTTTTTTGACTTCGGCGAGTGCTTTTAATTGATCTTGAGTTTCTTCGTACGGAAAATTTTTTTCAAAATCAATTTGCGTGTCGTCATCTTCAGCAAATGCAAAACCTTTTGCGGCTTTTCTTTCCGCGTAAATTTCAATAAGTTTATCTGCAATATCTTCGACGGCTGCCGATGCTCGACTTTTTGCACGAATCCAATCACCTGAACCGAGCGTGGAAAGTTTTGGAGTAAAATTTTCTCCGCTGATATATTTTTGCAAAATTTTTACGGTATCAGTCGGCAAATACAATTTATCCCCGCCACCGTATTGAATTTGAAGGTAATCTTTTTTCACGCCCTCAAATTCCAGAGTTTCAACGCCCAAATATTTTCCTATGCCGTTTGTTTCGTGAACAACATAATCACCGATATTTATATCGCGGAAATTTCTTATTTGTTCGCCGGGATATTTTGTACGGATTTTTTTTCGCTCAAATTGACTGCCGAAAATATCTTTTTCAGTTATGACAACCAACTTTGAATTTTGAAAAATAAATCCTTCGCTCAAACTTCCCGCAGAAAAATTTATAAAATTATTTTCGTCCAAAATATTTTTTATCTTGTCGAGTTTTTTTTCGGACGGAGAAATGATAAAAATTTTTCTGCCGAAATCTAAATGACTGCGAATTTCTGAAATAAAAAAATCTTTCTGCCCGTTAAATGCTGTCATTTTTGCGGCGGTAATTCCGAAAGTAAAATCTAATTCGGCGACAGAAATTTTTTTCAGCATCATCTGCAGGTAAATCAAACTTCCTGCACGAGAATTTTTTATAAGCTCATCGAAAGTAAAAATTTTTTTCTTCAACGCTGGATTTTCTTTTGTCAAAGCGTCGATTGATTCTTTAATTCTTGCGGGTTCGTCAAAAATAACTGCAGGACTTTCCGCACAAGTCATAAACGGTTCAAAAATTTTTCCGACTTCAAATTTTATCGGAAGAATATTCACGGCAGAAATATTTTTTTCGGAGCGTAAAGTTTCGGAATTTAAAATTCTGATTGAGTCAACAACGTCGTCGAAAAATTCCAGTCTGCAAGGTTTCGGAGAATTTATCGGGAAAATATCCACAATCCCGCCGCGTACGCTGAATTTTCCAAAACTGTCAACGTCATCAATTCTTTCATAGCCGAATTTTACAAGTTGAGAAATTAAATTTTCCTGCTGAATTTTTTGCCCGACTTTAATTTTAATTTGAGAGTTGAAAAAATTTTCGCGGGAAAAATCTTTTTTGACGGCAGAAATTGCACTTGCCAAAACAATTAAATTTTCTCCTCGTGCCAATCTTGAAAAAATTTCCAGACGTTTTGAAAATCTTTCAAGACCTGCGGTTTCTGCTTTAATCGGAAATAAATCAACTTCAGGCAGTTCCAAAATTTCCGCGTCAGTCAAAAATTCCGATAAATTATTTTTCCATTCAGAAATTTTTTCACGTTCAGAAAATAAAATAATTGTCGGGCAGGGATTTTTTTTGTAAGCCGCCGCAATTACGGCAGTTTTCTGCACTCCCGACAATCCATAAACTAAAAATTCTTTTCTCCGTGAAAAATTTGTCGCTATATCTTTTATTTGTTCGTCTTGTAAAAGTATTTCTAAAATTTTCTGCATAAACACTCCAAAACTTTCAAAAAAATTTTAAAGCAGATTTTTCCCGTAATATTCTCTTGACTGATGATAATCGCTGATAGTATTTTCTCCGCGTTCAAGAGCGATTAAGCCTGTGCGGATAATTTCCAAAATTCCGTACGGTTTTAAAAGTTGAGTAAACGCAGTAACTTTTTCATCATTACCCGTAATTTCAAAAATTAAATTTGTCGGCTGAACGTCAACAACATGAGCCCGAAAAAGTTCAGCCATTTTCAAAACGTCAAGTCTGTTATTGTCGTCCGCAGAAACTTTTATCATAGTCATTCCGCGTGTAACGGCTTTTGATGAATCCAATCTTTGAACAGCATGAACAATCGGCATTTTTTCCAGCTGTTTAATCATCTGTTCGATTAAAGACGCATCTCCACGAACTACAACAGTTATTCTTGAAAATTCCGGTGATTGAGTAACTCCGACTGATAAACTGTCAATATTAAATTCGCGGCGGCTGAACATACTTGCAACTCTGACCAAAACGCCGGGCTGATTTTCTACATAAACTGATAAAACGTGTTTCATAAAAAAACTCCCCAAAAAAAATATCGCACGAATGATAACATTCATTCCGCGAAGTTTCAATTAAAATTTTAGCAAAGAATCTTTCAACTTTATTTTAACGAATAAAGAATTTCAGCATTTTTTGTGGTGTATTCTGCAATTTCTTCAAGACTTTCTCCGCGAATCTCGGAGATTTTTTTTGCAATGTCAACTAAATAACTCGGCTCATTTCTTTTTCCGCGATGAGGAGTCGGGGCAAGATATGGAGCGTCAGTTTCAAGAAGAATCATTTCACGCGGAGCAGCTTTTACAATTTCAGGAAGTTTCGCGGAATTTTTAAAAGTAACAGGTCCGTCGATTCCGATAAGCCAGCCCATTTTCCAAACTTCCCGTGCAATTTCCAGACTTCCAGAAAAGCAATGAAGAACCCCACGCAGACCATGAGCATGATTTTTTAAAATTTTTAATGCGTCGCCATGAGCCTCTCTTTCATGAACGCAGACGGGAAGATTTAACTGACGTGCGATGTCAAGTTGCTCAATAAAAATTTTCTGTTGAAGAATACGCTTTTCAGAATCTTTTTCCCAGTGATAATCCAGCCCAATTTCTCCAATCGCTGAAACATTATTTTCCTTTGCAAGATTAAAAATTTTTTCCGCAGAATTATTTTCAACAAAATTTTCAATTTCTTCCGGATGAATACCGACTCCCGCGAACATTCCCGAAAATTTTTTTGCAAATTCGACAACTCGAAAAGAATCGTCGAGCGTGGCTCCGAAATTTATTATTTTGATTACTCCTGAATTTTCTGCACGGTGATAAACTTCCGTTAAGTCATCAGAAAATTTTTCGTCTGTCAAATGGCAGTGAGTATCTACAAAATTCATTAAAAACGTCGCGAAAAATTCCTGATTTTAATCAGAAAAGTAAAGCGACTCCCTCCATTCAAACTCTTTTCGCAAAAAGGCGAGCAGACTTAATTTTTTTATTTTATTGCATATCGTGTAACCCATTTCGGATAATTTTTCACATAAGAGCGAAGCCTTACAAGTCCTTTATATTCCGGCGAAGAATTATCAATCATTTTATAATTTCCGTCGTTTTCGTCGTCGAGATCTCTCCAGCGTTTTGTAGAAATGCTCCAAACTTCGCCTGAAGTAATTTTTTCAGTGCCTTGATTCAGATTGACAGCTTTTTTCATAAATCGAATTTCAACAGTCTGATTATCGGAATTTTTTGTTGTCTGCCATTCCCATAAAATTAAATTTGAGCCTTTAAGTTGCATTGTCGTAGTATCTGCACTGACATTTGTAGTAAGTCCGTTTTTGTCGGTAAAAGCCCATAAATCAATCCATCTGTCCTCAGCATTTTTTCTGTCAACTTCGCCCTGTCTGAAAACTTCATCGACAATAGCCGCGTAAAAATCTTCGTCGAATGCTTGAGAATTTATTTCTTTAACTCTTCCGTCAGCCTTCGACCAAATAATTTGACCGCGTGCATTATAAAAATCTTCGCGGGCATATTGAATCATTCTTGTTTGAGGATTTATTTTGAAAAGTGCCAGACTGTATGACAGAATTCTCGGATCCGGTAAAACCGAAGAAATTCCGTAACTTTTTATAGTGTCTGCCGCTCCTTCAGGAGAATAAGTTGTTTTTGTCCAAGCCTCAATTTCTGTAGCAACTTCCTGTCCGCTGTCTGTTCTTGCAAATTTCGTAATTTTTACGGAATCAGGATCAAAATATTTGCTGTACTTGTCATCTGATTTCAGCCAATACCACTGGACGGCTTGAGAATTTTCAGTATTTGGTGCGGCAAAAATATGTGTTGAGAAAAAAATAATTCCTGCAAAAATTACGGCAGAAAAAATTTTCTTTACCATAAAAAAATCCCTCCTGTCATTTTTATAATTTAAACTAACGCAAATTTTTAATGTCACTTACAAAATTTTTCAGCGGTCGAACATAATTTTTCGTTCCAACTTTTGAAAAATTTTTTATTTCATTCGTCAAAGTATTTTTGAAAAGTTTTATTTTTTCTTCAGCTGAAAAATTTTCATTAAACTCAATAATTTCTGTCATAATTTTTTTCAATCAAACGGCGTTCACGATTTTTTTGAAATCTTTGCCGCGTTCTTCAAAATTATCATACATATCAAAACTTGCACAGGCAGGACTCAACAAAACAACCTGCGGAGCATGAGAAATATTTTTTGCAAGTTCGACGGCTTTTTTCATGGAGTAGCCCGCCTCAAGAATTTTTTCCGCGTCAAAACCGTTCTCAAGTGCAGACTTCTTAAATCTTTCAGCCGCGTCGCCGACCAAAATTAAATAATCAACTCTTTCTTTGACGAGTTTTAAAAAGTCCGTCAAGTCAGTCAGTTTGTCATCTCCGCCCGCAATCAAAATAATATTTCCCGCAAAAGTTTCCATAGCTTTTATCGCGGAATCTGTATTTGTTGCCTTTGAGTCGTTGTAATATTTTACGCCGTCAATTTCTCTGACAAATTCAATTCGATGTTCAACGCCTTGAAATTTTTTCAGAACTTCGGAAATTTTTTCAGGTTTCGCACCACCCAAAAAAGCAGTCATTGATGCGGCAAGAGCGTTTTCAACATTATGACCGCCTTTAATTCCGATTTCGTCAATCGTGCAGAGTTCAAAAATTTTCCCGCCAAACTTTATGACAAGTTCATTTCTAATTCCTAATTCCTCATTACTCATTAGAAAAGCCCCTTCATCAAGTTCAATTTTTCTGCTGAAATAAAAAACTTTGCACTTCGCACGATTTTTAATTTCTCTGACAAGTTCATCATCATAATTCAAAACCAAAAAATCATTTTCAGTTTCCTGTGCAAAAATTTTTTCTTTCATGTCTTGATAAATTTCCATTGTGCCATGACGTTTCAAATGATCCGGCGTGACATTTAAAATTGCTGAAACTTTCGGCTTAAAATTTTTTGTCGCCTCCATTTGGTAGCTGGAAATTTCTGCGGCAATCGCTCCGCCTTCTCCGACTTCAATAGCAACTTCAGAAAGTGCCGTCCCGATATTTCCTCCGACTCCGACTTTTTCAAAAGCAGTTTCAAGCAAAAGACCGAGCAAAGTTGTTGTAGTTGTTTTTCCGTTCGTTCCGGTTACTGCAAAAATTGGAGATTTTGCCAAATTAAAAGCAAGTTCAACTTCACTGATGACGGGAATATTTTTTTTCAAAGCCGCTTGAACAATCGGAATTTTTACAGGGACGGCGGGAGATAAAATTATTAAGTCCACTCCGTCAAGTAAATTTTCTGTCTGCGGTCCGAAAATCAAATTTATTCCCAAATTTTTCATTTCGGAAAAGTCAAACTTGATGTCTTTTTCAGATTTTGCGTCGCTCAAAATAACTTCTGCACCGAAATTTTTAGAAATTTTTGCCGCCGCAAATCCTGAAATCCCTGCTCCTATTACCAAAATTTTTTTGTTTTTAAAATCCATAAATCCCACTTCCAAAAAGAAATTTCGGTAATTATACACGCTCAATCTGTAATTTACAGGGAAAAATATTTAATTCAAAATTTTTTCGTACTTAGTAATTTTTAAATCGTTGTGCCAGTGAACATAACCGCCCGGCATAATCGAAAATTTATCCTGACTTACAACATTAAATTGCAAAGCACATGGCACAAAGTCACAAATTTTTGATTCGCGGAAATCTTCATCAAGCGGAGTAGAAATTACGCAGGCAATATCATAGAGTTCTTGCCGCAATTCAACTTTAAATTTCCAGTCGATAACGTAAATTTCTCCGCGTTTTCCGTCGTAAACAGCTTTCATGTCATTAAATCTCGAATCGGTATAAATTAAATCAATTCCCGTAGCGTTTCGAATATGATAGCCCATTCCGAGAAATTCAATATCTTCATGAAGTTTAACGACCATTCTCAAAATAACTTCTTGACCGAAAAATACTTCGGAAATTTTTTCGCCGTCCAAATTAAAAAGCTGAACATTTTCAAAACTTGCCCGCCCGTCAAAATTTCTCTGATACTCTGCATTTTTCAAAAAATTTTCTTGACCGCTAAAAATATTTTCTTCAGTAATCGGCAAATTTATTTTTTCTTCAGAATTATTTTCAGCCTGAATATTTTTTGACTCGGCAATAACCGCATCAATTTTTTCTGAATCAGGTTGAAGTTCTCTGTTGGATTCGTGGAGCATGTTTCTGTAAACTTCAACAACATCTTTTGACGGAGCGTCCATAATCATTTTGCCCGACTGAATCAGAAAAGCACGACTACATAAATTTTTTACGGCAAAAGTATCATGACTTACAAATAAAACCGTAACACCGCTGTCAATCATTGTTCGCATTTTGTCCATGCATTTGCTTTGAAAAAAAGCGTCGCCGACACTCAACGCCTCATCAATTATCAAAATATCCGGCTCGACAAAAGCATTGACGGAAAAAGCCAACCTCGCGAACATTCCTGATGAATAAGTTTTTACCGGCTGATGAATAAATTCCCCAATATCCGCAAAAGAAATAATTTCATCAAGTTTATTTTCCATATCTTGTCGAGTCTGTCCCATCAAAAGTCCGCTCATAAAAATATTTTCAATTCCCGTCATGTCAGGATTAAAGCCCGCACCAAGTTCAAGAAGTGATGCAATTCTTCCGCGAACTTCCAAAGTCCCGCCTGAAGGTGTCAAAACTCCGGTTATCATTTTCAGCAAAGTAGATTTTCCCGCACCGTTTTTCCCGATAAGTCCGACATTTTCTCCGCGTCGAATTTCAAAAGAAACATCGTGCAGGGCAAAAAAATCCCTGCTGTATTTTTTGTGAAAAGGGTGAAAAGTTTCTTTCAGCCTGTCAATATTTTTTTCGTAAATTTTGTAAATCTTCGATAAATGTTCGGCTTTTATAACAATGTCATTCATAAAATTTTCCCTTTAAAAAAATTTATACGCCCTTCGGTATTCCAAAATAAAAATTCGCTTTTCGTCAGAAAGATTATTTTTCGGAAAAAGTTATCAATTTATTCTCATTCGTCAGATTTTCAAAACTTTTATCAGAAATTTTTTCTAACGAAGTCGGCGTTAAATTATTTTCCGTTATTTCGGAAATGTTATCAGATGTCACAAAATTATTTTCATCAGCAAACCAAAATTCAGAACCTGAACTGACAGTCGGGAAATAATATTTTTCAGTTTTGCCTTTTTCGTTTGTGATATAAATATTTTGTCCCGCCGCATTTTTTAACGTGATTGAACCTTTGCCGACTTTTATAATAACGTCGATGTCAGAATTTACGGAGACTGAATAACTTCCCGAAATAATTTTCAAAGTGTCCGTTTCATTAAATCCGCGAATTGTATCATTTCCGTCACCGTTTGCATATTGAACGACAGTTTTTTGTGAATCTTTACTGTATTGGTCAACATATCCGAGATCAATAAAATCGTTACCTTTTCCGCCTTTGACGGTTGAATTGTCGCCGGTACTGCAAATATTATCATTGTCTGCACCTGCGTCAATAAAAACCCTGTCACCGTTGCTTGAGATTGAATCGCTGTTTTTGCCGCCTGAAATTGTAACATTGTTGCCGTAATTTAAAATTTCGTCAAAGCCGTTATTTCCGACGATTTTAACTTTGTCGCCGTAATTTTTGATGTAACTTCCTGATTTAGCTGATTTAAGAGTGACATTGTTTGCTCTGTTGTTGACCTCGCGGACAGTTTTTGTTTTCCAGTCGTTATAAATATCAAGTTTGCCTTTAGAATTCTTTATAATAATTTTTTCGTACTCACTGCCGACCGCGTCTTTTAAAGTTATTTTTTGCTTGCCGACATTTACTATAAAATCATTGCCTTTAATGCTCGTTGAGTAAGTGCCTTTCGTGATGTGGAGAGTGTCATTTGAATCAAATCCCCAAATTGTGTCGTTGCCGTCACCCTCCGCATATTTAATCACGGTATTTTTTGCAGTTTCCGACTCCATATATTCAAACGCACCAAGTTGAATTGAATCGTTGCCTTTGCCACCCGTGATTGTTACAAAATCAGAATACCAAGTTTTTATGCTGTCATTATTTGCACCGCCGTCGAGTATAATTTTATCGGCTTCATAATTTTCAATATAATCTTTTCCTGCGTCGCCGAAAATTTTTACATTATTTCCGCCGTCGGTAACTGTCAGGTTGCTGCCGTCATTTTTGATAGAATCATTACCCGCACCGCCAAAAATTGTAACTTTGCCTGCGTAATTTGAAATTGAATCATTTCTTTTGAGGGCATAAATAATTCTGTTCGCCGTGCTGTTTTCGTAATTGTCAGCTTTATTTGTGAGATTAATTTTTTTTGCGGCGAAAAGCTGAAGAGTAAAAAAATTTTTTCTCATAATCAAGCACTCCCAAATTAAATTCAGGTTGAAAAAATTATTTTTGATTTTGAGTCAACTGCTTGTAAATGAAATCTGCCAAACCAATTCCGCCGTCCATCGCCATTTTTTTTGTAAGTTCTTCATGGTACATGTCGCGGTAAATATCCATTGCGTTATCATCTCCAAAAAGTTCATCTTTCGGAACGGTTTTCCACATATCAGTATAAAGCATTTTCAAAAAAATAGCCTCAAGCTGAACGCTTGCATCTTTTATATCGCGGTTTCTTTGTGCAATATCTTCTTCAGTCAGGATTCCGATTTTTGTTGTCTTGTTCAATTTTCTTTGAGCGGCATCAAGTTCATTTTGAAAATTTTCTTCTTTGTTAATCATGTAAGAACCTGTCGCCACAGAATTTGTTGACTGCATACCGGGCATCAAGTTTGGAGCATTAATTTGCATTTAAATCACCTCGTAAAATATTCAATAAGATAATCTCAAAAATTAACGTGACCAACCAGTTTAAAAATATTTTATCATAAAAAATTTTTCACGCAAATAAAAAAATCCCGACAACCTTTTGCCATCGAGATTTTTTTCTGAAAGAAAGTTTTTTTTATTTAAGATTTTGGCTGATGAAATCCCAAACTTTAATCCAAACTTCGCCGTCGTTTTCAATAGAATATTCGTCGGCTTTAAGATTCTTATCTTTCGCGGGAATTAAATTTCCATTTTCGTCAAACAAATCCATGCAGTAGTAAACTTTTTTACCGTTTTTTTCAATAAAACCAACATAATTTGTCAAAGTCGCAGTTTTATTTTCTTTTTCAGAATTAAATTCAAATCTGACATTTGCACTGAAACCGTCTTTGCTCGACATATTAAACTGCTTTGATTCTATTCCGCGTTTAATTGAATCTTTGTCAACATAAGTTGTAATAAATACTCCGTTTTCGCTGAATTTGTCGATTTCAACCCAATTTGCGGCGAATGCAGTTGAAGAAATCAAGACTGCAAGAATAAATGACATTAAAAAAGCTGACTTTTTCATGAAAAACCACTCCTAAATTTTTTATAAAATTTTTTTTATTCAAGGATGCGTCAAAAGCGGAGTCAAATTATTTTCGCCGCTTTCAGGTATCCATAAATTTCTTTACACAGAAAATTCACGGTTAAATTTTTCTCGTCAAATAAAATTTCTTTCATCGACTCATTAAAATTTATTCTCGTAATCGTGACGACAATGACAGCCATCTTTTGTCTGTCCTCCTAATCGCCGTCAATGCTACGTCTCATATTTTTGTCATTTTAAATAACTGATTAATTGATAACGGAATTAAAATCCAAATCAGGAAACTGTTTTCAAAGTTTCAGAAAATAAAGGAAATTAAAAAATCTGTCCCAAAATTAAACCTGCCGCACCAGATGTCAGCAAAACTTTTATGACACCGATTTTTCTTCTGACGGCAATTAACGCACAAATTAAAATTACCGCACCTTTTAAATCAAATGTATCAGAAAAATTTTCGGGAATTGATTCAACATTCCACACCGCAAGCAAAATAAAACTCACGCAAGCCGCCGCAATTAAAGCTATAACTGCCGGTCTTAAGCCGTTCAAAATTCCATGAACCGCTCCCAAATCTCCATATTTAAAAATTATTTTCGCCAAAATTATGCACAAAAATAAACTCGGCGTAACAAAACCCATAGTCGCCGAAATTGCTCCGCCAATTCCCGCGATTTTCATTCCCGCAAAAGTCGCCGCATTTATTCCGATTGGTCCCGGTGTCATCTGCGAAATTGTAAAAATGTCTATAAATTCTGCAAGCGTCAGCCAGTGATAGCCGTCAACAACCGCCACTTGTATCAAAGGCATTGACGCATAACCGCCACCAACACAAACCAAACTTATTTTTGCAAATTCAAAAAATAACTGCCAATAAATCAAATTTCATTCTCCTTGAGTGACTTCAAAAAATAAGTTGTCAAAATCATCAACGAAACATAAAGCATGCTCAAATCTCTAAGTTCTCCGGGCACGACGAACATAAAATATAAAATAGTATTTATCACGACAGCAATTTTTGCATGAAGTTTCCATTCGTCGCTGAGTTTGTGCCAGAAATTTTTTATAATCCACAAAACATAAATCACATGCAAAAAAAACATTCTTGACGGTAAGGGCAGTCCGTAAATTGAATCAGTCAGGAAATAAGATTTTATGTCAAAAATATTTTCCATATGCTCAAAAAATCTTCCGTCCGCCATGTCGCCGGGATTATTCAAATAAATTTGTCGGACGTATAAATAACTTATTCCCGCCGTAAAAATTATTCCCAAAGTCATTGCGGCAGATTTTTTTAAGCCGAAATTTTTATTGAACAGCGGAAATAATGTTGCCGCGAAAAATAAAAATGACTCCTTATTCCATTCCGCAAGCGGCGTTATCAACAACAGAGGAATAAATTTTTTTCGTACTGCCAAAAGTGCCGCCAAAAAGAAAAATAAAATTTCGCCGAAGTCGTAATAATATCCGCCGAGTACTTCAAAAAACGGAAATATTATTGCAAATAACAACGCTCCCAACGTCCCCGAAAATTTGTCCTGCGTGACTTCTATTAACAACAGTCGCAAAATACAAATCGCCGCGAAAAATATCACAAAACAATAAATGAACATCACATAATATTCCAGCACATATTTTTCTGGGATTTTCGCTTGTGCAAAACGTTTTTCAATATGTTTTTTTTCGGTAAGATTTTTGGATAATTTTTCTTTCGTCTGTTCGGGAATAATTTCTACAGTTTTTTTCACGACGAAAGGCAAAAGCTGACGATGTACAAAAGGTCGTTTTGCAGTTCCTTCAATCAGTGCCATAAATCCGAAAGACTCCGAGCCTTCGCGAAAAGACCATTTCAAAAAAAAACCGCAAAATCCTGCAGATGTTACGGTTAAAATTAAAAATATGAGCATGAAATTTTTTACAACTTTATTCAAAACTCGTGCCCCTTCCCCATTAGTCTGTAAAAAGCCCCTTTACTTTATCGAAGAAAGTTTTTTTCTCTGGGTGATTTTTGCTGTCATTTCCTCCGTTTTCAAACTCACGCAAAAGTTCTTTTTGACGAACTGAAAGATTTTTCGGGGTAAGTACTTTTATTTTGACAAATTCATCTCCGCGACCTTCTCCACGCAAATGCGGGATACCTTTATCGCGAATTTTTAAAACCTGTCCAGATTGAGTACCCTCAGGAATTTGCAGTTCAACTTTTCCGTCGATTGTAGGAGCGTCTACAGTTGCACCAAGTGCCGCCTGCACGAAAGTTATAGGAAGTTCGCAATAAACGTCCGAACCTTCGCGAGAAAAAATCGGGTGATGTTTGACAACAATATAAACGTATAAATCTCCGGGACTTCCTCCGCGTTCTCCTGCTTGACCGCCCTGTGCTATTTTCAATCTGTTTCCGTTGTCAACGCCTTTAGGGATAACAACTTTCATTTCTTTTTCGACTCTGACTTTTCCAGTGCCGTGACAATGATTGCAGGGACTCTTTATATAATTTCCAGTGCCGTGACAACGTTCGCAAGGTCTTGTACTTGAAAAAACTCCGAAAGCCGTTCTTGTCGTTGTTTGTCTGTAACCTGTTCCGTTACAATCAGGGCAAGTTTCGGGGGAAGTACCTTTTTTTGCTCCTGTTCCACCGCAGTCGTCGCAATTTTCCATACGAGGAACTTTTATATTTTTTTCAACTCCAAAAGCCGCTTCTTCAAACGTGATATTTAAATCGTAGCGTAAATCTGCTCCGCGTTCCGGTCCGGGCTGTCTGCTCTGTCTTGAACGGCGAGTACTTCCGCCTCCACCGCCTCCGAAAAACGTATCAAAAATATCTCCCATATCAAAGCCGAAACCGCCGCCGCCTGCTCCGCCAAAAATATCATTGAAATCAAAACCGCCGGCAGTTCCTCCGCCGCCTCCGCCGTTTTGGAACGCTGCAAAACCAAACTGATCATATTGGGCACGTTTCTTCGGGTCTTTTAAAATATCGTAAGCAATATTTAATTCCTTCATTTTCTTTTCGGCGTTTTCTTTATCATCGGGATTTAAGTCGGGGTGATATTTTTTCGCAAGTTTTTTATACGCCTTTTTAATTTCGTCGTCAGTTGCATTTTTATTTACGCCGAGAATTTCGTATAAATCTTTTGGTTTTTCTGCCATAATTTTTCACCTTTCTCAAATAATAAGGGGAAATTGGAATTACTCCAACTCCCCGCGATATTTACGACAAATTTTTTATTTCAAATTTTTTCTGCCCATTCTTTGATCTCGTCGATTGAAGGATTAAAATTTAACATTCTGCCTTCAATAATTTCAGAATTAGGACAGCTTGATTTTAATTTTTCTGCAATTCCGCGAAGAGTACTGCCGCCCGACGTTGCGAACAAAATAATTTTCTTGCCGGAAAAATCACAACTTTCAAGAAAAGTGTTGATAATGTGCGGAGCAGTGTACCACCAAATTGGAAAGCCGATAAAAATAGAATCGTATTGACTGACATCAGAAATTTTTTCAGACATTTCAGGACGTGATTCAGGATCATTCATTTCTTTTGTTGTACGAGAATTATTGTCTGTCCAGTCCAAATCTTTCTTCGTGTAAGGAACTGCAGGTTTAATCTCAAAAATATCCGCACCGATTGCGTCGGACAAACTTTTTGCCACTTTTTCAGTTACTCCGCTTGCAGAAAAATACGCTACCAATTTTTTACCCATAAAAACAAATCTCCCTTTTATTAATTAATAATTAAAAATTAGAAGTTGCAATTTTTCATTCTTAATTCTTCATTTTTAATTGAATTCACCAAGGCTGAGGAGTCATAGGAGTGACTACACCGAATTTATATCCGCGATCTCTGAAAAGTTTAATCAATTCGGGAAGAGCTTTAACAGTTTCTTCTTTTCCGTCTTTTGCATGCATTAAAAGTATAACGGACTGCATGGGATTATCGCCAAGCTGTCTGATAACATTGTTTACTTCTGCAGCGGCATCGGGCTGTTGAGCGGTTGCATCTTCTACCGAAGTATTCCAGTCATGTTCAACATAACCGAGCGTTTTTATCATCGACCAATAGTTTTCGTCAAATGCTCCCACAGTACCGCCGGGAGCTCGAATAATCAAAGGACGTACTCCGACATAAGCCATAATAAGTTCATCAGTTTTTATAAACTGTTCGGCAAAAGTCCAAGGAGATGCATAAAGTTCTTTGTAAACATGATTATAGCTGTGACTTCCTATTGCATGACCTTCCGTAAAAATTCTTTTCAAAACTTCAGGATTTTTTTCAACCATCACGCCCAAAACATAAAAAGTTGCGTGAATTCCTTCCTGCTTTAAAATATCCAAAATTTGAGGAGTAATTTTATCGTCGGGACCGTCATCAAAAGTCAGATAAACAACTTTTTCACTTTCGTAGGGAGTAAGATCGGGAAGAGCAGTAGGCAAATTTTTTTCCTGCCTGTCCCAGACTCCGTAAATGTCGTAAACAGGCTTATCAATTTCAGTCAACTGCAAATTTGAAAAATCATCAGCCGCGATAACAATTTTTCCTGATTGAACCATTTCATCTTTTAATTGTTCGGCAGGATTTTTCTGTTCTTCAACTTCAACGGCAGGCGGATTATTTTCCGTCGTTTCTTCATTTCCGCAACCCGTGCAGAAAATTAAAATCAACAACAAATAAAAAAATTTCTTCATGAAAAGTTAAAACCTCCAATGTCAAGAATTTTTCACGCAGTTTAACAATTTAAAGTCTAATAGTCAAGCTGGAATTTTTTTCACAATAAATGCATTATACAGATTCTCAAATAAAAAAATGTGCTATAATAAATCATCAATAAATTTCGGCATTATGTTGAGAAAAAAATAATCGAGGTGAAAATTTTGAGATTGTATATCGCGGAAAAGCCCAGCATGGCAAAAGAAATTGCCGCCTGTCTTGGAAATCCGAAATATGGAATGGGATATATAAGAACTTCGGGCGGAGTTGTCACATGGCTTGTTGGTCATGTTCTTCAGCAAGTTATGCCTGAAGGTTATGACAAAAAATATAAATATTGGCGTATGGAAGATTTGCCGATTATTCCGACTGTTTGGAAATTGGAAGTCAGCGAAAACACAGAAGAACAATTCAATATTGTGCGTAATTTAATTGGTCAAGCTGATGAAATTATTCATGCGGGCGACCCTGATAGGGAAGGGCAATTACTTGTTGATGAAGTTTTGGATTTTGTAGGGAACAGAAAACCAGTTAAAAGAATTTTGTTAAATGCTCTTGACGAAACAAGTATCCGCCGTGCAAATTCTGATTTACGAGATAACAGAGAATTTTTTAATTTGAAACAGTCGGCACTTGCAAGAAGTCGAGCTGATTGGCTTATCGGAATGAATCTTTCAAGGGCTTACACAATCGCTGCTCAAAAATTAGGACACCGCGATTTACTTTTTCCGATTGGCAGAGTTAAAACTCCGACGCTTGCTCTTGTTGTTCGTCGCGAAAGAGAAATTTTAAATTTCAAGCCTGTAGATTTTTTTCAAATTCAAGCACAGTTTCAGCATGAAAACGGAACTTTCTACGCACAGTGGAAACCGTCAAAAAATTTATTTGATATGCCGTGCGAAACGCGGGACAAAGACGGAAAAATTTTAAGTCCGACAGCTTTTGACACTGAAGGCAGACTGATAAATAAAACTTTGGCGGAAAGTTTCATGAAAAAATTTTCTGCCGAACCTCACGAAGGAATAATTTCATCTTACAAGACCACCGAAAAAAAAGAATCTCAGCCACTGCCGTTTTCTTTGTCGAGTTTGCAAATTGCGGCTGGCAAAATGTTCGGCTATACTCCTCAGCAGGTTTTGGACGCGGCTCAAACTCTTTACGAAAATAAATTTACGACTTATCCGCGTTCCGATTGTGAATATTTGCCCACGAATCAATTCGGCGACGCTGAAAAAATTTTAGGTCATCTTTCACGAACTAAAGACGAAAATTTAAAAAATTTGATAACTCATGCCGATTCACAAATTAAAAGTCGTGCATGGAATAATTCAAAAATTTCTGCCCACCATGCAATTATTCCGACTGTCAAACCGTTGTCAGGCAGTATCGGTTTAATAGAGCAAAATGTTTATAAACTTATCGCGAAAAATTATGCCGTGCAGTTTTATCCTATGCATGTCTATGATGAAACAGTTGTTAATGTAAAGTACAAGGACGAAAATTTTTCTGTTCGCGGAAAAGTTGTAAAGCAAATCGGCTGGCGTGAATTTTTTGTTATGAGTCGTGCAAAGTCCGAAGATGAAATTGAAAATCTTCCGCAAATGAATAACGGCGACGAAGTAATTTATAAAAATTCCGAACTTAAAAAAAGTACTACAAAACCTCCCGTGCGTTTCACTGCGTCAAGTTTGGTTCAAGGAATGAAAGAAATTCACAAATATGTTAAAAATCCGGAATCGAAAAAACTTTTAAAAGACGTTTACGGAATCGGAACAGAGGCGACAAGAGCTCAAATTATTGATGATTTAATTCAGCGACAATTTTTAAAGTTCAACAAAAAAATTCTTCAGCCGACTGAAAAGGCATACATGTTGATTGACATTTTGCCTGACGAAATGACTTATCCCGATGAAACCGCAATTTGGGAGGATAAACTTCATTCAATGTCGGAAGGCGACGGAACTCTGGAAGAATTTTTACGCGGGCAGGCAGAATTTACAACCGAACTTTGCAAAAAAGCCGAATCTGCAAATATTAAAATTCCTGAAGGTGTTGAAAAATGTCCGCGTTGTCAAAAAGGAGTTATGGTTCAACGAATGGG
The DNA here is from genome assembly GCA_017553205.1 of Selenomonadaceae bacterium. Lineage (GTDB taxonomy): Bacteria > Bacillota > Negativicutes > Selenomonadales > Selenomonadaceae > Quinella. The sequence continues at coordinate 615 of JAFZMV010000084.1, read as the reverse complement.
CAAAAACGGTTTATTTTGGGGTTGCAGTAATTATCCAACCTGCAAAATGGCAGTTCCCGACAAAAATGGCAAGCCCGATTTTTCAAGAAATAAAATTCCTGAAGATGCTCCAAAATGCCCGCGATGTCAAAAAGGTTTCATGGTTCAGAGAAACGGAAAATACGGAAAATTTTGGAGTTGCAGTAATTATCCCGAATGTAAGATGACTGCTAAAGATGATAACGGCAAGCCCGATTTTACTCCGAAAAAAAAATTTGACAGAACTTCGAAACCTGAAAAGAAAATTCCTGAAAATGCTCAAAGATGTCCGCGTTGTCAAAAAGGTTTCATGGTTCAGAGAAAAGGCAAGACGGGAATGTTTTGGGGCTGCAGTAATTATCCTGAATGTAAAATGACAGCAAAGGACAATAATGGCAGACCAGATTTTTCTGCAAAAAAATAAAGATTCATCTTTATGAAACACCCGTGAACGATAAATTCACGGGCGTTTCATAAATTTTTAAGCGGAAATGACATCAAGGAGCAGTTTGTCATTGAGAAGACAGGATAAAAGATTTTGCCTGATACTGCGTTTGCTTTTAATCTTAATCAAATATTTTTTGTGTAAAGCAATGG
>JAFZMV010000083.1 GCA_017553205.1 Selenomonadaceae bacterium | reverse complement strand
TACGTCTGTCAATTTATGTTTCACATAACCTGCATGACGCGGATCTTCTATTTCGGAAAAATATTCTTGCATTTTCAGTCACTACCTATTTTTTTTCAGAGTGTATCATTTTTATCCGAAATTTTTATGAAACGCCCGTGGGAATTATTTTAAATTTTATTGTACTGAAAATTTTTTTGTTGTAGAATAACGCCGTTATTTTTTATTTCAGGAAGGAGTTTTTTTAATGGAAATGACTGCTTGGTCAGTTCTGCCACCGATTATCACAATTGTTCTTGCGTTGGTGACTAAAGAAGTTTATTTTTCTTTGATAATCGGAATTTTTTCAGGTGCAATGCTTTTCACAGGCGGAAATTTTTTTCAATCTATCATGACTTTTTTTGAAATCATGGCGAATAAAGTCGGCGACAACGTAAATATTTTGGCATTTTTGGTAATTTTAGGAATTTTGGTCGCCGCGATAACTCGTTCGGGTGCAACTCGTGCTTATGGTGAATGGGCAAGACAAGTTATTTCGGGAAAAAAATCTGCACTCGGTTTGACGGCATTTCTCGGAATTTTAATTTTTATCGACGATTATTTTAACTGCTTGACTGTCGGAACTGTAATGCGTCCTGTTACGGATAAATTTAAAATTGCTCGTGCTAAACTTGCTTATATTATTGACTCTACTGCGGCTCCGATTTGTATTATCGCTCCCGTTTCAAGTTGGGCGGCGGCTGTCAGTTCTTCATTGCCTGAAGATTCTTTGATTGACGGTTTTGCACTTTTTCTTCAAACAATTCCTTTCAATCTCTACGCACTTTTGACGATGACTTTCATGGCTTTCATTATCGTCAGTGAAAGAGATTTTTCGACGATGAGAAAAACTGTAGAGGAAAATAAAAAAGAATTTAAAATTCCTGACGAATATAAAGATGCCGCACGAACTGAATTAGAAATAAACGGCAACGGAAAAATTATTGATTTAGTTCTTCCTCTTTTGGTTTTAATTTTTGTCTGTGTTTACGGCATGCTTTATACCGGCGGAATTCATGAAGGAAAATCTGTAGCAGATGCTTTTGCGGATTGTGATGCGTCACAGGCTTTAGTTTTCGGTTCGTTTATTGCTTTAATTTTCATTTCGGTTTTGTATCTGCCACGAAAAATTATAACTTTCTCTGATTACTGCGAATGTTATTCACAAGGATTTAAAGCAATGGTTCCCGCGATTTTTATTTTGTGTCTTGCGTGGACTTTATCGGGAGTCTGCAGTGGAGATTATTTGAATCTCGGCGGATATGTCGGAGAGATTGTACAAAGTAATACTTCGCTCGTTATGTTTCTGCCTGTTGTATTTTTCTTGGTGTCAATTTGTTTGGCTTTTGCTACGGGAACAAGCTGGGGAACCTTCGGAATTTTAATTCCAATTTCCATTTCAATTTTAATCAGTTTGCCTGTGGAAGAAGCCGCAAATCTTTTAGTAATTTGTGTTGCGGCAATTTTATCGGGTTCAGTCGGAGGGGATCATGCCTCGCCGATTTCTGACACAACAATTTTAGCGTCAGCCGGTGCTCAGTGTAACCACCTTGAACATGTTTCAACACAAGTTCCCTATGTCATTACAGTTTCGGCTTGTTGTGTCGTAGGATTTTTGGTTGACGGTTTTACTCAAAACGGCTGGCTGGGTTTGATAGTAAGTTTTGCATGTCTTGGCGGAGTAATGATGTTTTTAAAAATGAAAGTTGCTCCTCCCGATGAAAACTAGAATTAAAAATTTTTCTCCGATAAAAATTTTGTCGGAGATTTTTTTATTTGACACGGTAAAAAAAGTTTTTTAAAATCTTTTCAATGTGGCGATATCCTCAAAGCTAATTCAGGGGGATTACGCCACTTTCCGATAACATACTGTATTTATTTTTTTGCAGGAAAAATTCTTGTTTTGTGGAAAGGTTTTTGGAAAAATTTTTTAAGGAAGTGTAGTTATGGTCAGGAAACTTTTTAAGGTGATTCTTCTGCTAATGACGACTGTTGTTTTTACGGCGGGTTGCGGCGAAGAAACTACTACTCAAAAACCTTCGTCGGAAGAAAATAACAAGTTAGTTATTTACACGTCGATGAAAGAATCTTTAATCGGCGGAATTGTCGCAGGTTTCAAAGCAAAAAATCCCGGCATAGAAGTTGACTATCAGTCAGCCGGTGCAGGAAAAATCATGGCGAAACTTGAGGCTGAAAAACAAAGCGGAAAAATTTTAGCAGATATTATCTGGACAAGTGAAGTACCCGACTTTTATCAGATGAAAAATGAAGGGATTTTGGAAATTTACAAGCCGACAGTTTTTGACGAAGTTTTAAATCCTTTTGACGATTACGACGGCTCATTTACTGCCGCAAGACTTGGAACGCTTGGAATTGTTATAAACATAAATCAGGTAAAAGAACCTCCTTCCCAGTGGTCTGACATTCTTACGGAAAAATACAGCGGTTCTTTCGGTATCGCCGATCCCGCACTTTCCGGAACTTCTTATATGAGTGTGGCTCTTCTTGAAAAACAATTCGGCTGGGATTATATAGTTAAACTTCATGACAATGGAGCAACTAAAAGTAAAGGCTCTGGACGTGTCGTTGATGATACTGCAGATGGAAATTTAAAAGCATGTCTTGGCGTTGATTATATTACCGCAAATAAAATTGATAAAGGTTCACCGCTTAAAATGATTTATCCGCCTGAACTTTTAATGGTGCCTAGTCCCGTAGCAATTTTTAAAGAAGCTCCACACAAAGAAAACGCAAAAAAATTTGTTGATTACCTTCTCACTCAAGAAGCACAACAAAAAGTTGCGGACGCGGGAACTGTTCCCGTCAGAACCGATGTAAAAATGCCTGAAAGATTTAATCTGCCTAAACCTGAGGACGCACTCAAAAACGGAATAAAAATTGTCTATACTGAAATTCTTCCCAAAAAAGATGAAACTGTTTATAAATTTTCACAGCTGTTTAAGTAGGTTTTCGTGATGGAAAAATTTTTTCAGAAGGAACGCAAAACATTATTGACGACGGTTGTTGTTCTTCCGATGATTGTTGCCGGGATGTTTGTGTCATTGTACTTTTATTTTTCGGGAACATTTAAATCAGAACCGAAAGTGGAAATACAAGCGGAAAATAAATTTTCAAAAACTCTGCATGTTGTTACTGACAGGGATTATGATCCGTATTCCTATATCGGAAAAAACGGCGAATATCTCGGACTCGATGTAGAAATGATGAACGAAATTGCCAACCGTCTGCAGATGAATCTTGATTTAAAACTTTTGGACTGGAATGAAGCCAACAAAGTTTTTTTTAAAGGCGACGCAGATATTATCATGAACATGGAGTCTGATTTTATTATTGCCAATCCAAAAATGATTGCGACTCTTCCAACGACTGAAAAGCAGTATGTAGTTTACGGAAGAAACGAAATTACTTCTGTTGCCGAATTGTACGGGAGGAGAGTTGCATCACTTCATAACATTCCCGGTCTTGGTCTTGATGATGAAATATCTTATGAAAATTCTTATGAAAAAATTTTTGGCGAACTTAAACGCGGAGAAATTGAATTTGCTGTCTGTCCGATACAGGTCGGAAACAGTTTTATTGAAAGATTAGGCATTAAAGATGTTCACCCTAGTTATGCGGTCACTCATGTTTACGGGACACTTGCAATGCACCCCGAAGACACCATGCTCCGCGTAAAAATAAATGCCATTCTGATTCAAATGCAACGGGAAGGCAGATTAACGGCACTTCATGAAAAATGGATAACTCAACGTTATGAAAATATCACTGTTGCCGAAATGGTGAAAAATCGTCCATGGCTGATAACGCTGATAGTTTTTTCTTTCGGTCTGATACTTTTGCTCGTCGCTTATGTTGTTTTTGAATATAAAAATGCTCAAGCCCGCGAAACTTATACAGAAAAACTTCAAGAAAATTTTGCAACAATAAATGCTCAACAAATTCAACTTAAAATGCAACAGCAGGAACTTATCGACGCAAAAAATAATGCCGAACAGAGCAGCAAAGCAAAATCCAGTTTTCTTTTCAATATGTCGCACGATATAAGAACTCCGATGAATGCGATTATAGGTTATGTCGAACTTTCAAAAAATCTCAGTAAAAGTTGTAAAAATTGTGAAAAAGATTGTTGTCATGATAATATTCCAAATAAAATATTTGACTTCTTGAAAAAAATTGATGCGGCAAGTCAGCACCTTCTCGCGTTGATAAATGACGTTTTGGAAATGGGCAGGATTGAAAGCGGAAAAATGGAGCTTGTACTTTCTGAAACAAATTTAGTTGAAATTTTCACTGAAATTGAAGATATGTTTTCAAAACAAATGCAGACGAAAAATATTGAATTTACCGTTGATACTTCAAAAATAAAAAATCCTTATGTAATGTGTGACAAACCCAGATTTGACAGAGTACTTTTAAATTTTTTGAGCAACGCTTATAAATTTACTCCTGCAGGTGGAAAAGTTTCAGTGAGTATTTCGCAGATTGGTGAAGAACCCGAAAAAAATTTCAGCACTTATGAACTTCGTGTAAAAGACAGCGGAATTGGAATGAGCGAAGAATTTTCCAAAAAGATTTTTGAGGCTTTTGAACGTGAAAAAACTTCGACGGTCAGCGGAATTCAGGGAACAGGCTTGGGCATGTCAATTACAAAAAATATTGTTGACTTAATGGACGGAAAAATTGAAATTGTCACCGCACCGAACAAAGGCACTGAATTTATAGTGACGTTGAGTTTTGAAAATTTTGAGGCTCCTCCTGAAAAAAATTCTGAATCTGAAAATGAAGGTTTGCAGGAAGTTAATTTTACTCAAAAACATATTTTGCTTGTCGATGATATTGACGTGAACAGAGAAATTGCAAAAATGTTGTTGGAAGAATTCGGCTTTACAGTTGATACAGCAGTTGACGGAAAAGACGCAGTTGAAAAATTTGCTGCGTCAACTCCCGGCGATTACGATTTAATTTTGATGGATATTCAAATGCCTGTTATGAACGGCTACGAGGCAACAAAAAAAATTCGCGAACTGGAAAATCCCGAACTTGCAAAAATTCCAATCATCGCGATGACTGCAAATGCTTTTGCCGAAGACGTGAAGAACGCAAAAGAAGCGGGAATGAATTCACATATTGCCAAGCCGATTGATGTAAAACAACTTCTCAGAACAATCGAAAAAATTTTCAGCTGAAATAAAAAAATAAAAAAAAACTCATCAAGATTTTTTATCCTGACGAGTTTTTTTGTTGGGAAAATTTTTTTTAACGGCGGAGATTTTTTACAGCCTCTTGAGCAACTTCTCTGTCGTCAAAGTGAATCGTTTTATCTTTCAAAATCTGATAATTTTCGTGACCTTTTCCGAGAATTAAAATTACGTCGCCTGCCTTTGCAATTTCAACCGCTCTGAAAATTGCCGTGCGTCTGTCAACAATACATTCATGAATTTTTCCGCCGATTTTTTCTTTAACGCCGACTTCAACTTCTTTCAAAATTTCTTCGGGATCTTCGGTGCGGGGATTGTCAGAAGTCGCAATTACAATGTCAGAAAGTTCAGCCGCAAGCCTTCCCATAATCGGACGTTTTGTTTTATCTCTGTCGCCGCCGCAACCAAAAACAGTGATAATTTTATTTTTTGTAATTTGCCGTGCAGTTTCCAAAACATTTTTCACGCCGTCTGGAGTGTGTGCGTAATCCACAATAATTGCAAAGGGAATGTCCGCGAAAATTCTTTCAAAACGTCCCGGAACACTTCTGAAATTTTCCAATGCCGTTTTTATTTTGTCGGAAGAAATATTTTCTGCTTGAGTCGCACCGACTGCCGCCAAAACATTATAAACATTAAAAATTCCTGTGATATGCAAACTTAACGAATGAGGAATTATGAATGAGGAATTAGGAATTTTAAAACTCATTCCGTCTGCTCTGACATCAATTTCTTCGGCTTTGAGGTCTGAATTTTTTTCTATGCCGTAAGTAATTTTTCTGCAGGAAGAATGTTTGAGCATTTCTTCTCCCGCCACGTCATCAAAATTTATTACGGCGGACTTATTATTTTTTTTGCCTGAACGTGAAACAATTTCAAAAAGTTTAGCCTTAGTTAATTTATAATTTTCCATTGTCTTGTGATAGTCAAGATGATCCTGCGTCAAGTTCGTGAAAACTGCCGTATCAAATTCAATTCCCGCAATTCGATTTTCGGCAAGTGCATGACTTGAAACTTCCATGACAACATAATCAACATTTTTTTCCAGCATTGTATGAAAAATATTTTGCAGGTCGATAACATTCGGAGTTGTGTTGTGCATTGGAAAAATTTCTTCGCCGATCATCATTTGAATTGTACCGATTAAGCCGACTTTATAACCTGCATTTTTTAAAATTTCTCGAATCAAATAAGTTGTAGTAGTTTTTCCGTTAGTTCCAGTTATTCCGATAACCCGCATTTTTTTTGAGGGATAATCATAAAAGTAAGGAACAATCACCGCCAAAGCATTTAACATATCGGGAACAACAAGAGCAGAAAGATTTTCGGGCAGAGAAATATTTTTCCGCGTCGTCAAAATTGCAGTTGCTCCCAAGTCTTTTGCTTGATTTATAAAATTGTGTCCGTCGAAGTGAACGCCTTCCATGCAGACAAATAAACTTCCTTCAGAAATTTTTCTTGAATCGTGTTCAATACTTTTAATTTCTGTTTCAGTGTTTCCGATAATTTCCGCACCTTGAATTAACAGTGCAAGTTCTTCAAGCGTTTTCATGAAAAATCCCTCCAAAATTTTTTTCTGTTTGCTAAATAAAAAATTAGGTTTATAATTTGTGATAATTTTTGCAAAAAAGGAAGCGGCTTACATATGATAAAAGGCGTAATTTTTGATGTAGACGGCACACTTTATGACTATCTCGCAAATGATAAAATTGCCGTGAAAGCTCTTTGCAGATACGCGAAAGAAAATTTGAATGTTGAAGAAGAAGATTTTAGAAAATTTTACGGAGAGGCAAGGGTCATTGTCAGGGAACGTTTAACTGACGGAGGAGCAAGACACAGTAGAGTACTTTTCTGCCAAACCGTTATGGAACTTCTTGGAGAAAATCCCTTTTGCCATATTCTGAAAATGTATGATATTTACTGGAATACTTTTTTGACGAATATGAAACCTTTTGACGGCGTAGTTGATTTTATACGCAAGCTGAAAAGTACTGGGAAAAAAATTTCTATCTGTACCGATATGACCGCTCATATTCAATACAGAAAAATTGAACGGCTCGGCTTGAAAAATTTTATAGATTGCATGGTTACCAGCGAAGAAACTGGATTAGAAAAACCTTCGCCCGTCATGTTCAATCTTGCTTTAAGAAAATTAAATACTTCGGCGGAAGAAACTGCATATTTCGGCGACAGTCTTGAACGCGATATAGAAGGTGCGGCAAAAGTCGGCATAAAACCTTTTTGGTATATCGCTCAAAAAAATGATGACGAAATAAAAACCGATTTTGAAAAAATTCGCTCCTACCGCGAAGTTATCAATTCAGAAATTTTTTTCGGAAACTAGAAATTTATTCTTCTTCAGTGCGTTTTCTGACGACAAATTTTATCGGAGTACCTTCAAAGCCGTAACTTTCTCTTAAACGATTTTCAATAAAACGCAGATAAGAAAAATGCATGAGTTCGGGATTGTTCACGAAAATTATAAATTTTGGCGGACAAATATCAGCCTGTGTCACAAATAAAATTTTTAACTGCTTGCCTTTTTTGGTCGGCGGAGGATTTACGGCAACTGCATCGCGAATCAATTCATTTAAAGCAGAAGTTTGAATCCTCATGGACTGCTGTTCCGCAACAAATTTTACAAGTTCGGTCACTCTGTCAATTCTCTGCCCAGTCAATGCACTTGCATATAAAACGGGGGCATATTGAAGAAAACCAATTTTTTCTCTAAGGTCGTCGGTGAATCTGTTCGTAGATCTGTCATGTTTATTCGGATAAATATCCCATTTATTAACGACGATGACACAACCTTTGCCGCTGTCATGAGCATAGCCGGCAATTTTTTTATCTTGTTCCGTAATTCCTTCAACCGCGTCGATTAACATTAAAACAACGTCTGCACGGTCAATCGCACGAAGAGAACGCACAATACTATACTTTTCAACAGGAATATCAATTTTTGAACGGCGACGCATTCCCGCAGTATCAATCAAAGTAAATTTTGTTTCGTCTTTGAAAAAAAATGTGTCGATAGCGTCGCGGGTAGTTCCCGGGATATCACTGACAATAACTCTTTTTTCTCCGAGCATTGCATTTACTAAAGAAGATTTTCCGACATTCGGTCTGCCGATAACTGCAATTCTGATTTCGTCTTCGTCTTTTTCTTCAACTTCATTTTCAGGAAAATGTGCAACAACTTCGTCAAGTAAATCTCCCAAATTTAAAGCGTTGCTGGCAGAAATTCCAATCGGAGTACCCAAGCCCAGATTATAAAATTCATAAGTATTCATTTCCTGTTCAAGATTGTCAGTTTTATTTACGGCAAGAATGACAGGTTTAGTACTGTTCCGCAAAATTTTTGCAATATCTTCGTCGGCAAAAGTTAAACCTGTCCGCCCGTCCACTACAAAAATAATTACGTCCGCTTCATCAATCGCGATATTTGCTTGTACACGGATTGCAGTTAAAATTTTGTCAGTAGTTTCAAGTTCAATACCGCCCGTATCAATCAAAGTAAATTCATGTTCGAGCCACACCGCATCCATATAAATTCTGTCGCGAGTAACCCCGGGCATGTCGTCAACTATTGAAACTTTTCTTTTTCCGATTTGATTAAATAAAGTCGATTTTCCGACATTCGGACGACCGACTATTGCAACTATAGGTCTGCTCATAAAAATATCTCCTAAAAAAATTTTTCTCTATATTATCACAAGAAAAAATTTTTTCAAATATCGTTGAGTTGTGAAATTATTGTATGTAGGGAATTTAATTTTTGTATTGCAAGCAAATTTGTTTTTGTGATAGAATACCCGCACTATGAGAATAATTACAGGCACTGCGAAGGGCTTGAAACTGAAAAGCCCGAAGGATTTTTTAACGCGTCCGACTTCTGACAGAGTAAAAGAATCTTTGTTCAGCATTTTGAACGGAATGAAAAATTTTTCAGAAATTGAAAACGTTTTGGATATTTTCGCGGGAACTGGAGCACTCGGAATTGAAAGTTTATCACGCGGAGCAAAAAAAGCGTTTTTTATTGACAGTGCGACAAGTGAAATAATTTCTGAAAATGTCAAGCGGGCAAAGTTTGAAAACGTCTGCAGAATTTATCGCGGAGATTTTGTTAAGGCTCTGAAAAAAATTTCTGCTGAAAATTTAAAATTTGATTTGATTTTCAGCGATCCGCCGTACAGAAAAAATTTTGCACAGATTTCGGCGGAAATAGTTTCAGAACAAAAAATTTTAAAAGCTGACGGAATTTTTGTAATGGAACATGGATTTGATGAAAAAATAATCCCGCCTGAAAATTTGGAACTAATCAGAAAAATAGATTATGGAAAAACAACCGAAATAGAAATTTTTGGTTTGAAGGGAGAATTTTGATGAAAAAGGCACTTTGCAGCGGAACTTTTGATCCCGTGACTAACGGACATGTTGATATTTTTGAGCGTGCGGCGAGTTTGGTTGATGAACTTGTCGTCTGCGTTTTCGTGAACAAGAAAAAAACTACTCTCTTTGATATTGATGAACGCGTTGAACTTCTTCGGGAAAGTACTCTGCACATTGACAATTTAACCGTAGATTCTTATGACGGACTTGTTTCGGATTATATCAAAGAACATGATATTGATTTGATAATTCGCGGACTTCGTACTTCTGGAGATTTTGAGTACGAATATAATCAAGCACAGATGAATAAACATCTTGCACCCGATGCGAATACAATGTTTTTGTTGACTTCGCCGGAATATTTATTTATAAGTTCGTCGGCGGTTCGTGAGCTTGCACAGTTTAAGGGCAATGTTCATGGACTTGTTCCGGAGTGTGTAGAAATTGCGATAAAATCTAAAATCAAGGAATAATTTTTTAGAATTGGTGAAAAAGGAGAGTAGCCTATGTCCGTGCGTGACACTTTGAATAAAATTGAAAATTTGGTCGCAGGAGCCTCGCATTTGCCGTTGACGGGCAAGGCTCTTATTGATGAAGAAAATTTGGCGGACTTAGTTGAAGAACTTCGTCAGGAATTGCCGCAGGAACTTGAACACGCAGAAAAAATCATGAGCGAAAAAGATTTAATTATCCAAAACGCTCGTAAAGATGCAGACGATATTATAAAGCAGGCAAAAATGCAGGCGGAACAAATGATTGACGAAAGTGACGTTGTGATGAAAGCGCGGGAAAAATCTCGAATGGTTTTGAGTCAGGCACAAGCACAAGAAGCGGAAGTCATGGAACGTACCCGCAGACAATCCCAGCAACTTCAAGACGACGTTGACAGATACGCCAATCAAGTTTTTGATCAGTTGATAAGTCATGTAGGAAATACTTTTCAGAGCGTGAAAAATTTGGAGGCGGGTTTGGATCAAGCCGCACAGATTCTTCATCAGGCAAAAGCTCAAATGAATCAACAGGCGGTTCAATACACTTATGCACATCAGCCGCCCGCTTACAATCAACAGCAATAAAAAATCGCTCGGAGTAAAAAAACTTCGGGCGTTTTTTTCTGAAAAAATTTTTGAGCGGAGGAAAAAATTTTGACGGGAATTTTATATTTATGTGCTACGCCGATAGGAAATTTGGACGACATGACTTTCCGTGCAGTAAAAATCCTGCGAGAAGTTGATTTAATTGCGGCAGAGGACACAAGACACACAAGAAAACTTTTGACGCACTTTGATATACATACTCCGCTGATTCGTTACGATGAATTTTCAAAAGTTCAGCAGGGAGAAAAAATTTTGCAGGAACTTTTGGCGGGAAAAAATATTGCGTGCGTGAGTGATGCGGGACTGCCTGCGATTTCAGATCCTGGTGCGGATTTGGTAAAACTTGCGGTAAATTCAAATATAAAAGTTTGTCCGATTCCCGGGGCAAATGCTGCGTTAAGTGCGTTGATTTGTTCGGGACTTTCCACAGAAAAATTTTCTTTTGTGGGATTTCTGCCTAAGTCAAAAAAAAATCGTGATGACATTTTGCAAAAAATTTCTGAACGCGAAGAAACTTTGATTTTTTACGAGGCACCGCACAGAATTTTAAAAACTCTTGAAGAATTTGAAAAAATTTTCGGCGACAGAAATATTTCAATAGCCCGCGAACTTACAAAAATTCATGAAGAATTTTTACGCGGAAAAATTTCGGAAGTGAAAAATTTTTTGACTGAACCTAAAGGCGAATTTGTAATTGTTGTCGAAGGATACAGCGGAGAAAAAATTTTTGAAAATCCTGTTGAAGATTTTTTTGAAATTTATAAAAAATTTCTGGATACGGGGATTGACAAAAAGACCGCAATAAGAGAAACTGCAAAAAAATTAAATCTCAGTCGAAGAGAAATTTATAACAAAATAATTGAACATGAAAAGAATTTTGGAGGGTGATTTTTTTATGAGTTCGATGGTAAAAGGAATTATCGGAGGAAATGAATTTTTAACGGAAGTTTTGGTACGCGGCTTGACGGTTCATGGTCCTGCTGAGGCTTACTGCGTCGGTCATTGCAGTGATCAGCTTGGCATGCGTCTTGCGGCAAAATGCAGAGTTCAGTATGTGAAAAATATTACCGACTTAATTCCCAATTCCGCAATTTTATTTTTGACTTTCAATCCTGAAGATGCAAATAATTTGCTCCCGCGAATTGCAGAAAAAGTTAAAGAATGGACTTTGATTGTTTCTGCGGTTCATGGTTTGAAAATTGCGACGCTGGAATATTTTTTCCCGAACAATGAAATTATTCGTCTTGCCGTCAATCCTTCAATAATTTCCGGTGCGGGACTCGGTGCATATGCCGGAAGTCAAAAAGCATCGACGGACGCAAAAAGCATGGCTGAAATTGTTTTGAAAGACTGCGGGGACGTTATCGCAGTCAAAGATGAAAAAGAACTTGAAGAAATTGAAAAATATCTTGCCGCAAATACTTTTCTTTCTTATGTTGTAATTCAAACTATGATTAAGAACGCGAAAAAAATCGGAATGACATCAAAAGAAGCAAATTTTGCAGTCGATAAACTTTTAAAAGGTTCTATGCACACTTTAATTGATGAAGGTTATGACACTGCAGACTTAATCAGTCGCGGCTTGAAAGATAAATCTGTTCATAATGAAGCAGTTGAACTTATAAAAAGTTACGGACTTGATACGGAAATTATGAACAGTTTGAAAAATCCTGAACCTCCCGTAAATCCTGACGAAAATCCCAACGACGATCCGAAAAATTATAAAATGCATTACAGATGGTCGAGATAAAAATTTTTTAACAGCCATTTTGCGAAAAAAAAAGCTCCTCCGAATTGAATCGGAAGGGCTTATTTTGTTTTTTTCAAAAATTCTAATATTCAGGCGTAATTTGGTCTAAAACAATCGCGTTGACTTTATTGTTGTTGACTACTACAGAAATTCTGTATTTTGTGTCACCTTCGTTGTAGGAAAAATTTTCGCTGACACGCGACCAAATATATGCCGTGCCATTCAAATTTGTGTATAAATGTTGCTTTTGGTAGTCAAAACGTACGGATTTACTTTCAGTTTTATAATTTCCGCCGTAAATTTTAATGACATCATCAATCGACATTCCAACATGAACACCTGCAAAAGTTTTCCAGCCGTTATTTGCAGTAACAACAACATAACGAACTTTTTTTCCGAGCAAACCAATTTCAACGGCGTCACCGTATTTTATGCAATCAGAAACAAGTTGAGCCCAGCCGCCCGGTCTGCTTGTCGGTTGCCCGTACATTTTTGTAATTTCATCTTGCGACATGTTCAAATAAATTCCGCCCAAACTGAAATCATTTTTATCAATCGCAAAACAAACGCTTGACATCATAGTCAAAAATAAAATTACCGATACAAAAATTTTTTTCATAAGAATCCCTCCAAATTTTTTTTAATCGACTTTACAAAAATCGACAGTCTTTGAGTCCAAATTGCCACGAAAATATTTTTCAATGACTTTTTTAAAAATTTCGCAAGTCGGCTCCGCCAAATGAAATAAAGTCATTGAAGAAAGCAATTTTTTCTTGTCTATTGAACTGCCCATAATATATTCAATGTCATTATTTTTCAGTTCCAACAACTCCTGACTAATTTCCAACAAACGACTACGCAAAATTTCATTAGCCAAATATTCTTTTGCCTCGTCCAAATTTTCTATGCCGTAAAATCTTGCATTCGGACTTGAACCCAAAATTTTAAGTTGCGGAAAAATAAACCAAATCCAATGAGAAGTTTTTTGTCCTCTCTTTATCTCCGCCAGTGCATGCTCGTAATTAAATTCTTGTGCTTTAATAAATCTTTCCAAATCATACATAATACACACCGCCTAAAAAATTTTTTCGATTATATTTCATTTTTTGATTTTTGCAAATAAAAAAATCCCAACGACTTTTGCCGCTGAGATTTTTTTGATTTAATTCAAAGTTCTATCATTTATTTTTCCTTCTGGGGAATTAAATTTAATTTCTGCCTTTTGATAAATCACCGCCGGGCGATGGTGCATCATCATAAGAAGGAGGAGCGGGAGCAGGATCATAACGCGGTTCAGGTTCAGGGTTATAAACTTCCTGCTGTGAAGAATGATTCTGCGAAGAATTATCATAAGAAGGTTCATAACTTGGAGCGGGATTATCATAATTTCTGTTGTCTTGATAGCCGCTGTTGTCATAAACTTCTTGACGATTATTTTGCTGATAATTCTCCTGCGGAGGTTCTTCAGAACGACGTGAAGGACTGTAATCACTTTGACGCGGAGTATAATTATTGCTCGGTCTTTCTTGAACTGAACTGCGTCTGTAACTTACTGCAATGTCGTCAAAATCATGTGCGGGAACATTCGCCAAAGCCTTAGACATAAACGACTGCCAGACAGCGGCGGGAGTTTGTCCGCCCATAATTCCGTCCATGCTTGTGTTATCGTCATTTCCCAGCCAAACACCTGCAACTAAATCAGGAGTATAACCGACAAACCATGCGTCTTTATAATCTGAAGTCGTGCCTGTTTTTCCTGCAGCAGGTCTGCCGATATTTGCTCGTTTGCCTGTACCGCGTGAAATAACATCTTCCAACATGCTCGTTAAAGCCCCTGCACTTTCGGGAGAAATAACCTGCTTGCCTGCGGGAGCCGCCTCTTCTAAAATTTTTCCGTTTCTGTCCAAAACTTTTGTTACTGCAACATGCGGGATATAAACTCCGCCATTTGCAAAAGTACAGTACGCACTTACAATTTCAAGAGGAGTCACGCCCTTAGTCATTCCGCCGAGAGCAGTTGAAAAATTC
Organism: Selenomonadaceae bacterium; assembly: GCA_017553205.1. GTDB lineage: Bacteria > Bacillota > Negativicutes > Selenomonadales > Selenomonadaceae > Quinella. The sequence goes on along the minus strand of JAFZMV010000083.1, from coordinate 8,309 downwards.
TTGTCGTTTCTGTCGCCGTCTAAAACAAAAGTCGTTATTCCCATTTCCTGTGCATAATAAATTGGTCTGTCCATTCCTAAATCTTGAGCAATTCGGACTGTAGGAACATTCATTGAAAAAGTTGCAACAGTTCTCAAACTTACTGAGCCGCTGAATCTTCCGCTGTCATTTTGCGGTTGCCAGCCGTCAATATTCAAAGGTTTATCGTCAATATAACTGTCGGGACTGTAACCGCTTTCAAGAGCCGCCGCAAATACAAAAGGCTTAAAAGCTGAACCGGGCTGACGTTCCGCCATAGTTGCACGGTTAAATTGATCTGTTCCGCGTCCTCCGACCATAGCTTTTATATAACCTGTCTTAGGATCAATCGCTACGAGTGCGGCTTGAGGTTGTAAAAGTCCGTTTGCGTCCGTGTAATCGCTTGGAAGATTTTCTACAAAAGATGCCTCTGCCATTCTCTGCATATCCATATCAATCGTTGTATAAATTTTCAAGCCGTCTTTGTAAATTGCATCTGCTCCGTACTTATCGACCATAAGTTGTGTGACGTAATTTATAAATGATGCCGCCTCTTTAACTTCTTCAGGTTTATTCTGTTGAGTAAGCACAATTTCAGAATTTTTTGCCTCGTTGCCTTCTGTGGAATTTACAAAACGATATTTAATCATCTGATCTAAAACTGTATTTCTTCTTTCTTTAGCCGCTTGCAGATTGTTGAACGGCGAATAATAATTCGGGCTTTTCGGAATACCTGCAAGCAAAGCACATTCAGCAAGATTTAACTGCTCAACATCTTTTCCGAAATAAGTTTTTGCCGCCGCCTGTACACCGTACGCACCTTGACCGAAATAAATTTGATTCAGATAGAGTTCAAGAATTTCCTGTTTTGTATATTGCTTTTCAAGTTGAAGAGCCAAAAAAACTTCTTGAATTTTTCTTTTGATAGTTCTTTCTTGAGTGAGATAAGCATTTTTAGCAAGTTGCTGGGTAATAGTCGAACCGCCTTCAGAAATTTCTTGATCTCTCAAGTTCGCATAAACTGCACGGGCAAGCCCTCTCGGATCAACTCCCCTATGCTCATAAAATCTGTTATCCTCGACTGCAACAAAAGCCTGCTGTAAATTCAAGGGAATTTGTTCAATTTTTACGGGCATGCGATTTTCAGCGGCATGAATATTTGCAATTTCATTTCCCGCCGAATCATAAATTTGACTTGACGCGGGCGGAATAATATCCTTTGCCAAGTCCGGTTTTGCGTTTATGTTAGCAGTGATAAATCCTATACCGATTCCCGCAGCCATAACCAAAATAAAAATTATAATTCCTACAAAAATTTTTAAAAATAATCCGATTCTTCGCCGTGCTGTTCTTCGTCCGCTGTTACCGGAAGAAAATTCACGGTCGTCATCTATATCAGCCATTTAAAAAATCCCTCCCGTTTTTTAATGGCGTTATCTTATCACAAGTTTATTTATTTAGTCGATAGAAAAATTTTTATTTCTCAACTGACCGCAAGCGGCATTTATTTCTGTTCCGAATTCTTTTCTGATTACCGCGTTAATTCCATGAGTGTTCAGAAAGTGGAAAAATTTTTTCACCGAGTTATTTGTCGGACGCTGAAAATTTCTTTCGTCAACGGGATTTACAGGAATTAAATTTACGTTGGCAGATTTCCCCGACAAAATTTTTGAAAGCTGTCTGGCATGTTCTTCAGTGTCATTAACTCCGCCGAGTAAAGTATATTCGTAAGTGACACGCCGTCCTGTTTCTTCTGCGTATTCGTCACCTGCTTTTATAACCTGTTCGATTGAAAAAGCGGAATTTATCGGCATAATTGCAGAACGCAATTTATTATTTGGAGCGTGAAGAGATATTGAAAGAGTGACGGGAATTTTTTCGGCGATAAGTTTTTTTATGGCGGGAACAATTCCGCAAGTTGAAACAGTAATTTTTCTGTAACTCATTCCGAGAGTATAATTTTCATGAAGTAACCGCAGAAATTTTATAAGGTTGTCAAAATTCATGAGAGGTTCACCTGTTCCCATGATGACTAAATTATCAACTTTTTGATTTTGTTTCAGCAGAAAATTATTTACGAAAATAATTTCTCCTAGCATTTCGGCGGGTTTCAAATCTCTTTCAAGACCTTTTAAAGTTGATGCACAGAATTTACAGCCCATAGCACAGCCGACTTGTGTAGAAATACAAACGCTGTTTCCGTAATCGTGACGCATTAAAACTGTTTCGACTGCCGCACCGTCAGAAAATGCAAGCAGAAATTTTGTTGTCAGTCCGTCTGAAGAATCAAGCTGAGTTACAAGCCGTGCAGTTTGTACAAAATATTTTTCAGAAAGTTTTTCACGAAGATTTTTTGATAAGTCTGTCATCTCGTCAAAAGATTCTGCCCCCCGCTGATAAATCCATGCGGCAATTTGTTTTGCTCTGAATTTCGGAAGGTCTGAAAGTTCTGTTTCAAGTTCGGAAAGAGTTAAACCGAATAAATTTTTTTTGCTCAAGATTTTTTTCTCCTTAATGCGATTTATTTTTAAAACGTCCGCCGACAATATCATGAACGGAATTTATTGTAACAAAGGCATGTTCGTCCATCGACAAAACAATATCTTTAATCCTTGTGACTTCCAATCTGTTCACGACGCAGTAAACAATTTCTTTCGGGTCGCCTGTGTAACCGCCTTCACCGTGAAGGAGAGTTACTCCGCGAATTTCTGTATTTAAAACTTCGGTAAGTTCGCGGGGAATATTTGAAACAATCATAATTGCATAAGTTTCGTCAAGACCTTTTGTAACAACGTCAATCATTTTAGCAATTACAAAATAAGCTACAAGAGAATACATTGCTTTATCCCAGCCGAATAATAAACCGGCACCCGACAAAATAAACAGGTTTATAAACATTACAACTTCACCGACAGAAAACGGGGAATGTTTATCGGCAATTATTGCAACAATTTCTGTTCCGTCAAGTGAACCGCCTGCACGCATGATAATTCCGACTCCGATACCGTCAATAATTCCTCCGAAAATCGCTGCCAAAAATGAATCATTAGTGACGGGAGGGAAATCATGAGCAACCTCCGAACAAAAACTCAACATAATAACCGCGATAATTGTAGAAATTGCAAAATTTTTTCCGATATGTTTATAGCCGATGTAAAGAAATGGAAGATTTAAAACTACAAGAAAAACACCGAACGGAATATAAGTAAAAATATAATTTCCCATAATTGACAAGCCGACAACACCGCCGTCAATAACTTTATTCGGAATCAAAAAAAGTTCCAAGCCCGCCGAAGCAATAGCCGCACCGATAAAAAGTTGAATACCCTGCAGAAGAATTCTTTTAAAAGTTTTTCCGCGTCGAAGTATGACGGCTTTTTTATTTAACTTTTCAACAGGAGTATCTTTTTTTTCAACCGTTTCAGTTTGTTCGACAGTTTCAGCAGGTTCCGCAGGTTCAATATTTTTCTCTACAACTTTTTTATCACTCAAAAAAATCACTCTCCACAAAATTTTTGAATACTTTTCACGACAGAAAAATTTTTTCCTGCTTAATGCCGTTGCAAAAATTTTTGTAAAAAAAATTATTGAAACTCACCGTCATTTTTATACAGTACGATTCAATAATTTGTCATGAAAATTTATTTTTTGTTTTTCAACTGAAGAATCAGAATCACCGCGAAAATTGCAACGCCGATTAAATCCGTTTCAAGTCCCGGCTTTATCAGCATTAAACCGCCAGCCGCTAAAATTATTCTTTCAAAATTTTTCAGCGGTGCGACAAGATAACCAATCAGCGAAGAACTTAAAGCAATCATTCCGACAACTGCCGTGAAAAGTGAAATCATCAGTCCGCCTGTCACTCCGTCAATCAACAAAAGTTCAGGACTCAACACGAACATATACGGAATTATAAAAGCCGCTATCGCAAGTTTTGACGCGTTGACACCGGTTTTTAGTGCGTTTCCTCCAGAAATTCCCGCTCCCGCATAAGCCGCCAAAGCTACGGGCGGAGTTACGTCCGCTATTATTCCAAAATAAAATACAAACATATGAGCCGCCAAAATCGGAACTCCCATTTGTAAAAGTGCAGGTGCGGCAATGGTGGAAGTTATAACATAGTTTGCAGTTGTAGGAACTCCCATTCCCAAAACTATCGCGGTTATCATCGTCAAAAACATGCTCGGCAAAAGTAAACCGCCCGACAATTCCAAAAGTCCCGACGCTAATTTTAAACCGACTCCAGTTTTTGTAACAACGCCGATAATTATTCCTGCTGCCGCACAAGCTACCAAAACGCCCAAAACATTTCTTGCACCGTTTTCAAGCCCGCGAATTATTTCAGCAGGTTTCATTCTTGTAGATTTTTTTAACGCGGAACAAGCTATCGACAAAATTATTGCAACAAGTGCCGCTCTCATTGGTGTGTATCCGCTGACCAAAAGCCAAACAATTACTATCAAAGGAATTGCAAGATGTCCGCGTTCTCTTAAAATCGTTCCGAGTTTCGGCAGTTCGTTGCGTGGTATTCCTTTTAAATTTCCGCGTTTAGCCTCAAAATGAACTCCGAGCCAAACTCCCATAAAATACAAAAATGCGGGAATGACTGCCGCTTTGACAATTTCGACGTAAGGAACTCCGACAAATTCCGCCATCAAAAAAGCCGCCGCCCCCATTACAGGTGGCATAAGCTGACCGCCCGTTGAACTTGCCGCCTCAACTGCTCCGGCAAAATTTTTGTGATAGCCTAATTTTTTCATCATGGGAATTGTAAGAGAACCTGTACCGACAACATTTGCGACTGAACTTCCTGAAACTGTTCCCATCAATCCGCTTGATAAAACGGCAACTTTTGCAGGTCCTCCGCTTGCCCAACCTGCTACGGCATTTGCAACGTCAATAAAAAATTTTCCCAGTCCTGTGCCTTCCAAATATGCACCGAACAAAATGAACAGAAATATAAAAGTTGACGAAACTCCCAAAGGTATTCCAAAAACTCCTTCAGTCGTGAAAAATACATGGCTGATAAATTGATCTATTGTCAAACCTCTATGAGCCAAAACTCCCGGCATATACGGACCGGCAAATGCATAAGCTACAAAAAACAAAACCACACAGACCATCGGTATTCCGACAACTCTTCGAGCCGCTTCAATTACCAATAAAATCCCAATCGTTCCTATTACCACATCAAGTGTAGTCGGTAACATCGAGCGGAAAATAAGTTCACGATAAAAAATTACAATGTAAGCCGGAGCCGCCGCTCCCAAAATCGCAAAAATTCCGTCAAGCGGGTGAAGTTTATCACGTCGCCAAGATTTTCTTGTGGGATAGAGTAAGAAAGATAAAGCTAAACCAAATCCCAAATGAACGGCTCTTTGTAATTGTGCGTCTAGTACTCCGAAAACTGCCGTATAAAGCTGAAAGACAGAAAAAGTTATGGCAATCGCAGAAATAATTTTCGCCATAATTCCTGTATATTCCATTGTATTTGATTCGTTTTCAAATTTTTTTAAAACTTCTTCGGCAGACATTTCTTTTTTCTCCGCCATAAAAACACCTCTCCTTTATGCAAAAATATTACACGAAAAATTTTTCATCGTCAATTTGCAAATAAAGAATACTGTATTTATTTTTTTTGCAGAGCCATACTTTGCTCCATTCGCCACTGGTTGTAATCCAGCAAATAAAATTTTAAATTTTCTCTGTTACTGAAATTTTCCGCATTTCCGTTCCAAATACAAAAAAGCGGTTCATCAGATTCAAAAAGAAAAATTTCAATTTCAAAATTTCCGTTTATCAAATTTTTGACAACTAATTTCAAAGTTTCAGGGCTGTTATGTTCTTGCCTGTAAAGTAATTTCGTCATATAATACTTGCAAAATTCGGACTTTGCACCGTGATAATTTTAAAAGTTAAGAAAGGGTGGAAAAATTTTGGATACGTTATTTTTTGCGGGGTTATCGCCGATTTTATGGCTGATTATTGCCCTAAGCATTTTTAAGTTACCGGCATGGAAAGCGTGTCCGGTAGCGTTGGTAATATCATTTATAATGGCGTGGGAATTTTTCGGAATGCCGCTTTTGGACGTTGCAACGGGCATACTTGAAGGTGCAGTGATGGCAGTATGGCCGATACTTGGAGTTATTGTGGCGGCGATATTCGCATACAATTTAACAGTACACACTGGCGGAATGGATAAAATCAAAAATATGTTAAGTTCCGTCAGTACTGACAAACGCATGCTTATACTTATTATCGCTTGGGGATTCGGTGCTTTTCTTGAATGTATGTCGGGATTCGGTACGGCTGTAGCAATCGGTGCGAGCATGCTTGTTACGGTTGGAGTAACTCCCGTCAGTGCGGTTATTGCCTGTCTGCTTTCAAATGCCGCAATGAGTTCATACGGCTCTGTAGGATTGCCTTTGACGACTCTTGCAAAACTTACAAATTTTGATCCTTTGCAGGTGGCAACATATACAACTTTACAGTTGGGCATTATGATATTGGTGATGCCGTTTATAATGCTCGTTGCTTTTGACGGGCTTAAGGCTTTAAAGGGAATGATTCCAGCATGTCTGATTGGCGGTATTGCGTTCTTTCTGCCGTCATGTATTGGAGCCGCAACAATGGGAGCAGATTTGGCGGGAATAGCCGGTGCAGTCGGTGCAATGGGTGCAATGGTAATTTACGCAAAAAAATTTCCTGTCAAAAATCCTGAATATGAAATTGAAGACTACAACGAAAATTTTTCCATTACTTTCGGAGAGGCTGTAAGAGCATGGCTTCCGTTCATCTTGATTTTTATTTTCCTTATTTTAACTTCTAAACTTTTCCCGACTATTCAAGGTGCTTTAGGCTCTTTTGTCATCAAAGCAGTTATCTATACGGGGCAAGATGCCGCACCTACTTCATTCCAGTTACTTACCGCTCCCGGTACTCTGATTTTTACTGCGGCGATTCTTTCAGGTTTAATAAATAAAGCCTCAGTAAGTGACATGTCCAATGTTTTTGTGCGTACCATAAAAACTCTTGTTCCGACTTTTATCACAATTATCACGATTATTGCAACTGCACGCGTTATGGGTTACAGCGGAATGACAATGGCTGTCGCAAATGCTACCGTAGCCGCAACAGGCACAATGTACCCGCTGATTTCTCCGCTTATAGGATCAATAGGAGCATTTATTACAGGTTCAGCTACTTCAAGCTGTGTTTTGCTCGGAAAATTGCAGGTTGATTCAAGTATCGCCATTGGAGCAAATGAAACGGTTCAAACTTGGGTAGCGGCGGCAAATGCGGCAGGCTCATGCGTCGGAAAAATTATTTCCCCGCAGTCAATAGCAATCGGAGTTGCTGCTGTCGGTATTCGTGGCGGCGGAGTTGAAGGTCAAATTATGAAATTTGCCGTCAAAATTTATATTCCGCTTATAATTCTTATGGGCGTGATAGTTTATTTCGGTCAGTCATTTTTGAATCATATTTGATTATCAAAAAAAAGATCATTCGTTTTAACAAAATGATCTTTCGCAAAAAAAATTTATTACTCGTTCAAAGTCCACGCATCTTCTTCTAAAATAAGTTCGACAGGAATTTTTACCACAACTTTTGTAACTTCAGAAAATTCTTCGTCGTCGAAACTTCCGCAAGGTCTGTGAACATCAAGAGGAAAAAGAACGGCGTAACTTCTGGCGGAAAGCATCACACAACTTTCCGGCAATAAATTTTCGTAAAAAGTTACGTCTTTTTTTTCGTCATATGGAACGGAAATTTTTAAATCGGGACTCAACGGACACCAACCCAAAGCCTCTTCACCTTTTGCAACAAACTGAACGTCAATAAATTTTTCATGAGATTCGGGACGACATTCATCATTCGGACGAGTTTTATAATGCTGAACTTTTGCAATAAAATCTGTGTGTGGCAGAGGATACGAGCCGTCATTAAAATTTGAAAAATCTGTTGCTCTCAAATATTCCAAAACAGAATAAATTATCGCATGAAAATCTCCGCCATCCTTGTCAATGTTGTCTATATTTCCAATGAACATTCTTATAAACCTCCGTTAAAATTTTTTTTAATTTATCAAAAATTTTTCACCGCAGAATTATATTACACAAAACAAACTACTGCAATTAATATCTCGACGAAAATTCACGGGCGTTTCATAAATTTTTAAGCGGAAATGACATCAAGGAGCAGTTTGTCATTGAGAAGACAGGATAAAAGATTTTGCCTGATACTGCGTTTGCTTTTAATCTTAATCAAATATTTTTTGTGTAAAGCAATGG
>JAFZMV010000082.1 GCA_017553205.1 Selenomonadaceae bacterium | reverse complement strand
TACGTCTGTCAATTTATGTTTCACATAACCTGCATGACGCGGATCTTCTATTTCGGAAAAATATTCTTGCATTTTCAGTCACTACCTATTTTTTTTCAGAGTGTATCATTTTTATCCGAAATTTTTATGAAACGCCCGTGATTAGTGGTTCACGGACGTTTCATAAAAATTTCTGGAATTATATGAGAAATTATAGTAAAATGCTAAACAGTAAACAGAGAATAAAAATTTTTAATGGAGGTTTTGACATGTCTGACGAAAGATTGATTGTTGCTCTGGATTTCAATAAATTCAGCGACGTAAAAAATTTGATAAACGAACTCGGCGATGATGTAGTTTTCTACAAAGTCGGAATGGAACTTTTTTACAGCGAAGGCGAAAAAGTTGTGTACTGGCTTAAAGAACAGAACAAAAAAGTTTTTCTCGATTTGAAACTTTGCGACATTCCAAACACTGTTGCCGGCGGACTTTGCTCCTTGATGAAACTCGGTGCAGATATTTTAAATGTTCATGCGGTCGGCGGTTTTGAAATGATGGAGGCAGGAATTTTGAGCCTTCGTGCAGAGTCGGAACGTTTGCAGATTCCTTGTCCGAAACTTATCGCGATAACGGTTTTGACGAGTATGGATCAATCTGACTGGGACGGACTCGGCTACGGAAACATTGACATGACTCAGCAGGCTCTTCATCTTGCAAAACTCGCACAATTTGCAGGACTTGACGGAGTTGTTTCTTCGCCGCAGGAGGCTAAAGCAATTCGTCAAGAGTGCGGAAAAGATTTTCTGATTGTGACTCCCGGTATTCGTCCGATTGGCAGCGATATTGACGATCAAAGCCGCGTTTCACTTCCAAGTTATGCGATTGAAAACGGTTCAAATTATTTGGTTGTCGGCAGACCGATTCGCTCCGCTGAAAATCCGTTGCAAGCCGCAAGAAATATTTTGGAAGAAATTAAGAACGTCGGAAATGTTTAACTTGAAAAAATTTTTTAATAACTTTTGAAAGGAAAAATTTTTATGACTGAAAAAGAAGTTTACGATTTACTTGTTGAAACAAACGCAATTATGGAAGGTCATTTTGTTTTGACTAGTTCGCGTCATAGTCAATATTACGTCGAAAAATTTAATGTTCTTCAGCACCCGAAATACACCGAAAAACTTTGTCAGGCATTGGCGGAACATTTTAAAGACGAAAATATTGAAACTGTTGTCGGACCTGTGACAGGCGGAATTATTTTGGCACACGAAACGGGCAAGGCGTTGGGAACTCGTGCAATTTTTACCGAACGTGTTGAAGGTAAAATGACTTTCCGCCGCGGCTTTAATCTTCACGAAGGCGAAAGAGTTTTAATCGTTGAAGATATTGTTACAACCGGCGGTTCTGTTAAAGAAGTCATCGACGTTGTAAAAAATTTCGGCGGTGTTCCCGTTGCTGTCGGAATGTTGGTTGACAGATCGGGCGGCAAAGTTAATTTCGGAGATGTTCCGCATTTTGCACTTCTGAATATGAATGTTGAAACTTATGAGCCTGAAAATTGTCCGCTCTGTGAAAAAAATATTCCGCTTACGAAAAGAGGTTCAACCGGAAAATAACTTATGCTGAAAAATTTATCGGTTCAAAATTTTGCACTGATTGAAAATGCCGAGTTGGAATTTGGCGAAGGCTTAAACATTCTGACGGGCGAAACCGGTGCAGGAAAATCTATTTTAATTGATGCTCTCGGTGCAGTATTGGGCAGTCGAATAACTTCAAGTCAGATTCGTGCAGGCTGTGAAAATTTACGCGTCGAGGCGGTTTTTTTTCTGTCAAAAAATTCCGCCGCTCATAAAATTCTTTCCGAACTTGAAATTGACGACGAAGAAGAAAATTTAATTATCACAAGAAAATTTTCACGGGCCGGAAAAAGTTTTATTGTCGTGAACGGTTCGCATGTAACTTTATCAACGCTGAAAAAAATCGGTGCGACTCTTGTCGATATTCACGGGCAGAATGAAAATTTGGCTCTTCTCCGTGAAGAAAGTATTTATAATTTGATTGACAGCACTGACGAAAAAATTTCTGCGGTGAAAACTGAATACCAAAAACTTTTCCGCTCTTGGTCAAGTCAAGTTCGTATTTTGGAAGAAAAACGGCAAAAAAAATCTGACAATGAGCAGAAACTTGACATGTTGAAATGGCAGGAGCAGGAAATTTCTCAAGCTGATTTGAAAATTGGCGAAGATGAAGAATTAGAAAACGAGATTAAAAAACTTTCTCATGCCGAAAAAATTTCTGAAAATATTTCTGCCGCGTGTAATTTGCTTGGAGATTCTGACTTTGACATTCTGACTGCACTGGCGAAAGTTGAAAAAAATCTTGACGAAGTTTTGAAGTTTGATGACAAATTAAATTCTGCACGGAAACTTTTGGAGGATGCGGAAATTTCTTTGCGGGAAGTTTATGACGATGTCAGAAATTACGCGGACGAAACAGAATTTTCTCCCGAACTTTTAGATTCACTTCATGCAAGAATGGACGTAATTTTTAAACTCAAAAAAAAATACGGCGATTCCGTCGAAAAAATTTTGGAGCGTCTGGAAAATATCCGCACAGAAATTTTTGAAATAGAAAATTTTGATTCTGACTTGGAAACTTTGCAGAAACTTATAGAAAAACTCGAAGGGCAAACAAAAAAACGGGCTGAAAATCTTTTTAAACTTCGGCAGAATTCTGCAGAAAATTTGAGTGCGGAAATTGAAAAAGAAATTCAACGGCTCGGAATGGAGAAGGCAAAATTTAAAATCGAAGTTCAGACCGTCGAAAAATTTTCTGCAAACGGCTCGGATAAAGCAGACATGATTTTTTCCGCGAATGTCGGCGAAGAAATGCAGTCACTTTCAAAAGTTGTTTCAGGTGGTGAACTTTCCCGCGTGGCTCTTGCAATAAAAACAATTTCTGCAGGTCGTGAAGATTCTGCATCGACAATGGTTTTTGATGAAATTGATACGGGACTCGGAGGAACTACTGCAAAAGTTGTCGCGGAATGTATCGCAAAAGTTTCAAGGAGCAAGCAGGTTTTGTGCGTAACACATTTGGCACAGATTGCCTGCATGGCGGATACTCACTTGCATATTTCAAAATCTGACGACGACGAAAGAACAGTTACAGAAATAAAAATTTTGGAAAATACCGACCGCGTGAAAGAAATTTCCAGAATGGCATCAGGTGAAGAAACTTCCGCGTCAATAAAAAATGCGGCGACGATGATTTCTTCAGCACAAAAAATTAAAAACTCAATTAAAATTCGTAAATAATAATAACAGAGCCTTTGCGATAAATAAAAAAACCCTCCAACTGATTTATATCATATTGGAAGGGATTTTTTATTTGTTATAAACGAAAATTTTTATTTACACGACTGACGCAACAATATCTTGTGCCTCTTTTTGAATTTGTTTGAGATGATCTTCGCTGACAAAACTTTCCGCATAAACTTTGCACATATCTTCAGTACCGGAAGGACGAGCAGCAAACCAGCCTTTTTCAGTGACAACTTTCAAACCGCCGATTGATGCACCGTTGCCGGGAGCTTTAGTGAATTTGCCTGTAATGGGATCGCCCGCAAGAGTATCAGCCTTAAGATTTTCGGGAGAAAGTTTTCCGAGAGCAGATTTTTGTTCGGGAGTTGCGGGAGTATCTTTTCTTGCATAATAGAAAGTGCCGAATTTATCGGTAAGTTCTTTATGATGTTCGGACGGATTTTTGCCTGTCTTTGCAGTAATTTCGATTGAAAGCAAGTCCATAATAATTCCGTCTTTGTCTGTTGTCCAAACGCTTGCATCTTTGCAAAGGAAACTTGCTCCCGCAGATTCTTCGCCGCCAAAGCCCATTGAACCATCAAACAAACCGTCAACAAACCATTTGAAACCGACAGGAACTTCGCAAAGTTTACGACCAATATCAGCTGCAACTTTGTCGATAAGAGAACTTGAAACCAAAGTTTTGCCGACCATTGCATCTTGACTCCAGCCCGGGCGATTTGTGAAAAGATAACGAATTGCAACAGCCAAATAATGGTTAGGATTCATCAAGCCTTGAGGAGTTACAATTCCGTGTCTGTCATAGTCTGTATCATTTCCGAAAGCAATATCATAATCATCTTTCATTTTGATAAGATTCGCCATTGCAAACGGTGACGAGCAGTCCATGCGAATTTTGCCGTCATGATCGGGAGGCATGAAAGAAAAAGTGTAATCAATGTTAGGATTAACAACAGTAATCGGTTTTTTAATGTTATAAACTTCGTTGATTAAATCCCAGTAGAAAATTCCTGAACCGCCGAGAGGATCGGAGCCGACATTCAAACCTGAATTTGCTACAGCGTCCATATCAATAACTCTGCCGAGTGCTTTAACATACGGCATCATATAATCCATAAAATGAACGTTATCCATTTTAACGGCTTTTTCAAAAGGAACGCGTTTAATTTTGCTTACGCCCTCTTTAATAATTTCGTTGGCACGGTTCTGAATTTTTGTGGTAGCCTCAGCACTTGCGGGACCGCCTGTAATCGGATCGTATTTAATTCCGCCGTCAGTAGGAGGATTATGGGAAGGCGTAATAACAATTCCGTCGGCTTTTTTATCGCTCTTCTTTTCAAAATTATGTTCAAGAATAATTCTGGAAACAACAGGAGTCGGAACGGGTTTGAAATCTTCTTGAAGAATAATTTCAACGTCATTTGCCGCCAAAACTTCTACACAGCTTCTCAAAGCAGGTTCAGAAAGTGCGTGAGTATCTGCACCGATATAAAGCGGACCTGTTACTCCTTCAGCTTTGCGGTGTTCGGCAACTGCCTGTGCGATTGCCAGAATATGAGTTTCGTTAAAGCTGTGAAGTTTTGAGCTGCCTCTGTGTCCTGAAGTTCCGAATGCAACGCCCTGAGTTTTATTTTCGGGATCGGGTGCAAGAGTATAATAATCGCTGATTAAACTCGGAAGGTTGACAACTTTTTTGCTCTCCATTTAAAAGCCTCCTTTAAATTTGACAGAATATTTACTAATTTTTTTGAGTATAACGCCAAAAAATTCTCTTGTCAAATTATTTATGTACAGTAAACCAACAAAAAAAATTCCCCTATCATAATCATTGAAAGGGAATTTTATTCTTTTTCGCCGACTCTTCCTATGTTTACCAAAACTCCTATAGCCGACATCGTAATTATTAGTGCCGTTCCTCCGTAACTTATAAACGGAAGAGGCACACCGACAACTGGAAGTATACCGCCGACCATCAATAAATTTGCTATAGCCTGCCCGACAATTAAAATCATTATTCCCATCGCCAAAATTTGCCCGTACTCGTCTTTTGCTTTTGCTGCGACTCTTGCGGCATAAACTGCAAACGCGGCGAATAACAAAAATATAAAAACCGCTCCCAAAAATCCGTTTTCCTGACAAAAAATTGCAAATGCAAAGTCCGTATGAGCCTCCGGCAAATAGTCATATTTACTTACGCCGACACCCAAGCCCATGCCCGTCAATTCTCCCGAACCGATTGCGGAAAGTGATTGAACAGTCTGATAACCGTAGTTTTGAGCGTCAGACCATGGATCATAAGTCACTTTTAAACGTTCCAATCTGTAAGGCTGTCGAAGTATCAATAAAACAATTCCCGCAAAAGTCACTCCGATTAATTTATAAATTTTTTCTTTATCAAGTCCGGCAACTATCAGCATTATCAAAGGTATTCCCAAAATTATTGACGCAGTTCCCATGTCAGGTTCTTGTTCCGTCAAAAAAGCCATTAACGCCACACAACCCATAGGCGGAGTAAAAATATTTATCTCTTGTCCTCGTTTTGTCCGTAAAGCAAGTTCCGCAGAAATTATCATTATTGCAATAAGTTTTGCAAGTTCTGCCGGTTGAAACTGCGTAAAACCTAAAGGCAACCAGCGTTTTGCTCCGTTTACCTGTGGACCGATTATCAAAACCAAAATCAATGCAATAACCGTCGCAATTAAAATCATCGGCATGAATCGTCGCCATTTGTGATAATCTATCCGAAAACAAAATAAAAACGCCGCAAAACCAATAACGATATTTATAATGTGACGTTTCAAAAAAAAGTACGGTGTATCAAATTCAGCTTCGGCAAGAATAAAACTTGAACTGAAAACATTTATCGTGCCTAAAATCAAAAGCACAACCATTATTCCGATAATCGCTTCCATGTCATTATTCCAGAATTTTCTTTTCTCGTTTGGAATAATTTCATTGCTGTGATTCACAGTTCTATCTCCTGCCAAAATTTTTCACCGTCCTTTTCTTCATTATTTTTTCATTTTTGAGATTATAGCATAACCAATTTTGAAAATAAAGTGAAAAATTTTTTATTACTCCGTGACAAAAAATGCGAAAAATATGGTAAAATGAAAATATGGAAAGAATGAATTAAAAAAAAACAACAGCAGAAATTCGAGAGTACGTCAAAAGCAGAATAATTGAGTTTAAAGAAAAAGGATATGCAGTAAAAGAAATCGGAGAACTTTTAAATATAAACGACGATTATGCCTATAAAGTTCTGAAAAAATATCGGAAAAATGGAAACAATAAAAGCTGTAATCATACGACAATAACGGATTATCTGCGACGTTGGGGAATGACATGTCAAAGACCGGCAAATAGGGCTACAAAACAGAATGAAACGGCAATTAAAGAATTTCAAGAAGTCACATTCCGGGAAATTGTGTTAAAGGCAAAAAAAGAAGGCGGAATGATTTTATTCGGCGATGAAACGGGAATTTACAATCAAGAAAATTATCAGGAAGAATATTTGAATAATATGTTGAAGAAAAATGTTCATTCGGGAGAACTTCCTCATACCGAAAAACAACTTGAACAAAAAGACCAAAAATTTTATGAACAGAATTTTACTTCAGTCGGAAAAAATTTCAAATTTGTTTCTCCAAAAAAATTTGTC
>JAFZMV010000081.1 GCA_017553205.1 Selenomonadaceae bacterium | reverse complement strand
TGCCCCTCGAACTTGCCAAGTCGATTTCGCCACGCTGGGACTTATCCCCGCCCCAGACCCCGAGAAACGTCGCAAAAAAAATAAAATAAATTTTCCTGCTGCGCTATTTCTTTTGCGACGTTCAAAATTTTTTAGGTTGCGGCATTTTTTTGTTACGGCTAACAAAAATATTGGAGATAACCGGACTGGGTAAGCGGCTGTTCTAACCGCATCTCTTTCACTGTATTTGCGGTGAAGTCCAGCTTTACGGAGAGTTATTTTTTAAGTTTGCCGTTGCGTGAGATTTTTTGAGCCAGATACTTGAAAACGCTTGTTATTACTCTGGCGATACTAAATTCAAGCAATTACCTGAACTTTGATTTTGTTAAAAGCTATTAAAAATTTAATATTCTTAATCGCCAGAGCAATAGCTTAAAATTTAAGATAACATTATCGCGTTTTCAAGTATCGTACGGAGGCGAAAAAAAATCCACAGCAACAAAAAAAAGCCAAGTGACAACATCCCGGCAGGAGTGCAGGCTTTTTTTTTTATCTTAATTATCTTAAGAGGCGGTGTTCATAATAAAATTTTCTTTGGCAGTTACGGTATTTTTAAAAATTCGAGAAATTGCTATTCTATACGTTTTAATTTTATGAACACCGCCTCCAACTTTCGAGTTAGCCAAATACAGAGCGAACGAAAAAAATTTTTTTATCATGGTTCGGTTTTTAAAATTAAATTTATTAAAAATTATTTTGAGTGAACGACAATATTTGGCTTACGAGAAGTTATCAAACGAATTAGTCAAAAAATAGCGGAACGTCGTGAAGTTTTCAGCGTACGCGGTGTGGCTTTAGCCCAGAAAACTGAACAGTGCAGCTATATTTTTGACTTATGAGTGTTCGTTTGTCGTCTGAGATAAAATATTTTTTTCTGTTAATGTTTTTTCTAGAGTTAGAGTCATTAAAAAAATATTTTATCTTGGTGTTGATGCTCGAGGCGTCGGTGTCGTTTCTGAAAATAATGTGAAAATTTATAGTTTTTTTAATGATATTTCATAAAAATTAGTGAAAAACTATAAATTTTGATTATTGAATTTCAGCTCTTCGCATGAAATAGAACGATAGTCAAGAGCTTAAGAATGATTCGGAATAAAAATTGTTAGTCTGAATCAGACATTTGGAGAAAATAACAGTGAAATATCGCTTATGAATTTTTTTATTTTATCCAAAAATTTTTCTGCAATAGGTGAAAATTTCGGAAATTTTTTCCACGTCAAAAATAATTTCGTTTCAAGTTTCGGAAAAAGAGAGCGAAAAACTAAATTATTTTCTGCAGAAACATCAATTAACTTGTCGAAAGTTAAAAGGTAGCCCAAATTTTCTTTGACAAAAATCGATTCGTTGTAAGAAAGTTTCAGCGAACATTCCAAAAAAAGTTCATCAATTCTTCCGTTACACCAATTCGCAATTTCTTTTTTCCACGCTTGCCCCGAACAAAAAAGCGGCAAGCCGATTAAATCTTCAAATTGAATAAAATTTTTTTCTGCAAGTTTATCATTTTTCGGAATAATCAAGCCCCATTCATCAGCGGCGGGAAATTCTAAAAAATTATATTTTTGGACGTCAGGTTGCTCAGCCAAAACAACAAAATCTAAAATTCCGTTGTCCAATTTTTCAATAATTTGTTCGGTGTCGCCACTCGTGATGTGATAATGCAAATTCGGATAAATTTTTTTCAGATTTTTAATTTCCTTCGCAAGATAACTAATTAAATGAGATTCAGCCAACCCAAAATAAATTTCTCCGCCAATAATTTCGTCGGCTTTAATTTCTGCAACAGTTTTTTCAGTCAGTGCGATGATGTCGGCGACACGATTTTTTAAAAATTCACCTTCCGAAGTCAATTTTATTCCCGAAGTTTGGCGAATAAATAATTTTTTTTCGAGTTCGTTCTCAAGTTCTTTGATTTGTTTTGAAAGTGACGGTTGTGAAACGTGTAAAATTTCTGCCGCCCGCGTAAAATTTTTTTCTCTCGCCACTGTCAAAAAATATCTCAAAGTTCCAAGAACCTGTCTAAGAACCTGTCTAAAAACTAAAAAAAGTGATAAAATGAAAGAAAAATATCATAGGAGAGAAACAAAATGCATAATTATCCGAGCGATATTTCGCGAGAACAATTTGAAATAATTCGTCAAGACTTGGAAAATGCAAAGAAAAAAACACGCCCGCGAGAATATGATTTGTACGATATTTTTTGTGCGGTGCCGTATGTTCTTCGCGGTGGAGTTCAGTGGAGAATGTTGCCGACTGATTTTCCGAGTTGGAAATTAGTTT
>JAFZMV010000080.1 GCA_017553205.1 Selenomonadaceae bacterium | reverse complement strand
TGATACCGGTAAGTGAAATCTTTCTCATGCGCTGCAATTTAGGAAAATTTAAAACTCAGCGAGCACCTTAAGCACGATAAAACTGCCGGAAAAGAAGCTGTTTTGAAAAAACACCATTTTTTACGTCAGAAAACACAAAAAATTCAAAATCTTACGTAAAATCTTTAGTTTGTCTGTAGCAAAATTCTATTTTTCCGCAAAAAACGCCCCCAAACCACCTCAAATAGGTTCTTTTTGGAAGCGGACGAATCAATTCTGCCCATCAAAATCCCCCAAAAGCCTATTTCAGAAGCAAATTTGATTAATTTGTATTAAAATTTACGTCAAAATTAATTCACACAGCTCATTTTTGACGTAAAAATCGACCAAAATCGTGAATCAATACCGCAGCGCTATAAATTAGTTTATTTACACCAAATATTTTTGGGCTAAAATTCGCACGATTTTCGAATTTAAAGGTTTCTCGTGAGTTTCCATAGTAAATATGAGATTGTCGCCCCAAAAATACCCGCTGTTCAGATACATTTCTATTTTCGCAACAGCATTACAGGCATATTCAGCATCATCCATCATTCCAAAATGCTCCCACACGAACTCCTTGCGGGTGTGGACATTCAAACAAGTAAAATCTGGATAGACTTCGATGCAGCGAGAGGAATCTACGTTTTTCAACTTATGCGGAAACTCATAGCGATATGGAACCCCCAGACTTGCTAAGACATCAGCAATTATGATTTCCGATTTAGAACGAACGACCTCCCCTTTTGAAGTCCAAAGTCCTGTATTTTCAACAGATTTTCCTTTATAACGCAAGCTCTGCCATAAATCAACATATTCCGAATCCGGGATATTTAATGGTTCAATTTGCTTTCGCCATCTTTCGCTCATGGACATATACGTTCTTTCGCCATTTTGCGGAACATAACTTTTTATCAGTTTATCCAAAGCTTTCCTTTGGCGCTTAAAATCCTCGAGGAGCAAAGCATTGTACTTTTTTTGCGCAAGAGCTTTAATCAATTTCGATTTTCCGCCAGACAAATAAATACGTTTTTCACCTATAATACGCTGCCATTGCAACTGGAAATGACTACTTGTACCATAAAGGGATCCTTCTGGGGCTTTTTCCAATTGTTTTTGCAGGAACTCGATAACTTGCTGAAGTTCATCGATACGTTTTTGAGCCTGAGACAAGATGCAATCAACAGAGACATCCATTTTCAGATTGTTCATTAAATATCCTCGCCATCCTAATTGGCTATACGAGCTTTCATAAAAGAAACAATTTAAAAAGGATATAAAAAAAGATATAAGAACCTGTTTAATATACAAATTAACAAACAATAAAACTGCTGATTTTGAAAAAACGCCGCTTTTTACGTCAGAAAACACAAAAAAATTCAAAATCTTACGTAAAATATTTAGTTTATCCGTAACAAAATTCTATTTTTCCGCAAAAAACGCCCCCAAGCCACCTCAAATAGGTTCTTTTTGGAAGCGGACGAATCAATTCTGCTCATCAAAACTCAAAAAAATGCCTATTTCAGAAGCAAATTTGATTAATTTGTATCAAAATTTACGTCAAAATCGATTTGCACAACTCATTTTTGACGTAAAAAATGCACTTTTTCAAAAAAATTCATCGTTAACAGGACTTTTTTGTGCGCAAACGCACACTTACACGGGGAAAGTGCCGTGTTGGGGTAAATTCGGGGGAAAAATAGCGCGCTATCGTTTTCTTTTATTACATTTCCTTGTCAAATGATTAAAGACGAGAAATACATATTGGTAGATAGTGAAGAATCGCTCGCAAACTTGCTTCTCGATTTGGAACTCTATGACATGGCCGCAGTCGACACCGAAGCGGATTCCATGTACCATTACACGGCTCGTCTCTGTCTTATCCAGATTACCATTGGCGAACACCATTATATTGTGGA
>JAFZMV010000079.1 GCA_017553205.1 Selenomonadaceae bacterium | reverse complement strand
CTATGTATTGGCTACTTGCTCCTTTGAAATTTCAAGCACCCCTATTAAAAACTATTTCGCTGGATTTTGCAATAGGCAAAAAAAAAAAAGGCGTATTGTTGATGAAGTCGCCTAAGTAAGCAGGATTGCCGTTGGAAGGCTTTTTATATTGAGTGTGAGTCTCGGTGTACCAAATATAGGCATGAATTTTTTTGATGTCGATATTTTCATTAAGGTTGCCTTGAATCATGAGAGGTTCGCCAACTTCGTAGAAATCAAAACTTCCGCTGATTCCAGCAACTTGCCCGTATCCTTGAATAACGCGACGGACGCGTTCCGCAGTGATTGTTTCGGCGTAGTCTTCCATTTCAACGAGAATAAATTTTCTGTTGCCACCGTCCTGCGCATTGATGTTTGAGACAGCGTGAGCGGTAGTGCCGGAACCCGCGAACGAATCTAGTACGATTGAATTTTTATCCGTTGCAAGTCGCAAAATTTTTTCGATAAGGCGCGTCGGCTTTGGTGTGGCAAAAATTTCTGCGCCGCTCAAAGAATTTTTTATTTCGCGTTTTGCGTCTTGGTTGTCGCCGACTTCATCGCGGAGCCAAATAGTTTTCGATACGGAGCCGCCTTGAACTTCTGACAAAAATCTTTTTATGCGCGGAACGTTGTTGCCGTTTGCACCAAACCAAATTCGATTATCGGCGACCATTTCATTAAATTTTTCTTTGGATAATCGCCAACATAGTCCGACAGGCGGATTAACTACTCGTCCGCTTGGCAAAGTTATTGGGTAATCAGTATTTGGACTATAAGTCTTAACTGAAATGTCTCCAGAAGTCCATGCGCCGCGCGGGTCGTTGTCGGGATTTTTATAGCGAGCGTTCATTTCAGCGGTTCGCGGCAAAAGATTCGGTCGCCACTTCAGTTTATCCTTCGCATAAATCAAAATGAAGTCGTGACTGTCGGAAAGCCAACGCGCGTCATTTTGCGGCGAAAATTTTTTTTCCCATATAACGTTCGCAACAAAATTTTGAGCACCAAAAATTTCGTCGCAGATAAGTTTCAAGTTAGCTTGCTCGTTGTCGTCGATAGAAATAAAAATAGCCCCGTCGTCAGCAAGCAATTTTTTCAAGAGCTTGAGACGAGGATACATCATGCAAAGCCATTTGTCGTGACGGGAAAGGTCTTCGCCTTCTCTGCCAACAACTTCGCCGAGCCATTTTTTAATTTGCGGGGAGTTGACTTTGTCGTTGTAAATCCAGCCTTCGTTACCGGTGTTATAAGGCGGGTCAATGTAGATGCACTTGATGCGCCCTTCGTATTCGGGCAGGAGAGACTTTAGCGCGAGTAAATTATCTCCGTGAATGATTTTGTTCTCCGACTCTCCGCCGAAATTGTATTTGTGTTCGAGGACATGAAAAGGCACAGCGGCGGCGTGATTGACAACTTTGTCCTTTCCAATCCAGTTAAGTGTCGGCATGATTTCTTCTCCGATTTGCTATAAAATCCACTTAAAAAAAGTAACTATTCTCCATCTTGTTTTGGTAATACCAGCGAGATTACTGAGTTCTTTATATCCTTCTTGCGCGACAATTTCCAATGAAGAATATTGTTTTAATATGATTTTTAGAGTTTCAACAACTTGTAACGGAATACATATTGCCAAAGTGTTCTGATTCATGACGTTAATTAACCTTTCATTTTTGCCTGCATAGATTTTCAAAAATCGTTGCATATCAATGTTAGGATTTTGTTGTTGCAATTTCCGTGAGATTGATGAACAGGTTTGTTTAGCCTGTTCAGATGACACAGGTATTTGTTGCATGGGTTTGTCATATTGCTCTGTTGATATCGCCGTTGAATCAACCTCTTTTAACATGTCCTCAATAAATTTCATTCTGGCATCGTTGATTATTTTTTGCTTGTGAACAAAATAATCCTTTAATAAATTTTTTACTAAATCTTGTTGTTCCTGAATAATTTCTACATATTTGTAAAATTTTTCAATAGAGTTATAACTGTTTACATCAATTTCATTAACGAACAGATGCTTATAATTTTCCCAATAATTTATTTTTATACATGGAAGAGATTCATAAAAATTTTTATCGTTAATCCCAGAATCGTAAATATATGTTTGAAATTCCGTTATCCTATTTTTCAATTCGGATATTTGCAGAACTATCAAAGCAGCCGCATCCTTTTTCTTTCGGTATTCTTGCAAAATATACAAAAAAATGGCAACCAAACCAACAACAGCAGGCAAAAACTTTTCCCAATTTGCCCCTATAATAGTGGTCAATATACTTTCTAACATTGTTCAATCCTTATCTGAATTTGCAAGTTCCTCAATACGTTTCAATGATAACTGAGTATCTGCTTGAATGTCTTCAAAGGATTTTCCGCGACGAATCATATTTATAGCGACCGCTTCGATGCCATTATTTCTACCAGCAAGCAATCCACTTGCAAAACCATCGTCAAATCCGTCATCAAAACTTGCTTTAATGGCAGAATCTTTGTCCCACTGCAGAGCCAACATATTAAATACCTCCTCTGAATGATATTCCAAATATCCTTTCATTACTCCGTTTGAAATACAAAATTTCACAGCATTGCTGATAGCCTCGCGCCGAGTTAATCCCTGTGCAACTCCTGCTTTAACTTTGCCGACGAGAATACTGTAGTCGTTGAGATACTTACATTTTGTCAAAAGTGGTTGCTTCAACCCATGATTGATATTATATGCAGTCACTATCAATTCTAAAGATTTGTCATATCCGTCAAAAGCGTCCGATAATTTCATTATTTTTTCTAATGGTTCTGCACTGTCGCCATCATAAAGTACAAAGAATCTTGGCGTAGGAAATTTTATCAAGGCTCGACGATATATTTTCTGCCTATCCGTTACAAGTTTATTTAACAATTCTGCGACATATGACAGACATCGAAAAGGCATATTATTATTGACGCTGGTCTGATGTTCGATTAGCACGAGGAAGTTATCGCCGAGAGTGCAGGAAATATCGTTTTTCTGATTGTCGAAGAAAATGCCCTCCAGCGTGTTTATGTGCAATTTCGTGGTGTCGCGATAGTCAGTGCCCAAAACAGCGTTACAAAGCGACAATAACCTTGTTGCTTCGTTAAAATACGAGCAGAAAACAGAATTTCTAAATTGCTTGTTTCCTTCTTTGCCTGACATAACATCACCCTTAAAAATTATAACACAATCACTGGAAAAAAAATCCATGTACCCAAAAACAGGGTACTTTTTTTGCCTCCAAAGCTCGAACCTGCCATAGGCAGGTATATCGGGATATACCTGTTCCACAAATAATTACCTCTTCAACCGCAAGTTCAAGAAACACAGTGCCTGACAAATTTTTTCGGCAATTTTTTGCGTCGTAACGCGAGAGAGCGTTTCACATAGTGAAATGCGTAAGTGAACATTCCACGAAAATGGCAAAATCCAGCAAAATGATACAGCGGGAGAAGTCAACTATCATTGCAAATCGTAATGAAGAAATTTTTTGTTCCCGCTCGTGTTCCCGTGTTCCCGCTCCGTGTTCCCGCAAAAGTCAAAAATGTTCCCGCTCCGATGGCGTCATTACGCGATGTTCCCGCTGTTCCCGCTGTTCCCGCGAAAAAATAAAACTTGTAGAGAAAAAAAATGATACAAGAGAGAGAGAGAGAAAAAAAAAACGCTCTAAGGGCTATAAATAAAAAAAAAATGGGAACATCGGGAACACACTTTGTTTTTTCTCTATAAATCCCTTTGTTACGCCATTTTATCGTTTGACTTTTGTTCCCGCTCACTGGGAACACTACGGGAACACTACGGGAACATCTTTACCACTCAATGGCGTAATTACGCCATGTTCCCACTGTTCCCGCTCACTGCAAAACACTCCTCCGCCTTTGCGCTGTATCAATTCGTGGGAACACACGCATTAGGAGTTAAAAACTTCAAGTTCTTCGTAGTAGTTAGTTTCTGTCGAATCCGTATCTGTGGCGATAACCCCTGCCTTGAAGTGGTAAACACGGTAGGTTTTCTTG
>JAFZMV010000078.1 GCA_017553205.1 Selenomonadaceae bacterium | reverse complement strand
AACTTCTTCAACCGCAGGAACTTCTTCAACCGCAGGAACTTCCTCAACCGCAGGACCTTCTTCAACTGCAGGAACTTCTTCAACCGCAGGAACTTCTTCAACCGCAGGAACTTCTTCAACCGCAGGAACTTCTTCAACTGCAGGAACTTCTTCAACTGCGGGAACTTCTTCAACTGCAGGAACTTCTTCAACTGCGGGAACTTCCTCAACTGCAGGAACTTCTTCCGCTACAGGTTCGGGAGTCATTACTGATTCTAATTCTGTAACAGGCTCTTCAATCGGTTCCGGCTGAACTTCTTCGCTTACAGAAACAGCCCCAAAATCAGAATCATTTGAGGCTGTTTGAGAAATTTCCTCCGCCGCCTGAACAGGCTCTTCAACAGGTGCAGTCGCAGGAATGTCAGTTATAAATTCAGTTTTTTTTTCCGCGTCAATAACGGTAACTTGTTTACCGAAAATAGAAATTTGTTCCGCAGTTACTTCACTTGCAGTGCCGTCAGGTGCGGTAATTTCGCATTTTTCAATTTTGCCGTTTTCGCCGACAAAAAGTTCAGTGACTTTTCCTTGAATCGTACCATTTTTGGTAATGGCTTTTGTGCCGATAACGCGAATATTTTCGTCAAGCAGACCTTCATAGTCGCCTGCCTCATCAAGTTTCAAAATATTTTCGCTGTGAGTGATAGTAATTGCGTCTTCGCCGATAGCGATAACAGACTCATAGGGAATGAGTTTAACACCGCGATACCAATCTTCATCTTCGATGGTGATCGCGGCAATCAAACCATTTTTGGCATCAATGAGCAAAGTTTTGCTCATGCCGAGTTCGCGACCTTCGGTAATGCTGATAACCGGAAGTCCGAGAATTTCCACGCTCTTTTTCATGATCTTACCTCCAACTAATTAGCTGTTTATTTTTAATTGAGCCGCTTGAAATTCCGACTCAATCTCTTGCAGATAAATTTTTGAGATTTTGCTGAATGGCGTTTTCAGTGCTTGATGTCTTAGAAGAACTGACTGAACGGCTTTCAAATACACGATATTTTTTTTGAACTTTTCGGAAGTCGAATAATTTCTTTTGACTGCGGGAAGTTCCATCGCGTCTTCAAAAACTTTTATCGCCTTCGCATACATTGCCTGTTCTTTGTAGATATTTCCTAAGTCTATCGCAACAAACGGTGCATAACTGTCCGTGCGGTATTTTTCTAGGGCTTTTTTATAAGCTGCAATCGCTTGCCAAGTATGTCCCTGCGTTTTTTCCGAATAAGCCAAGTCAAGTAACTCGTCTAAAGTTTCAGTCGTATCGGGAATATTTATTTCTTCGTGAATTTCTACGGGTTTAGAAATTTCTTCTTTAGCGACGATTTTTTTCGGCTTGACTTTTTCAACTTTTGCAGGCTGTGGTTTTTCTGCAAGTTTGACTTTGGAAATATTTTCTTCGGCAGATTTTTTTTGTAATTCTTCGGATTTTTCTGACGTGACTTTTTTCTTCGGCGGAGATTTTTTTACCAAGTCAACTTTTTTAATCGGTTTCGGCTTTTCTTCCTGTACGACTTTTTCAGGCGGTTCAATTTTTTCTTTTGGAACTTCGATTTTTTCATCTTCATTCCCTTGATAAGCCTGTCGAACTTCTTCAGAAAATTCTTCCTGCTCTTGAACTTCACGACGCACAAAAAAATAATTTGCCAAAGTGCCGATTATTGCCGATGATAAAATAAAACCTCCGAGCCGCATAAAATAAAATTTATCCGGTGTCGGTGAAAGTACTGCCGCTCCCGCGTCCGCAACTGCCGACAATAATGCACAAATTATTAATGCACCGTAATGGATTCTGAGTCCCAGCCGATTGAATATGATATGAACTAAGAACACGCCGACAATTATTACGCACGGCACAATTAAAAAGAACGTCAAAAAATTTCCCCTCACATAAAACAAAAAGCATCTGTACCTGTTGAGTGTCAAAACTTCGACGCACTAAAAAATTTTCCTGCATTTAAAAATTATTTCAATTTCAAAAGTTCATAGACTCCGGACGCGAGAAATATTATTCGTATCGCAAAGCATCAATAGGATCTAATTTCGCCGCTTTTCTTGCCGGTAACATTCCAAAGAAAACTCCAACAAATAATGAAAAGCCGAAACTTGCCGCGATACTTAAACCGCTGATAACTGTTGTAAATCCTCCAAATTTTGAAATTGCCTGAGCGAGTCCTATCCCTACAACTATTCCGATTATTCCGCCCAAAATACTTATCATTGTCGATTCAATTAAAAATTGTAACATTATGCTGTTAAAAGTTGCCCCGATTGCTTTTCTTATTCCGATTTCCCGCGTTCGTTCAGTAACTGAAACCATCATGATATTCATGATTCCGATACCGCCGACTATTAAAGAAATTCCCGCGATTGAGCCTAAAAGCAAAGTTATCATCGTAGTTGTTTCGCTCATGGTTTCCATTAAGCTGGTCAAATTTCTGACATTAAAATCATCTTCCGCATCTTCTCTGATTCTGTGACGCTGGCGAAGAAGTTTTTCAATATTTGCCTGCACTTCGTCCATTCTTTCTTCACTGGCGACTTGAACATTTATTGAACGAACATAAGTTACTCCCAAGAGTCTTTCTTGTGCGGTAGTCAACGGAATTAAAACAACGTCATCTTGATCTTGTCCGCCCATTGACTGCCCTTTGCTGGCTATAAGTCCGATAACTGTATAAGGTGCATTTCCGACACGAATTTTTTTTCCGACGGGATTTACAGTGCCAAAAAGATTTGTAGCAACAGTTGTTCCGATAACCGCAACACGATTTCTGACATCAACATCATGCCCGTTAAAAAAAATCCCGCTCTGCATTGTCAGCGATTGAATAGAAAAATATTCCGGAGTAACTCCCGTGACAGTCGTACTCCAGTTTTCATGTCCGTAGACAACTTGAGAATTTGTCTGAACCGTAGGCGAAACATAATTCACATATTTAATTTTGTCTTTGATGGCTTCCGCATCGTTATAAGTTAAAGTTTGAACAGAACCCGCACCGCCTCGAATACCTCCGCGA
The DNA here is from genome assembly GCA_017553205.1 of Selenomonadaceae bacterium. Classification (GTDB taxonomy): domain Bacteria; phylum Bacillota; class Negativicutes; order Selenomonadales; family Selenomonadaceae; genus Quinella. Next base: position 37,357 of record JAFZMV010000078.1, on the reverse strand, counting down.
TTAGAACTTCCGCTCATAACAATCAACATATTTGAACCAAGTCGGGAAATAGAATCGACAACATTTTTTTTCACGCCTTGACCGACTGAAACCATTGCAATAACTGAACAAACGCCGATAATTATTCCCAGCATTGTCAAAAATGTACGAAGTTTATTTGAAATAAGACTTAAGCCCGCCATTTTCAAAAGTTCGGTGAATAACAAATTTTTCACGCTCCAAAATTATTTTTGAATCAAATTTTTGATATGGCAGACTAATTTTTTATAAATTCCTGCAGTGACTTGAATAAAAGTTCGGGATCAACCGGTTTTGCCAAATGTGCATTCATTCCCGCTTGTAAACTTCTCTGAACATCTTCATCAAAAGCATTTGCCGTCATTGCCAAAATCGGAATTGTTTTTGCGTCATCTCTGTCTAGAGCACGAATTGTTTCTGTTGCTTTCAGTCCGTCCATAACAGGCATACGAATATCCATTAAAACCGCTGAATAATATCCCGGCGGTTTTTCCTTGAACATATCGACGGCAATTTGTCCGTTTTCGGCATGTTCCGAAATCATTCCCTGCATTTCTAAAAGCATCATAATAATTTCTGCATTTACTGCCATATCTTCGACTACTAAAATTTTTCGTCCTTCCAGTGAAACAGGTTCGGCAGGTTTTGCATTTTGTTTTTTTCTCAGCGTGACTTGCTGGAAACCGTAAAGCAAATTCGACACGGTGAGCGGTTTTGCTATAAAGTCATCAACTCCCGCCTCCAATGCCTCCTGCTCAACTTCAAACCAATCGTATCTCGTCAGCATTATTACAGTAGGGTCTTTTCCGATAATTTTTCTGATTTCGCGAGTAAGTTCAATACCGTTTCTGTGCGGCATTCTCAAATCAATCAAAATTAAATTATATTCATCGCGGCGGGCATGTCTCAGACGAATCATATTTAAAGCCTCGTCGCCGTTTACGCAGATGTCTGCAGAAATTCCTTCTTCAGCCAAAACAATTTTTGCATGATCGCAGGAAATGGGATCGTCATCAATCACCAAAACAGAAAAATCTTGCGGACGGAAGTTTTCGGGATATATTTTTTCTTCAACTCTGTCAGAATGTTTCAGCGGGATAGTAATTGTAAAAGTTGTGCCAACTCCCTTTTCAGAATCAACCGAGATAGAACCGTTCATAATGTCAATAATATTTTTCGTGATTGCAAGTCCAAGACCGGAGCCGCCGTATTTTGAAGTATTCGCCGCGTCCTCTTGACTGAAAGGCTCAAAAATTTTCGGCAGATAACTTTTTTCCATTCCGATTCCCGTATCTTTTACCGTGAATTTAAAAGCAGAATTATTTTCAAACTGTGAAATACATTCCACAGTTAAAGAAATTTCTCCGCCGGGTTCTGTGAATTTTACTGAATTGCTCAAAACATTCATTAAAACTTGTTTGAGTTTCATGTCGTCGCCGATATAAAAATTTTTTATCGAACCGCTCATAATTGACGAGAATTTTAAATTTTTCTCGCGACATTGAGTTTGTACAAGTGACTCAATTTGTTCGACAAAATCTTTGAAAGAAAATTCTGCGTTGCGAATTGTAGTACGACCGCTTTCAATTCTGTTCATGTCAAGAATATCATTGATGAGCGACAACAAACAATTTGCACTGGTTCTCATTTTTTCAAGATAATTTTTCATGTTGTCGGAAAGGTCTTTTTCATGCATCGCAATGGTATTCAATCCGATAATCGCATTCATTGGCGTACGAATTTCATGACTTATTCTGGACATGAAAGCAGTTTTCGCCTTGTTTGCCTGTTTGGATTCTTCAAGCGTTTCTTTAAGTCGTTTATTCTGTTCAATTTGTTTTCTCTGAATTTCCGTTGTGTCTGATTTCAGGATAACAAAGAAATTTGCACGGGGATCGACGGAAAAAAAATCAAAACGTTTATAATAAACTTCTCCGTCAATCTTGCAGGTAATATTTACAACGTAAGGTTCTTTTTCAAAAATTTTTTTCTGAACAGTTTCAAGTTTAAGAGAGTCAATCATGGCTTTTTTAGATTCTTCGTCGCCATGAAGAACTGGAATGACTTGATTTTTCAAATATTCGGTGTATCTGCCTTTGAGTGTTAACGGGAAAATATTTCCCTTTGTAATTCTTGCCGCGTCACCGACAACAACGCCGTAATTTCCTTCAGACAAATAAGAAACCATGTCGAACTGTCTGGCAAGAATTTTATCAATAAGCAGGTTTTCAACTTTTTCGTTGTCGGCTTCTTGTTCAGAAATAAACGCGATAATTTCTCCTGTAATAGGGTGGCGGGTCAGTGCGACAATATAATTTACATAGCAAAGACGCATAGTCTTCCTGCGTGACAACAAGAAAAATGAAAGCTGATTTTGACCGGTCAAATATTTTCGCGTAAGATTTTCTATACTAAGCTGGCGGAGAAAATATTCTTTCTCTTCGCCTATTATGTAACTTACTGCACGAAGTCTGATAATTTCGGAATAAGGACGCATAATTGAATCAGTCGCAAATAAATCTCTGCCCTTTAAATCCTCAATTCTGTTTTTCGTGAGATTTACTCGGAACATTCCAAGCGTCCTGTCATTTTCGCGGTAAAAATTATTTCCCATTGACATATAAGTTGTACGCAAACGTTCTGCATAAACTCTTGAATTTGTCACGTCAAAATATGTCGCGTAAATATAACTTTCTCTAAAATCCTCAATGAACGAAAAATAAATCTTGCACCAAATTTCATTATTTTTTGCTGTGATTTTTCTGATAGTCAAAAAATTTTTTTCTTCCTCAGAAACTTTCCGCCGAATCATTCTTTTGACCGCAAGTCTGTCATCAACATGAGTTGTCCACAAATAGCCCTTGCCGCTCATCATTCTGACAGCTTCTTCTTCAGTACATTCCATGAGTTTTGCAAATTCTTTGGATGCAAAAACACATTCATAACCGCCGTCAATTTTTTCGCGGAGAAGAACACCCGCAGTTTTCATCTGCCTGATTGACTGAAGAAAATGCATGCGGGAAGACTCCTCTTCGTATTCCGTGACATTTGTCATGAAAAATCCGCCGAAAGGTTTCTTCAAATTTACAATCGGCTGAAGATGAACATGCAAATTTTTATCGTGCAGAAATGTTGAGAAGGCGTAAGGCTCTTCATCAAAAAACCTTCTCATCATGTCCACAGCTTTATCATTCAAAACTTTATGTGCTATTATTGACGCACCGAGAAAAATACTGCTGCCATGATATTTTTTCCACTGCTTTATAAATTCTTTGTTGCCGTAAACAATTCTATAATCGCAAATAACGCTATCAGAATCCAAAACAGCCTTGTAGATAAAAATGGTAACCGGTAGATCATCATATACTGAAGTATCCAAAGGCATTAAATTTTTCATCACTGCCTCCATGTCGTTCGAAAATTTTCTTAAACTATATCACACTAACAAACATTTAGCAAAAAAATCCTGCCGAAAATTCAGCATGAAAAAATTTTTCTCTCTTTAATTCCTCATTCCTCATTCCAAATTATTCACTCACCAGCCTTTGGGATTATTCCAAAATGACGGAGTAAACAGAACCAAAACACTGAAAACTTCCAAGCGACTCAAAAACATAAAAATACACGCGGAAATTTTACTGAAATCGGGAAGAAGATCATAAGTTGAAGTTGCTCCTTGAATACCGAAACCGGGACCAACACTCGCCATAGTCGAAACGCTGACAGAAATACTGTTTACAAAATCTATCCCGTCGAACATCATCACGAAGGCAAATAATATATCCATCGCAACAACTGCAAAGAAAAATTTTGCCGCCCCATAAACAACATTTTCATCAATAATCTGTCCGTTCAGCTTAATTTGATTTATAAGTTGCGGGTGAATTTTTTGTCTTACGATTAAAGCAACAAATTTAAACAGCAGAATAATTCTTGCAACTTTTAAACCTCCCGCAGTCGAACCCGCACAACCTCCCAAAAACATCATCATCAAAAAAAATGCTTTGCTTATCGGCGGATAAGTATCAAAGTCATCGGCAACAAAACCCGTCGTCGAACTCAACGACGCAACATGAAAAACTGCACTTCTGACAGCAGTTTCAATTTCCATGTGCATTTCAAAAAATAAATCTGCAGAAACCATCACGGTTGCAAAAAAAATTATTTGCAGATAAATTTTAAATTCCGTGTTGCGAAAAATTACTCCGATACCTTGACGAGCAGCAACCGCATACATTGCAAAACTTCCGCTGGAAATAATCATGAAAAACGACATGCAGTATTCAAGATAAAAATTCCCGTATTCTCTGACAGTTGAATTATAAATTCCGTAACCGCCCGTTGCTATCGTCGTCATTGCATGATTTATCGAGGCGAAAGGATTAAGACCGCACAAAAAATAACTTCCCGCACAAATTGCAGTCAATCCGACATAAATTTTAAAAATTGCCTTAGCGTTATCTCTGATTCTTGGCATTTGTCTGTCTTTAGTCGGCCCGGTAGTTTCTGCACGAAGAATAAACATTGCACCGCGTCCGAACTGCGACAAAAGAGCCATGAAAATTACAACAATTCCAAGCCCGCCGATCCAATTTGAAACACTCCGCCAAAGTAAAATACTTTTCGGCAAAATTTCCACGTCATCAAAAACTGTTGCACCTGTTCCCGAAAATCCCGCAAAAGATTCTACAAGACTGTCAACTAAATTCAAATATCCGCCTGCCAAATATGGAATCGTTCCGAGTACCGAAACCAAAAACCAGCCCAAGCCAGTTATCGCAATTCCGTCGCGTACTCCGATATTATCTCTGCCTTTAAGTCCGCCGAATCTTTCCAACTCAAAAGTTACGGCAATGCAAATGAATATTGATAATAAAAAAGCCGCCGCTCCTCCGACCTCTTCACTGAATGCGGCAAGAAAAAACGACGGCAACATTGCCGCTCCCGTGAATAAAGTTAAGTAGCCTAAAAGTCCGGCTGTTATTCTCTTGTTCATTTCAAACCTTGTCGAATCAGTTCACGAGCCGCCTTGCCTGTCAAATGTTCAATTTCCAAAACCATAACGGCAGTTGCATTTAATTTTTCATGAATAATTTTTTCTTTGTAATCAATGTCAATTTCTGGAGAAAATTTTTTTGCAAGAAGTTCAAGACCGTGAATTTTTTCTGAGTCGTCCTCCAGAATTTTTATTTTTCCGAAAGCGATAGCACTTGTGTAATAGCTTGTAAATTTTTCCGCAACGACTTCATGTTGACCGACTACACAGAAAGAAACTTTTTCATTATTTTTTATCGCGTCGAGTTTATGACCTTCAATCGCACTGTGAAAATAAATTTTGTTATTTTCCGTCGCATAATTTATCGGCACTGCATAAGAATATCCGTCATCGCCTGAAAGTGCCAGTACTCCGAAAAGTCCTTCAGTCAAAATTTTTTCTGCAGTTTCTTTTTCGAGTTCGCATTTTTCACGCCGCATTTTTCTGAACATAAAAAAATTTCCTTTCATTCAATTAAAAAATTAGGAATGTGTACTAAAAATTCCTCATTCCTAATTCCTCATTCCAAATTATTTCAGTGTCCTGCAGAAACTCCGTCCGCGATAAATTTTTCGAGTTTTTCACTTTCCTGAGCAACACTTTCAATTTTAAGAAGTTCGTCACGGCAATCTCTCAGAATTTTAATCGCGTTATCAATTTGTTTTGTAGTCAAAATTTCTCCGCTGTCAGCAATTTTTTTCATGGACATTTTGCAGGCGTTGGAAATTTTTTCTTTGAAAGAATTGCGGCGTTTTTTTCTGGATTTAAATTCTTCGCTCAAATTTAAAAGCTGATCCATGGTATGAACAGCCGCCAAATAATCATATTTCATCTGGGCAGTAAGCGGGACAAGTTGTTCGCCGTCAGATAAAGCAATTCCGCTCGCCAGTGCATCTTTAAATCTGTCAATCGTCGCCATCAAAATTTCTCCTTTTCAATAAGTTACAAAAATTATATCAAACTTCCTGCACTTTGCAACTAAAAATAAGGTTTTTGACATGGAAAAAAATTTTCGAATATTGCTTATACTTGACGATTCGACAAGGTGTTGCGTATAATTTTCAAAAATAATTTTAAATACGGAGGGAAAGTTTTTCATGAAGATAATTTTTTCAGGCGGAGGGACAGGCGGTCATATTTATCCCGCATTGACTTTAATTGATACTGTCAAAAAAAAATCTCCCGATGCAGAAATTTTATATGTCGGTACAGAACTTGGGTTAGAATCAGATATTGTTCCTAAAGCGGGAATAAATTTCACCGCACTGAATTTGGAAGGCGGTTTTGAGCGTCGTTTTACTCTGGAAAATATTAAGCGGGCGGCAAATGCTTTGTTAAGCGTCAAACAGGCAGGAAAAATTATAGAAGATTTTCAGCCTGATGTAGTAGTCGGGACGGGCGGTTATGTCTGTGGCCCGATTTTGTTAGCGGCAAGTTTAAAAAAAATTCCTTCGCTGATTCAAGAACAAAATGCAGTTGCAGGAGTTACAAATAAAATTTTGTCTAAGTTCGTCACAAAAATTGCTGTCGGTTCAACTCTTGCACTGAAAAAATTTCCCGCTGAAAAAACTGTTTACACGGGCAATCCTATTCGTGCAGAAGTTTTGACTGCAAAAAAATCTGACGGCTTGAAAGAATTTAATTTCACTGAAGATAAACCTGTAATTTTAATTTCGGGAGGAAGTCGCGGAGCAAGAAGTATAAATAATGCAATGGTTGAAGTTTTAATAAACGCGGCAAAAAAAAATTCTGCTCAATTTCTTCATGTCACGGGAAAAACTGAATTTGATTCCGTCACGCAGAAATTAAAAGACGCGGATTTTGATTTCGACAACCCGAATATAAAAATTGTCCCCTATCTTTACAACATGCCTCAAGCAATGGCGATGGCGGATTTGGCAATTTTCAGAGCGGGAGCAACTGGACTTGCTGAACTTACTGCACGCGGAATTCCTTCAATTTTAATTCCATATCCTTACGCTGCAGAAAATCATCAGGAATTTAACGCGAAAGTCTTAGTTGACGGCGGAGCGGCAAAAATGATTTTGAATAAAAATTTGACTTCAGAAATTTTATCTGAACAACTTGACGAACTTTTAAAAAATCCCGACGAATTAAAAAAAATGTCCGCCGCAAGTTTAAAACTCGGCAGATCTCAGGCAGCTGAAGAAATTTCTGATTTAATTTTAAAGTTATCGGAAAAATGATTTCATTTTTTTAAACGAATAATTGTAATTTGCGGTTCAACATTTCTAAATAATTCCATTATCATAAACGAACCCCGTTTATCATCTCTTGGACGCGATGCACTTCCGGGATTTAAAATCAGAAGAGAACCGGGCGTATAGTCCACTATATGAGTATGCCCGTAGACAACAATATCAGCCCGTTGACTTTCAGCCGCCTCTGCAACATATTCTTGAGTGTGTCTTACTCCGTAATTATGACCATGCGTCAAAAAAATTCTGTGACCTTCTGCGTCGATAATTCTTTCGTAGCATGCCTCACTTGTCGGCCAGTCACAGTTCCCCGCAACAAAATAAACCGGAGCAGAAACTAAATCTTGCAAATATTCTGCATCGGGAACACAGTCGCCGCAATGGAGCCACATATCAATTTTTCCTGCGTTGCATACAACATTGTCAACTGAATCCCAGTTTCCATGAGTATCGCTAAGTATTCCAATTTTCATTTTATCACTTCACTTTTGTTTTCATTTTCAAAATTCTGCGAACAGATTCGTTAATTCTCTCTTCAGAAATTTCACCTTTTTTGACGGCATTTAAAACATTTTCAAAAGATTTCGGCTCTGCCTCGTATTCGTGACAAATCAAAACAATATCGGCACCGGCTTTTATAGATTTTACCGCAAGATTTTCTATTTTGTCATAATTCGCCACCGCACCCATATTTAAATCATCAGTAATTACAACGCCCTGAAAATTTAAATCTTTCCGCAAAATATTTGTAATAATTTCATAAGATAAACTAGCCGCATTTTCGGGATCTATTGAAAGATATTTTAAATGACCGACCATGACCATGAAATTTGAATTGTCACGCTCGAAAATAATTTTGCTGAATGGAAGTAAATCTTCTGCAAATAAAGTTTCTTTGTCAGCGTCAACGGAAGAAATATCTTGATGAGTATCAATTTTTCCGCGTCCGAGTCCGGGAAAATGTTTCAGACAATAAAACATTTTTTCAAGCTCGTAACCTTGTGCGGCATTGGAAACAAATTCAGAAACTTTTTCAGCATTTTTTGAAAAACTTCTCGTGTCATTTGTTCCGACATCGGCAACGGGAGCAAAATTTATATTTACTCCGATTTCCTTCAAATCTCTGGAAATACTTTCTGCAGTAATTTTTGCAAGGTTAAAATCTCCAGTACTCCCGATTTCTTCTTGAGAGAGTGGCGGAATTAAAGCATGTTTCATTCTGGCAACTCTTCCGCCCTCCTCGTCCAACGCAATGAATAACGGAAATTTTTGCCCGCCGATTTTCTGAAGTTCATCGGAAAAATTTTTCACCTGCGTTTTGTCGTCCATGTTCTTATCAAAAAAAATTACTCCGCCGAAATGACATTTATCGAACAAAATTTTTGTATTTTCGTCTGCGGTTTTTCCCGGCACTCCGACAACAAACATCTGCCCGATTTTTTCTTCAAGCGTCATATTTTTTAAAAGTTCTTCAATCGGATCAAGTTTTTCCTCAACATTTTCTGCGGCAAAATTTTCGGCTTTAGCTTTAAAATCATAATTTGAAACAAGTCCGAAAACAGATGCGACAAGAAAAATAATCGCGGCAAAACTGAAAAATTTTAAAATCATATTCACATCACCTCATTTTTAAAATTTAATTCCGTCAAAAATTCTTCAAACGGCAAACCCCAATTCCATGCAAGATTTAATTTTTCAGCATGAAGAATACATTTAGTCACAAAGTCCGCCGATTTTTTGACAGAGTTTAATAAATTTTCTCCGTTCATAAAAGACGCGGCAACAACTGCAAAAAATACGTCGCCCGTTCCCGACCTGTCACCGCCCAATTTTTTTGAAGTAACAATATCAATTTTTCCGCCGTCATAAACGAAATTAGAAATATTTTCTCTGCTGTCAAAATCCAAATTAACACCGGTGATTACAACTTTTCCGCCGCGAGTTTTTGCGGAAATATTCGCCGCCATCGTTGCCAAATCAGAATCAGAAATAATTCCGTTTTCAGGATAAGAAATATTTAAAAGTTCGCAAGCCTCAGTTAAATTCGGCGTAACCAAATCGGCAAACGGCAAAAGATTTTTCATTTTCCTGCACATTTCGCGGGTATAAGATTTATAAATTTTTCCGTGATCTCCCATGACAGGATCAATCATAACAAGTGCGGAAGAATTTTTTAAAAAATCTTCGACAATTTCAATTTGTTCAGCTGAGCCGAAAAATCCCGTTGCAATTCCGTCAAATTCCAAATTATTTTTATTCCAGCTGTCAATATAATTTTTCATTCTGTCTTTAAAATCGTCCAAAAAATAATTTTCAAAGCCCGTATGAACAGACAAAATCGCAGTCGGCAACGGACAGACTTGAATTTTCATTGCGGAAATTATCGGAAGTTCAACCGCTACCGAACAGCGTCCAAAACCTGTAACGTCATTTATCAGAGCAATTTTTTTTTGTTTCAAAATTTTTTCACTCCATGTCATGATGTGCCAGACGATTTTTTGCAAGTTCTTCAAATTCTCCGCGTCCAAAATTTGCAAAAGGTTCAATCGCAATTCCGCCGCGTACACTGAAATTGCCTTCGACTTCCAAATATTTCGGGTCTAAAAGTTTAATTAAATCGTCGGCAATTCTGTTTACGACATCTTCATGAAAAATTCCCGTGTTTCTGTAGCTCGTCAAATAAAGTTTAAAACTTTTACTCTCGACAAGTTTTTTATCGGGAATGTAACGAACTTTAATTTTTGCAAAGTCAGGCTGATGAGTAACGGGACAAACGCAGGTAAATTCTTCGCTGGTAAGTTTAACGAAATAATTTCTTTCGTGTTCGTTGTTGATAGCCTCCAAAACTTCGGGAGAATAATCAAAAAGATAATTTGTAACTTTTCCAAGACTTTTTAACTCTTTCAAAACAAAAAACTTCCTTTCAAAACTTTTAAAAATTCTGTGTAATTGTATCAAAAAATTTTCTTTATTTCAAAATTCTTAAATTAAAGTTCATGGAAAAATGAAAAATCTAATGTATTTTTAAAAATTTTGTCGATAATTGAAATAAATCAACATTTCGTTTATCATGTTGCAAAATTTTTTTGAAAGGCAGGAAAGTAAAATGAGAACGTTTAAAATTTTTTCAATGTTTCTCGCCGCAATTTTTATTTTGACTTTGACGGCGGGAAAAACTTCAGCCGCGTCAACTTCAATCGACTGGGCAAGACATGTTATAACAGTCAAGGGCATGGGATTTGCTCCGTCAGGAAATTATCCGCCCGAACAAGCAAAACAACTTGCAAAACGTGCGGCAACTGCAGAGGCTTACAGACAACTTGCAGAAGTTGTAAACGGCGTAAAAGTTTCGGGAGAAACCACCGTAAACAGCATGACTTTAGTTTCCGATATTATCAAGACAAAAGTTGATGCAGTTATTAAAGGAGTTCAGCCGATTTCGGAAAGAGAAATTTCCGGTGGCGGTTATGAAGTCACAATGCAAATGCCGCTTTTTGGTCAGGTAAATTCTTTGGCGGGAGTAGTTTTTGAAAAACCCGCACAAAAAATTGCTTTTCCTGAACCTGTCCGCACAGTTGCTCCGACTGTTCCCGCTTACACTTCGACAACTCCAATGAAACAAAGAGTTGATATTATTGTGAAAGGTGCGGCAGATGTCACAGTCAATAAAGTTCCGATGAGTTCAATTTACTCGGAAAATACTTTTGTGCCTTTGTCAAATATCAGCGGTACTTCACTTCCTAAAATAAATCAGCCCTCAATTATTCAACCTCCGCAAGTTGTCACTCCTGCACAGCCTCAAGTTAAATTTCCGACAGTCCCGCAACTTCAACCGCCCACAGTTCCGCAGGTAACGACTCCGACTGTCCCACAAGTTCAAGTTCCGAAAGTCGAAACTGTCAAGTCATCTGATGATAAAGTTTCTTCGGCGAAAGTTGACGGAAATTATACAGGCTTGGTCATTGATTGCCGTGAACTTAATCTTCAGCCGGTAATGTCGCCGACCATTCAAAACGACAATTCCGAAACAATTTACGGCGATAAAAATCTTGACTACGATAAAATTATCGAAAAAGGAATGGCGGCTTACGTCACCGAAATTGATGAAGTTGTTACGGAACGTGCGGGAAAAAATCCTCTCGTAGTAAAAGCCGAAAGTTTGAAAAATTTCAATTCCAGTCCCGTAATTTCTACAGCAGATTCAAACAAAGTTTTGATTGAAAATAAATCGACAAAATTTCTTGATGATTTGAATGTTGTTTTTATAATGCATGAATAAGTTGATGAAAAGTTTAAATTTTTCGGAGCGGTTCAATGATATTTTTGCACCGCTTCTCTTTATGTTTTTTGATTATGTCGGAATAGTTCTGACTGAATATCTTGCGTTTGCAGTCCGTAACTTTTTAGATTTTTGGAATAACGTAGAATATTTTTATCCGAATGAATATATTTTTTGCTGGGTTCCTGCTGTATTTTTAATTTTTCTCGGACATTCGCGAACTTATCGACAAATGAAACCTGTAGTCGATACAATGCGGGATATTTTTTTGTCGGTTTTTTACGGCTGGATTTCTTCAATCATAATTATTTATTTTTTGCAGGCGGGCATGAAAGCGTCCAGACTTTTTATAATTCTGTTCGGAATTTTTGTTTTGTGTAACGTCTGTATAATTCGTTACGCGATTTTAAAATTTTTGAAACGAAAAAATATTTTCTGTGAACCCGTCATAATAATTGGTGCGGGATTGACTGCGGAACGTCTTATAAAATTTTCTGAAGAAGATTTGGGATACAGATATAAAATTTTCGGCTTGATTGACGATCATCCCGTTTCAGAAATTCTTCCCGAAAAATTTAAAATTTTGGGCGGATTTTCTGACGCAAGAAAAATTATTCGGCGGGCGAAAGTTCAAACCGTAATAATTGCCGCTCCGGGTATCAGCAGAGAACAACTTCAAGATTTAATTACCGATATTCAACCGCATGTAAAAAATATTTCTTTCGTGCCTGATTTAATCGGAACACCGATGGCTGGAGTTGATGCGTCAATTTTATTCAGCGAAAAAATTTTAATGCTGAATTTGAGAAATAATCTTTCGCGAAGATACAACCGAATTTTTAAAAGAATTTTTGATTTGACCGCTACAATTTTCGGGGGGCTTTTAATTCTGCCGTTTATTTTGATAATTGCCGTTGCCGTTGCTGTTGATAATCGCGGAAGAATTATTTTCCCGCATAAAAGAGTTGGTCTGCACGGAAAAAAATTTTTCTGCTACAAATTTCAAACTATGATTAAAGATGCGGAAAAAGTTTTGGAAAAATATCTTGAAGAAAATCCCGACGCAAAAAAAGAGTGGGAAGAATCTTTCAAGCTGACAAATGATCCGCGAGTTACTAAGTTGGGAAATTTTTTGAGAAGAACAAGTTTAGACGAACTGCCGCAACTTTGGAATGTCATTCGCGGTGAAATGAGTTTAGTCGGTCCGCGTCCGATTGTCGAAAAAGAAATTGTACGTTACGGCGAAAATATCAGAGAATATTATATGGTTTTGCCGGGAATCACAGGAATGTGGCAAGTTTCCGGAAGAAGTGACACGACTTATGCTGAACGAGTTGCGATGGATACTTGGTACGTCAGAAATTGGTCAGTCTGGATTGACATAATGTATCTTTTTAAAACTGTGAAAGCAGTTATCGCCGAAAAAGGTGCGTACTAGTTTCTCAGGCAAATAATCACGGGCGTTAAAATGTTACACTCCGAAAAAAAATAAGGAGAGAGTAAAAGGTGAAAGAATATTTTTCTGAAATAGAAGATTCTCGCCACGAAGGTTATGTAAATGCAAATTGGCAGATGTTTTAACAATAGTGATGTGTGTGCTAATGTTCCGAATGACCGAACTTTTTGAAATAATGGTTTTTGCAGAAAGCAGATCGGAATTTTTGACAGAGAATTTTTGAATAAAAAAAATTTCCGTCAAAAACGAATTAATACTCGGGCAAGAAAAAATTCACGAGAAAACAAACGAAATACCGACATTTCAAGAAATGCTGGAAATTTTGAACGTAAAAGGAAAAATAATCATGGACGAATTGAGAAAAGAATTTGCAGAAAAATGACAGATACAGAATGGCTGAAAGAGCGTCATAATTGGTCAGGAGTCAGGGAGGTGCGGACAAAAAACTGGACAAATTAAGCAACGAAATTCATTCTTAAGTCGACCGAAGAAACCCTTGCAAGCAGAATTGTCCGGTGAACAACTTTTTGCAGACATTGAGCGTTTGAAAACGAAATTTTTGGTTACGTCAATCCAGTCCTGCCACCTGTAGTGAGTCCGTATGTAAAATTGGCTTTTCATTCGGTTTGAGTTTATCAAAACTTTTCAAAAGCATCTCATTAATCAAAGTCGCATTAGGACTCGTTCCAATCGAATAAATCCGTCAAAACAATCGACTATCGGCGACAGATAAATTTTTCTGCGTCCTGCAAATTCATTTTTGTATCAAACAGCACAGCTTCAGGAATTTTCAATGCAACCTTGAAACATTTTTATCACCTCGCAAGGCATTTTCAAAGCTGCAAATTTTTTTCCTGCAAATCTCCCCTCCAAAAATTTTCATTCAAAAAAAATCACAATGGAAAATAATTAAATCCGAAATAAATATAAAAATTTTATTTTTTGTTAAAATGGTCAGAACCTTTCTCATCAATGGCTCTTGCTAAAGCGTTTAAAGCCAACATATCACAAATTTTTTCATCAGCTTGAAAAGAAAATTTTTCCTAAAAATTTTGCTGAATACATTGAAACAGAAAAAAGAAAAAAAATTAAGCCCTGCCGATTTAATTCGGTGGGGCTATTTTTATTACTTGATTTACAAGATGTTTCAATTATTTTGTGAAATTTTTTTTATAACTGATTTCATTACTTCCGAAATATTTTCTTTCGTGAAACCGAATTTTTTGAAGAGAACATTTGCAGGAGCAGATGCACCGAAATTTTTCATTGTGACTGTATCGCCGTCCATTCCTACATAATTTCCCCAGCCGAAATTTGTTCCCGCCTCAACTGCAACACGAGCACGAATATTTTTCGGAAGAATTTTTTCTTTATATTCATCGCTCTGCTGTTCAAACAATTCCATGCAGGGCATTGAAACGACGCGGACAAAAATATTTTCTTTCTCCAATTCTGCCTGTGCGTCAATCGCGACAGAAACTTCTGAACCTGTTGCAATTAAAATTCCGTCGGGAATTTCTTTTTTTGATTCGGAAATAATGTACGCACCTTTTAAAGCATCTCGACCGGAATTTTCGACGGGCGGAAGATTTTGTCTTGTAAGAATTAAAGCAGTAGGAGTATTTTTTGAAGTCAAAGCAAGATACCAGCCAGCCGCAGTTTCAACGGCATCAGCAGGGCGGAAAACATTTATATTCGGTTGAGATCTGAACATTGCCAACTGTTCAATCGGTTCATGAGTCGGTCCGTCCTCTCCAACTCCGATAGAATCATGAGTAAAAATATAAATCATCGGAATTTTCATGAGCGACGCAATTCTGACAAGCGGTTTCATGTATTCGCTGAAAACGAAAAATGTTCCGACATAAGGACGAAGACCGCCATGCAAATACAAACCGTTTGCAACAGCCGCCATAGCAATTTCACGAACTCCAAAATGAATATTTCTGCCCGCGTAATTTTCTTTTCCGAAACTTCCAGCATCTTTCATCAAAGTTTTATTTGACGGACCAAGATCTGCACTTCCTCCGATTAAATTCGGCAAAAGATTTTTCAAATAATTGATAATATTTCCGGAAACTGCACGAGTTGCCTGCGTTTTATTTTCATGCGTCCAGAAATTTTCATCATTAAATAATTTTTCCGCGTCAATTTCCGAATAATATTTATCCCAAAGTTTTTTGTCATCGGGATATTTTTCCGCATAATCCGCAAAAAGTTTATTCCATTCTTCTTCAACTTTTGCACCTTCATCGGCAAATTTTTTAATATGGTTATAAACTTCTTCAGGCACAAAAAATTTTTCTTCAGGATAGTTCAAGAATTTTTTCAAAGCCGTAACATTTTCTTCGCCGAGCGGTTCACCGTGAGAACTTGCACTGCCATGTTTCGGAGAGCCGTAACCGATTTCAGTATTGATTTTAATAAAAGACGGGCGGTCTTTATCAGATTTCGCAGTTTCAATTGCTCTTCCGATTTCTTCAAGATTATTTCCGTCCTCAACAGAAATAGTTTGAAAACCGTATGCCGCCATTCTTTGCAAAATATTTTCGGTGAAAGTTAAATCTGTACTGCCTTCAATAGTTATCTTGTTGCAGTCATAAAGCACAATCAGTTTGGAAAGTCCGAGAGTCCCCGCGAGTGAAAAAGCCTCTGCGGAAGTTCCTTCCATTAAACAGCCGTCACCGCACATTACAAAAGTATAATGATCTACAATCGGAAAATTCGGCTTGTTAAAAATTTCTGCAAGATGTTTTTCAGCCATTGCCATTCCGACCGCCATGCCGATACCTGCACCAAGCGGCCCTGTAGTAGCCTCAACTCCTTTTGTCGAACCGTATTCAGGGTGACCGGGAGTCAAAGAATTTTCTTGACGGAAATTTTTTAAATCGTCGATTGTCAAACCGTATCCGAAAAGATGAAGTAACGAATAAAGCATGGCAGACGCATGACCCGCAGACAAAATAAATCTGTCACGGTTTATCCATTCGGGATTTTTCGGATTGTGTTTCATATGACGTGTCCAAAGTTCGTAAGCTGCGGGAGATGCACCGAGCGGCATGCCCGGATGTCCCGAATTTGCTTTTTGAATGGCATCGGCAGAAAGTACGCGGATTGCATCGACGCAGATTTTTTCAATATTGTTCATAAATTTCTCCCTTCAAATTTCTGGAAAATTTTTTCAGACTCCCAAAGAATCGCGGACAATTTCTTCAGCTTTCTCAAACATTTTCGGGATAGCGTCAGGATTTTTCCCGCCTGCTTGTGCCATATCGGGACGACCACCGCCGCCACCGCCGATAATTTTAGAAATTTCTTTAACAATTTTTCCTGAATGTATTCCGAGTGCTACAGCCGGTTTATCAGCTTTAACTACGATATTAACTTTTCCTTCATTGACAGCCGCGAGAACGACAAGACCTTTTTCGAGTTTTCCGCTCAAAAAGTCTGCAGTATCTCTGAGTTCGTCCATATTTTTTGCTTGAGCAACTCCCGACAAATATTTTAATTCGCCGATTTCTTTAATGCCCATTAAAAGTTTTTGAGCCTCTGCTCTTTCTTTCATCGTGTTGACTTCTTCAAGCTGTTTTTTCATGGCTTTATCTTCGGAGAGAATTTTTTCAAGTTGTGCGGGCAAATCTTCTGCACGGACTTTTAATAAACTTGAAACGGAATTCAAAATTTTTGTCTGTTTATTCGCGTCTTGAATTGCCGCACGTCCCGTAATAGCCTCAATACGACGAACACCCGCCGCAATTCCGCTTTCGCTGACAATTTTAAATCTGCCTATCTGTCCGATATTTTTAACATGAGAACCGCCGCAAAGTTCACAGCTGAATCCCGGAACATTTACAACTCGAACAATATCTCCGTATTTTTCTCCGAATAAAGCCATTGCACCCAATTTTTTTGCGTCGTCAATTTTCATCTGCTGAATGTCAACATCAATAGATTTTAAAATTTCTTCGTTTACAAGTTCCTCAACGTCCGCAAGTTGTTGAGCGGTGACAGGTTCAAAATTTGAAAAGTCAAAACGAAGTCTTTCAGGAGTTACCAAACTTCCCGCTTGATGAACTTGTTCCCCGACAACTTTTCTTAAAGCCGCCTGCAGTAAATGAGTTGCAGTATGATTTCTTGCGGAAGAAAGTTTTTTGTCAACGTCGATTTTAATTTTGACAGTTTCGCCGACTTTAATTTGACCTTCTTCAATATAAGCCTCGTGATAAACAGTTCCGTCAGGAAGTTTTTTGGCATTATCAACGCGAACTTTTCCAAGTTCTCCGATAAATTCTCCGCAGTCGCCGACTTGTCCGCCACCTTCCGCATAAAATGGAGTACCTTCCAAAATAATTCCGACTTCCGCACCGTCAGAAACTTCGTCAATAAGTTTTCCTTTTTCCCAAATCGCCACAACTTTTGATTCAGAAATATTTTCGTCAACTTTTAAATTTTTCGTGTCGATTGATGACAAGTCTGGAATGGCTGCCCATTCGTTGGCACTTCTTGCGGCTCTTGCACGTTGACGCTGATTTTCCATAGCAGTATCGAAACCTTTTTTGTCAGGAGTCAAATTATTTTCCTGCAAAATTTCTTCAGTCAGTTCATAGGGGAAACCGTAAGTATCATAGAGTTTGAAAATAAATTCTCCGCCAAGTTCAGTTTTGCCGGAATTTTTAACAGCGTCAATTTCTTTTGTTAAAAGTTCAGTACCTTGAGTTAAAGTTGCCGCAAATTTATCTTCCTCAATTCTGATAACTTTTTTAATGTAGTCGATATTTTTTTCAAGTGCGTCAAAGTCGTCAACGCCTTCATAAATTTTTCTAACTGCGTCAACTGCACCTTCAAGAAAAGCATTTTTAATTCCGAGCATACGACCATGACGAATTGCACGACGTAAAATTCTTCTTAAAACGTAACCGCGTCCCTCATTTGAAGGTAAAATCCCGTCCATAATCATGATAGACATACTGCGGGAATGATCCGCGATGACTTTAAAAGAAATATCTTTTTTCTCGTCGTCGCCGTATTTCAAGCCGCAACATTTTTCAACATATTCAATAATCGGGAAAAGTAAATCAGTTTCAAAATTTGTTTTCTTATTCTGGATAACTGACGCAAGTCTTTCAAGTCCGCAGCCCGTATCAATATTTTTATGTTCGAGCGGCTCATATTTTCCGTCCTCAGTTTTGTTGTATTGAGTGAAAACCAAATTCCAAATTTCCAAATATCTGTCGCAGTCACAACCTGGTGCACAAGTTTCTTTTCCGCAACCTCTTTCTTCGCCCAAGTCGATATAAATTTCAGAGTCAGGACCGCAGGGACCGCCCGTTCCGATTTCCCAAAAATTATCTTCCATTCTTACAATATGTTCGGGATTTAAGCCGGGCTGTTCGAGCCAAATTTTTTCTGCCTCGTCATCTTTCGGATAAATTGACACCCAAAGTTTTTCTTTAGGAAGTCCGCAGATATTTGTTAAAAAGTCCCACGCCCAAGGAATTGCACTTTCTTTAAAATAATCGCCGAAAGAAAAATTTCCCAACATTTCAAAATAGGTATGATGACGTGCAGTGCGTCCGACGTTTTCAATATCGCCGGTTCTGACACAGCGTTGAGAAGTTGTAACGCGACGACGGGGAGGATTTACCTTTCCCGTGAAAAATGCTTTAAAAGGAGCCATGCCCGCTCCAATCATTAAAAGAGTAGGATCATCTTTCGGAATAAGTGACGCACTCGGCAAATGTAAATGACCGTGTTTTTCTTCAAAAAATTTTACATACGCCTCACGCAATTCGTTTCCTGTCATGTAATTCAAAACTTTTCAGCCTCCAAAATTTATAAACGTTAAAAAAACATCTCTGTCAAGAAATATTTTTTCCATTATACAAAAAGAGTGACAAAAATCAAATAAAAAAAATCCGTCCTGCAAAAAAACGGATTCCGAAAAAAATTTTTATCAGTCTTCGCCGAATTTATTATCAATCAGTTCGATTAAAGTATCGACGGCTCTTTTTGCGTCAAGTCCTTCGGCTTTAATTGTAACATGTGTTCCTTTAATCAGTCCCATGCCCATTATTACTAGAATATTTTTTGCGTTGACCGTTTTGCCTCTTGCACTGATATAAACTTGTGCTTTGAATTTGTCGGCAGTTTTTACAAGTTGAGTTGCAGGGTGTGCATGAACTCCGGAATTATTTTGAATAGTCGTTGTGCGTTCAAAATATCCCGAAATATCTTCGTAAGTTTCTTCTTCTTCTTCAACTTTTTCAGGCTGATTATTTTGGAAAATTTCATAAACCTGCTCTTTGTCATGGTTGACATCTTCTGCATAAAATTGAGATTCTTCTTTATTAACTTCATCAGAAATTTTTTCTTTGTCGTCTGAGAAGGCAAGTTTTCTGTAAGCCTCGTTGAAATAAATATTGTGGAATGAAACATTTAATGCGTCGAAGTCAATATTTTTATGGCTGTCAATTTCGACAAGAACTTTTTTTCCGACTCCGATATAAGAAATATTTTTTTTGTTCAAAATGCCTGACGGAAAAATAAATTTATCTCCGCACAAATAAATTTTTGAGGGCAGAACTTCATCAAGAAAAATATCTTCCAAATCTTCCTGATTAAAAGCAACGTTATCAATTTCTTTCAAAATTGTTTTGTCGTTTGTAAACTTTTTCAGTTTTGCACGTCTTTCATTTCTCCAAGCAATAGTTTCAGGATCGTCAAGCTGTTCAGAAACTTCATCAAAATCCACGTCAAAAATCTTGCACAATTTTTCAGCAAAATCTTTGTCATCAGGATCTAATTTTTTCAGCTCTTCAACTTCATTTTCATAAAGTCTGTCAAGTAACCAGTCAAACAATTTCCCTTTTTCAAAATAATCGATCATTCTTCTAATGTCGAAATTTTCTCGGAGTTCTTTCATAGTTTGAATTTCTATGCCGTCTTTGAAATGAAGAGAAAATTTTGCTCTGTGTTTTCTCATAAAATCCACCACTTCCCAAGATTACCAAGACTATCAAAAATTTTTATTCAGCGGAAGGAAAAGTTCTCAAAAGATTTGCCATTTCAATAGCAGACATGGCTGCGTCCGCTCCTTTATTTCCTGCTTTAGTCCCTGCACGTTCAATCGCCTGTTGAATATTTTCAGTCGTGACAACTCCAAAAATTACGGGAATTTCAGTTTGCAGACCGACAGCCGCAACACCTTTTGAAACTTCATTGCAGACATAATCATAATGAGTAGTTGCTCCGCGAATAACCGCACCAAGACAAATTACCGCATCAAAATTTTTTGTGACAGCCAATTTCTTTGCGACAAGAGGAATTTCAAAACTTCCCGGCACCCATGCAACAGAAATATTTTCTTCCTCGACTTCATGACGTTTCAAAACGTCCAAAGCACCGCCCAAAAGTTTGCTTGTAATAAATTCGTTAAATCTTGCTACAACGATCGCAATTTTTAAACCGCGTCCCGTCATCTGTCCTTCATAAACTTTCATGCCTTTTTCTCCTCCAGAATTTTTTTATTATGTTCCAGTTTTTTTCCGTGCTTAACCGTTTATGTGTTGAACATAAATATTTAATCCGAAAAGTACTGTAGCGACTGCCATTGTTGCATAAGAGGCACGCTCAGCCCACAAATCTTGAGTAGGCGTTAAGTCATAAGTCCGTCGAGCAAAATTTATTGCAAGTGTTGTTGTCAAAAAGACATACAAGCCGCGATTTATATTTGTAAAATTTTCCCAGCCCAAAACCATGACGACTGCAGTTAATGCCAAAAATGCTGCCAAAATATAATAAGACCATGATTTTTTATCTTTTTTTGCAGATTCAACTTTTTTTTCTTTCGGTTTAATTTTCTTCAAAATTTTTTTATATTGTCTTGCCAAAAAAATCCCCCCGATTTGAGAATTAGGAATTTGGAATTAGAAATTAGGAATTAAAGAGAGAGAAAAACTTTTCAAGTTGCAATTCCTCATTCCTAACTCCTCATTCCTCATTATAAATGACGCACTGGCAATTTTTCATGACGGAAATTGCATTTTTATGATTTTCCGAAGAACTTCCAGCACAGCATGACGCGTCGACGCTGACTTTCTGTTCAGGATAAAAAGCCTTGACTAAAAGTGCATTTGAAATTACGCAAATATCTGTACAAAGTCCGACAAATTCAACCTCTTCATAAGGTTTAATTAAACTGGGCAGACGAGTTGAGCCGAAAGATTTTTTTTCGATAACTTCGCGGGCATTTTCAGCAAATTCCTGAAGTTCGTGAACAATTTCCCAGCCTTGAGTTTTTTTGACGCAGTGAATGACGGGCAAAAGTTTTCCTTCCTGCGTTTCAAGATAATTTTCTCCGTGAGTGTCCTGCGTGAAAATAATATCTGTCTGACCTTCTGCCGTAACTTTTTCCAATTTTTCAATAAGACGCGGCAACATTTCGACCGCCTCTTTTGTTCCAAGTGATCCGTCAACAAAATCATTTTGCATATCCACGACAATTAACGCCTTCGGTTTTGTTACGACGGGCAATTTATTCGGATTTATTTTTTTTTGCGGTTGCTGTTGTTGTTTTTTAGCCATGAAAAAAATCTCCCCCTTTTTTCAATTAGGAATTAGGAATTAGGAATTAAAATTCCACATTCCTAATTCCTCACTCCCAATTTCTAATTACTTTGTCTGTTGTCGTACATTTTGGAATAATAATTTTGATATTCTCCGCTGACAATTTTTTCCCACCAAGATTTATTTTCAAGATACCAATCGACAGTTTTTTTAATTCCGTCGTCAAATTTTGTCTGCGGAGTCCAGCCGAGTTCATTAGAAATTTTTGTCGGGTCGATAGCATAACGCTGATCATGACCTTTTCTGTCTGTGACAAACTCAATTAAATCTTCGCTCTTGCCCAAAATTTTTAAAATGGTTTTGACAACTTCAATATTAGTTTTTTCATTGTGTCCGCCGACGTTGTAAATTTCGCCGACTGTTCCTTTGCGAATTATTAAATCAATAGCCGAGCAGTGATCTTCAACATAAAGCCAGTCACGGACATTTATTCCCTGACCATAGACCGGAAGTTTTTTATCGTGCAGTGCGTTAATAATCATAAGCGGGATAAGTTTTTCGGGAAAATGATACGGTCCGTAATTATTTGAACAACGGGAAATTGTTGCGGGAATTTGATAAGTTCTGTGATATGCTTGAACCAATAAATCCGCCGACGCTTTACTTGCAGAATATGGGCTGGACGTGTGCAAATTTGTCGTTTCCGTGAAAAATAAATCAGGTCTGTCAAGCGGCAAATCTCCATAAACTTCATCAGTTGAAACTTGATGAAATCTTTTTATCCCGTATTCTTTGCAAGCGTCAAGCAAAATACTTGTGCCTATAATATTTGTGCGTAAAAAAAGTTCAGGGTCTTCGATAGAGCGGTCAACATGACTTTCTGCCGCAAAATTTACAATAACATCAGGCTGTTCAAATTCAAAAAGTCTGTAAACTTCTTCGCGGTTGGAAATGTCGCCGAGAATAAATTTAAAATTCCCGTATTCCTGTGCGTCTTTTAAAGTTTCCAAATTGCCCGCGTAAGTCAATTTATCGTAGCAGATAACAAAATCTTCTTCATGATTTTTCAGCAGATAATAGACAAAATTACTGCCGATAAATCCCGCACCACCTGTTACAACAATTTTCATGATTTATTCCCCCTCAAAGAGAAAATTTAATTCATTGCGTTCGATTCTTTCGGCAAGAGTCGGAGCAGTTTTATCTTTGTCGGATAAAATTACCGGCTCAAAAGGCCATTCAATTTTAATCTGCGGATCGTCCCAGCGAATATTTCCGTCATATTGCGGAGCATAATAATTGTCTGCTTTGTACTGAATTTCAACATTATCGGTTAAAGTCAAAAAACCATGTGCAAAGCCGCGAGGAATTAAAATTTGTTTTTTATTTTCTTCGGAAAGAATAACACCAGTCCACTGTGCAAACTGCGGAGAATTTTTTCTGATGTCAACTGCAACGTCCATAATAGTTCCGC
Organism: Selenomonadaceae bacterium; assembly: GCA_017553205.1. Classification (GTDB taxonomy): domain Bacteria; phylum Bacillota; class Negativicutes; order Selenomonadales; family Selenomonadaceae; genus Quinella. Next base: position 14,311 of record JAFZMV010000078.1, on the reverse strand, counting down.
GAGTACAACGGACAATTTTTGACTGACTCATCGGGTTCAACTGATAATGAAGTCCGCGTAAAGTTCCTTTTTGTGCGGAAAAAGAATGATTGTCTTGGACAAAATCAAAATTCAAACCTGCCGCCTCAAGTTTTGTTTTTGACCAGCTTTCCATAAACCAGCCGCGACTGTCGCCGAAAACTTTCGGTTCAATTACAAAAACACCCTTCAATTTAGTTTCGGTTACATTCATAAAAAAATTTTTCCTCCTTCTATGCTCAAAAAAATATTTTCGAGAAACATTTTTTAATCATAAAGTATTTTACTTGATACAGTTTAATTTTGCAATTTTGTATGATAGAATACGAAAAAATTTTTGAAGGAGATTTTTTTTGACTTCATGGAAATTATAAAAAAATTATCTGACCTCACGAAAAAATATTTAAATCCCGTCGTTGCTCTCGGAATGTTTGACGGAGTTCATTTGGGACATGCTGAAGTCATTCGCCATGCTGTGGAAATTGCAGAAAAAATTAAAGGTACGGCGATGGTTTTTACTTTTTCAAATCACCCGCTGACGGTTTTAGATCCAAATTCCGCACCGCTGATGATTGGAAGTAAAAGTTTGCGGCGTGAAATTTTTTCTGAACTCGGAATAAAAATTTTAATAGAAATCCCTTTCACAAAAGAATTAAGCAAAAAAACTCCGGAAGAATTTTTAGAAATTCTGCAAGAAAAAATTTCTCCTGCTTATGTTGTCACAGGTCCGAATTATACTTTTGGGAGATTCGGCAAGGGCAACGGCAGAATGTTAATTCGCGAAGGTGAAAATTTTGGATTCAAGTCAGAAATTTGCCACGCGGTTACCGTCGGAAAAAAAATTGTGAGCAGTACAAAAATTCGCTCACTTTTGGCGGAGGGAAATTTGGAGTCAGCCAATGAACTTTTGGGAAGAGAATTTACATATGTTTCCGAAGTTGTGAACGGAGATAAACGCGGCAGAAAATTAGGATTTCCAACTGCAAATTTAGAAATTGAAGATCATCGGGCAATGTTGCCGAATGGGGTTTATATTGTTCGCGTAAAAGTTCGCGGAAAAATTTACGGCGGAATTGCAAATATCGGAGATAATCCCACTTTTAAAGTTGCAAAAAGACGGCTGGAAGTTTTTATAGATAATTTCAGCGGAGATATTTATGGCGAAAAAATTTCTGTCAGTTTTTTGAAAAAAATAAGAGATGAAAAAATTTTTTCTTCCGTCGAAGAATTGAAAAGCCAACTGCACGAAGATTTAAACGAGTTGAGAAAAAATAATTTGTGAAATAAAAAATCAGACGACCTAAAAAAAGATTGTCTGATTTTTTTGTGGTTTGTTTTTTTTCAGAAATCTGCGGCAAGTAAAATTTTTTCGCAGAGTTCAGGGAAATCAATTCCAGCTGCACGAGCCGCATCAGGAACTAAAGAAGTTTCAGTCATGCCCGGTACAGAATTTATTTCCAAAACATACGGAACATCATTTTCAGAAAGCATAAAGTCAACGCGGGCAACTCCCGAACATTTACAAGTTTTGAAAGATTTAATCGCCAATTCTTGAATTTTTTTAGTGAGTTTCGCGGGAATTTCTGCGGGAACAATATGAGTTGACGCACCTTTTGTATATTTGCTCTCATAATCGTAACGACCCGACAAAGTTGTAATTTCAATTATCGGGAGTGCCTGTGCGTCATCTTCGTTTCCGAAAACTGCAACCGTCAATTCACGACCTTTAATAAATTCTTCAACTAAAATTTCGTCACCGTAATCGAAAGCGTTTTCAATCGCGTCAGAAATTTCTTCGGAATTTTCAACAATAGAAACTCCGATACTTGAACCTTGATTTGATGCTTTTATGACAACTGGCAACCCGAATTCTTTTTCAATTTTTTTTGCAAGGGCACCGCTTTTTTCAATCGAACGATAAACAGAAAATTTCGGCGTGGAAATTTTTGCAGAATTTAAAACATGTTTCGTCATAACTTTATCCATAGTCAACGCGGACGCAAGAACATCAGAACCAGTGTAAGGAATGTTCAGCATGTCCAAAGTTCCTTGTATAAGTCCGTCCTCTCCGCAAAATCCATGAATTGCATTGAAAACAATTCCGCAATTTTTCTTTTTAATTTCCTCCGCAAAAGTTTTCGGATTAAGCTCCATAAGTTCAACGTTATAATCTTTAGACTTTAAAGCCTCAGCAATGGCTTTACCTGTTCTGCGAGAAACTTCCGATTCAGTCGAAGGACCTCCGCAGACGACAACAATTTTTCTTTTGCGTTGTTGTTTCAAAAGTTCCAAAAGTTCATTGCCCGTTTTAAAAATATCTCCCGCACCCATTGTGATGACCAAATCACCGGGCGAAACTCTGTCCAGTAAAAATTCCGCGAGTTCTTCTCTTTTCGGAATATACGAAACTTCCTGATTAGTCGTGCTTAAAACTTCTTCCAAAATTGATTCGCCGCTGATACCTTCGATTTTTTCTTCGCCCGCTGAATAAATATCAGTCAATACTAATGAATCAGCATCGGCAAAAGCCTTTCCGAAATCTTTCAACAAAAGTTTTGTTCTGGAATATCTGTGCGGCTGGAAAACGCAAATAATTTTATTTGGATTAGTTTCATGTGCGGCTTTCAAAGTGGCGGCAATTTCTGTCGGGTGGTGAGCGTAATCATCGACAACCCAAACATTTTTTACACGTCCTAAAGTTTGAAATCTTCTTTTTGCTCCATGAAATTTGCTTAAGCCTTCCGCAATTTTTGAAAATTTTACTCCGACATGCATGGCAACAGCAACAGTCGCCAGAGCATTTAAAACATTATGACGACCATGAATTGCAAGTTTAATTTTGCCGAGATTTTTTTCTCTGCCGTCAGTTTTCTTAAAAACGTCAAAAGTTGTTCCGTCAGAATTTGCACGAATATTTTTTGCCATGTAGTCAGATTCGTTTTCAATTCCGTACGAAATAATTTTCCTTTGAACTTCTCCCGCCAAATTTCTCAAATTTTCGCTGTCATAACAAAGTACGGCAACTCCGTCATCTTTGTTAGTATTCTCAATAAAAATTTTGAATGCCGCTTTAATTCTTTCAACAGTTCCGTAAAAATCCAAATGATCATTTTCAACATTCGTGACGACTGCGACGGAAGGTTTCAATTTTATAAACGAGCCGTCACTTTCATCAGCTTCCGAAACAAGCCAGTCACTTTTTCCCAAAATTGCACCAGTTCCCAAGTCGGTAGATTCTCCGCCGATAATAATTGTGGGATCTGTTCCGGCATTATGAAGAACAAAACCGATCATGGAAGTTGTTGTAGTTTTTCCGTGAGCTCCCGCAACTGCAATACCTTTTTTTGAATTAACAAGCATTGCATTAATATCAGAGCGGTGAAGTTTCGGAATTTTTAATTCTGCGGCTTTTAAAATTTCGGGATTGTCTTGAGGAATTGCAGAAGAATAAACAATCGCATCAAGATTTTTTGAAATATTTTTTTCGTCGTGACCGATAAAAATTTTTGCACCGAGTTTTTTTAACATTTCAGTTGTCGGGGATTCAACTCTGTCAGAGCCGCTCACAGTCATTCCGGATTCAATTAAAATTTTTGCGAGTACACTCATACCCGCACCGCCTATTCCGATAAAATGAAATGATTTAAAATTTTTAATGTCGCTGAGTTTCAAATTTTTTTCCTCCTTGTTCAAATTAAATTGATTTTACTACAGCAAATTATTTTTTGTTTAATCGTTTTGATAAAGTGTTGCCTAAAAATTGAACCAGCTGAACGAGAACTATTAAAATTATTACAGTTGCCAGCATGACTTCGGGACGAAATCTTTGATAACCGTATCGAATTGCCAAATCTCCTAACCCGCCTCCGCCGATTGCTCCCGCCATTGCCGATTCTCCGACAAGTGTAATAATGACCGTAGTAAGCTGTGAAACTATTCCGGGCATTGCCTCAGGTAACAAAACTTTCGTGATAATTTGTGTGGGAGTTGCTCCCATTGACAGAGCCGCCTCGACCAATCCCGCGGGAATTTCTTTTAATGACGTTTCAACTTGACGACCTATAAAAGGTATCGACGCAATGACGAGCGGAACTATTGCCGCAGTTGTTCCGATTGCCGAACCGACTATAAATCTTGTCAGCGGAATTATCGCAACCATCAAAATTATAAACGGAATTGAACGAACTGCATTGACAACTGAACCAACTGTTTGATTTATTGCGACGTTTTCTAAAATTTGTCCTTTGTCTGTTGTGTGAAGGAGAACGCCCAAAGGTATCCCGATTATTGACGCAACCGCCATTGAAATTATTACCATGTAAATTGTTTCGCCGAGTGCCTTAGTCAAAAGCGGAATTATTTCTGCGGACATATCCGATCACCTCCACGCGGACATCTTTTGTAGATAAAAATTTCAAAGCATTTTGTACAGAATTTTCTTCGCCACTTAAACCGATAATAAATCTGCCGAAAGGTACTCCGTGAATTTCGTCAAGATTTCCGAAAAGCATTGTACATTCCACACCCGAACAAGTACGAATCATTTCGGCAAGTACAGGATCGTCGGCTTTATCTCCCAAAAAAATCAGGCGGAGTAAAAGCAGACTGCCATGAGTTTTTTCTGCAGAAATTTCATTTCCTCGAAAAGCGGCAGGAAGTTCATTTGACAAAAGTACGCTGATAAATTCTTTCGTGATTTTATGTTGAGGATTCGTAAAAACTTTCAAGACTGAACCTTTTTCGGCAATTACTCCGTCAGAAATTACGGCAACTTTGTCGCAAATTTCTTTTATAACCTGCATTTCATGAGTTATGACAACGACAGTTAAAGATAAATTTTCGTTTATAACTTTGATTAAATCCAAAATAGATTTTGTCGTTTGCGGATCAAGTGCAGAAGTTGCCTCATCGCAAAGTAAAATTTTCGGATCGCTGGCTAATGCTCTGGCAATTCCGACGCGTTGTTTTTGTCCGCCTGAGAGTTGGGCAGGGTATTGATTAGCTTTATCCTGCAAGCCGACAAGTGCCAAAAGCGGACGAACTTTTTTTTCAATTTCTTCGGCAGGGGTTTTCGACAAAGTCAGCGGAAAGGCAACATTTTCATAAACCGTCGCACTTGAAAGCAAATTAAAATGCTGAAAAATCATTCCGATATTTTTTCTTGCGTCACGCAGTTCACTTTCAGAAAGTTTTGTCATGTCTTTTCCGTCAACAAAAACTTCCCCCGAAGTCGGACGCTCAAGCATATTTATACAGCGGACGAGTGTAGATTTTCCCGCACCGCTTAAACCGATAATTCCATAAATTTCGCCTTTTTTTATTTCCAAGTCGATTCCTTTGAGTGCGTGAACCGATCCTTCAGGTGAATTGTAAATTTTTTCGATATGAGATAATTTAATCATAGAAAAACCCCGATAAAAATTTTTTGAAAAACTGCGGGTATTTTAACACAAAAAATTTTATCTGCAAAAAAACTTTAATCTCGTTTCAAAATCTAAATTTCACTTATCAGAAATTTTTGAAAACGAACGGACTTTTTATTGACGCTTGAAAAAATAAAAATTATAATTCTTTTAAGTGAATAAATATTTTTTCAGCATCGAGGAAAATTGCAATGCAAAAATTTGATGAAAACTTTGACAGGGAACGAGTAAAAAAACTTTATGAATTTGAAAATGAGGCTTACGCGGAAGGGTTTAATTTGGTTGCGGGAGTTGATGAGGCGGGACGCGGTTCACTGGTTGGATCTGTGATTGTTGCCGCCGTGATTCTTCCGAAAAATTTTTATCTGCCGAAATTAAACGACTCAAAAAAAATTTCCGCAAAAATTCGCGAAGAACTTTTTGACGAAATAAAATCTGCAGCAATAAGTTTTTCAACTGCTGAAGTCAGTGCGGAAAAAATTGACGAATTAAATATTTATCAGGCAACTTTGCAGGGAATGGAAAATGCAGTAAAAAATTTATCAGTAAAGCCCGAATTTGTTTTGACTGACGCAATGAAATTAAATTTGGAAAACGAAGGAATTAAAAGCCGTTCAATAATTCATGGTGATGCACTTTCCGCATCAATCGCCGCCGCGTCAATTATCGCAAAAGTTACACGCGACAGAATGGCGGACGAGTGGGGAAAAATTTATCCCGACTACGGCTTTGAACATAATCGAGGATACGGAACAAAAGCACATTTTTTGGCGATAAAAAAATTTGGTCCCTGCCCTCTGCACAGAAAAACTTTTAATCCCGTGAAAACTATGCTGTTGAAAGACGGCATAAAATAAAAATTTTTGCGAAGGAGGAATTTTTTTGAAAGCGTTCATTTCAAAAATTTTTTTCTGCGTATTTTTTCTGCCTGTGATTTTTTTCATGCCGCAGATTGTTCACGCGGAAAAAACGGACTGGTTTGACAGGTCTTATGATTTTAGATCTGTCAGAAGAATTGTTGTTCTCAATGTAACGTCAACTGCCTATGTCGGAAATTTGGAGGCGGTTCGCTACAAACTTCAAGGCGACTATGTGGACAAGGCAAGAAAATCAAAATGCATGGTTATTACAGAAGATCAGGCAATTCAGATGTTAAACTTAGGTTATTTGGACAGAAATTCTGCAAGAGAGGCGATTAAAAGTAATATCAGAGCGATTGCAGATGCTTGGGTCGAGTGTAATATTTCTGTCTGGAAAGATGATTATCATATCGTCCCTGCAAGAACTGTCTGGGAAGAGAAAAAAATGACACGCTGGCACAGACGCAGCGACGGTTCAAGTTGGGAAGAAGTTTACTATGTAACAGTTCCGGTAACTTACCCGCCTTATCGCGTTGACACTTCTGACATTACAGCGTCATTCAAAATTTTCGGTGCAAGCACTTACAATGTAATTTTTGCCCGCGATGACGTGAGGAGCCGAAATGATGCCGCCGCTCAAAAAGATATGTTCGGCAGAATGTGCAATTCATTTTTTGAGGACTTCGGCAAGAAAGTAAAATAAATTTTTGCAAAATTGGAGGGATTTTTAATGAGAAAAATTTTTTGGGCGGTAACTTTCTGCCTTATGATGATTTTAAGTACTACGGCTTCTGCGGCGGGAAGTTATGAAATTGAGACTTTGCGTGAGGCAATGCTTGCAAATTCCGGAGAAGATGACAGAGTTTTTCATGAAGATTTATTATTTTTCATTCCGAGTGTACAAAGTGAGTTGGAACTTTTCGGAACGACTGAAAAAGGAGTTTTCAAATCTGCAGGAGAGGTTAATATTTGGGTAACTTCCGCAAACGGAGTTTCTACAGAATTGAGCGTTCCTTTTTATGCTGTTCAAAACGGCAAAGAAATGAAAGTTTATTTTCAGATGGACAAAAAATGGTATCAGTTCCAAAGTCCTGCCGTTGCCGCGGCTGTAACAGATGTAGTTGCATCTCCGACAAATGCAGAACTTGAAGAAATGCTTTCCGAAACAAAAACTATTACAATTCTTCGCGATACAGATACCCAACGTACTTTTTTGGTAAGACTTGACGGTGAAAAAATTGCCGAAAGTATGAAGAAAGAATTTGAAAAAAATCCTATCACTAATCTTAAAGCCGATGAAAAAGCAATCCAAGATAAATTTATGGGCTATCTTGAAACAGGATTAAAAAATGCTGAAATGTGGTATACATGGACTGTAAGCAAAAAAGACGGAAAGACCATGACTTTGGCAATTCATCTTTCAAATTTACTTCAGGAAGTCGCAATAGCCGCACTCAACGATAAAGATCAAGTCTGGCCCGAAGAAATTAGAGAAATTTTGGAAAGTGTCGCTTATTACAGCGAAATGAAATCTTATACAACTTTCCTCAATGCTGACGCTAAACAAAGATTGGAAGTCCCCAAAAATGTTTTGAAAGCAAAACAAGTTGAACGTATTTCCGACGCAGGCAAAGATAAAAAATAATTGAAACGTTAATAAAAATTTAAAATTTCATGATACAAATTTTTAAATGATTTTTTCCACATTTGAGCCTTCAAATTCGCCATTCTTCACGAATCCGAATTTGGAGGCTCTTCAAATTTATTCACTATAATATCGATTAAATTTCATGACTGTGATATAATCCCGTCGAAAAATTTTTTGGGAGATGTATTTGATTTGAAATTCAAAAATGTTATCAGCAGTCAAATATCAAACCTTTTTCAAAAGCGGGGAGAAGTTGAACCTGCCATAATTGTAAAAAATCTTGAACGCGAAGTCATGAAACAAAAAAAATTAATCGACGGCTTAAATTTTGTGCCTAACGATTATGTAATTTTTCTTTCGGAAGAGGATTGTCACAGATTAAGTGCGGCAAGATTTATAAAAGAACTTTATGAAACGGTTGAACGGAAAGTTATTCGCGAAAATCTTTTCATGAACGGGCGACTTTCAGTAAGAATCGAAAAAAATTCTGAAAATGACGATCCGATTGTTATTAAATCCCAAGACATTAAAGAAAAAAATTTTGAGGAAGATACAATAAATCTTGCTAACGATATTTTGAGCCACACTTTAATAGAGGATTCCGAAAATAATTCTGAAGAAACTATTATTGCGGACAAGAAAAAAATTACTTCATCAATGCGTACAGTTTCAGGACATACAGTTGAATATGAATTGGCAATTTTGGGCGATATGAGCGACGAAAAAATTTTTCTCGGTGAAAGACAAGTTTATATCGGCAGAAAAGAAAATAATGATTTTGTTTTGAAAGACGACGGAGCCTCAAGAGTTCATGCTTATATTTCTTACGAACGCCACAGACATGTTTTGCGTGACGCGGGAAGTTTGAACGGAACATTTGTAAACAAGAAACAAATTGACAGATATATTTTGAATGACGGCGACAAAATTTTAATCGGAAGTACTACGCTGATTTATAAAGTCTTGTAATGGAGTGAAAAAAATGTTGGCGAAAAAAAATTTACAGAAGAAAGTTTCTGATGTTCAAGAGAAAAATTTTAAAAATGATGACATGATTTTGACTGAAGAAGAATCCGTACATTTTAAAGACGAGATAAATAAACAGCTTGCAGAAACTAAAATTATTGACATCGGAAAAGCTATGAGAAATGCCCGTTATCTTGCTATGCTTGACAGAGGTTTTGCAGATAATGAAGGCGTTACGTTTACTTTTGAAGAATTGGAGAAATTTATGAATGAAATCCGTAAGATTTAGAGGAGATGCTATGGGGCATATAATGTGGTGGTCGCATCACGACAGAAAAATTCTTGATAAAATTTGGGATTTGTTAAAAGATATTTCTCGTAACGGAGCGGCAAAAGGAATTGGAAAACCTGAACGATTGAAACACCAAGACGCTTGGTCACGCAGAATCACAGACGAACACAGATTGATTTATAACGTTGACGAAAAATATATTCATGTCATTTCTTGCAAAGGTCATTACGAATAAAAAATCGAAAGGAGTTTTTTTCATGTCGAAATTTTATCAAGCAACTGATGTCGGCAGAATAAGAAAAAATAACGAAGATTCCCTAATTGTTATAGAGCCGGAAACTTTTGTAGTTGCGGACGGAATGGGCGGACAGGCTGCAGGAGAAGTTGCAAGTAAAATGCTTGTTGAAACCGTGAAAAATTTTCTGCCTTTAGTTCCTGAACCTTTAAACGAAGAAATTTTAACAAAGTCTATTATGAAAGCAAACGCCGCAATTATAAAAACTGCCCGTGAAAATAAAAATTATCGCGGAATGGGAACTACTGCGACAATTTTACATATTTATAAAAATCGTGCTTATTATGCTCATATCGGCGACAGTCGATTATACCGCGTAAGAAATAAAAACCTTGAACAAATTACCGAAGATCATTCTTATGTTGAAACTCTAGTCAGACGTGGTGAAATTACTCCTGAAGAGGCAAGAGTCCACCCTATGAAAAATATTTTAACTCAAGCAGTGGGAGCTGACGAAAATATTTCTGTTGATTCGGGAAATTTGCGGATTGATGTTGATGATATTTTCATGCTCTGCACGGACGGTTTAACAAATATGGTTACGGACGAAAATATTTTAAAAATTTTGCTTGAAAGCGGAAATCCTGCTGACGACCTTGTACAAGCCGCACTGAATAACGGCGGGCATGATAATGTTTCTGTAATTGTCGTCAAAATTGATTCATAAAAGAATAAAAAAATTTCTAACGAACTTTAATTCCTAATTCAAAATTCCTCATTCCTAATTAACCAAGTTCCAAATTAAAATAAAGGTGTTGAAGATATGGCTCAGAGAATTTTGGGCGAAAGGTACGCGACTGAAGAAAAACTCGGCACAGGTGGAATGGCTGAAGTTTATATCGCACATGATAATTTGCTGGATCGTCAAGTGGCGGTGAAAATTCTGCACGAAGCCTACAAAGAAGCAGTGGAATTTATAGAAAGATTTCACCGCGAAGCAAAAGCCGCCGCAAAACTTTCTCACCCGAATATTGTAAGCATTTACGACGTTGGAATTGATAACGACGATCATTATATTGTTATGGAGTATGTGCCGGGCAATACGTTGAAAGATAAAATCCGTGATGAAGGTGCTTTGAAAATTCCCGACATTATAAAAATTTCAAAAGATATTGCAAGCGGTCTTGCTCATGCTCATTTAAATAATTTGGTTCACTGCGATATTAAACCGCACAATATTTTAATGACTGCAGACGGTCATGCAAAAATTGCCGATTTCGGAATTGCTCGTGCAGTAACCGAATCAACAATGACTTACAGCGGCAGTGTTATCGGCTCGGTTCATTATTTTTCGCCTGAACAGGCACAAGGCGGAACAATTACTCCAAAGTCCGACGTTTATTCTTTGGGCGTTGTGATGTATGAAATGCTGACTAACAGACTGCCTTTCACTGGCGATAATGCTGTTGCCATCGCGATGAAACATATTGAGGAAGAGCCGACTCCTCCCAGCGTTTTTCGTTCTCAAATTCCGCCGATGTTGGAGGCAATAACTCTCCGTGCAATGAGTAAAAATCCTGAAATGCGTCCGACTGCATTTGAAATGATTCAAGTTCTTTCAAATATTGATGAAGGTGTAACAACTATTCCGCAAGTAAAAAACGATCCCGACGCAACACAAATTTTGCCGCGTTCCAGATCAAAACATTCACCTGTAAGAAAAACTCCCGCAAAAACACAGCCTGAACAAAAATCTTTTCTGCAGTCGAAACTTTTTATTTTCGGAATGTTGCTGGTGCTTTTAATGGGGTTCGGTGTTGGAATGTTCATGGCATTCGGAAGAACTTGGAGCGATGAAGAAGTTGAAGTTCCTGACGTAAAAGGTAAACAGCTTGCACTTGCTCGGCAGATTTTAGAGGACGGAAATTTAAGAGTAAACGTCGCCGAAACTTATGATGCGGAAGTTCCGCCCGGTCAAGTTGTTTCTCAAGACCCAGACCCAAAAAGAAAAGTTAAAGGCGGTCGACTTGTTACAATTTATGTCAGCAAAGGCGGAGAGGCTATAGAAATGCCCGATCTTGTCGGCTTAACAAAATCTGCGGCAATCGAAAGACTTCAAAAACTCAGTTTAAATCTCGGCTCGACTTATGAAAAAGAATCTTCATCAGATCCCGGGACGGTTCTCTCAACAGATCCGAAAGCAGGCACAAAAATTATTCGCGGGCAAAATATCGACTTGATAATTTCACGCGGAGAAAGTGAAAAATCCAAAAGCGAAAATAAAATCAGCGTTCCTGATGTTCATAATGCAAGTTTGGAAGTCGCACGGGCAGGAATTGAGGGACGCGGTTTAACAGTCGGTTCAGTGAGTTATGAAACTTCAAGCCAAGCTGAAGGAACTGTCGTGAGTCAGAATCCTGCGGCAGGTAGTGAAATACCAAGCGGCGGAGTTGTGGATTTAGTAATTGCAGTTCACGAAGAACAACGCACCGAACACAGAGAAGAAACTCAAGAAAATTCAGAGGTTCAAACTTATAATTCACAGCCCGCTGAAGAAACAAATTATTCTGCAGAAAATAATTCTGATGTCAATCCGCCGTCAAGAGAGGATACAGGCAACAAGAGCAGATAAATTTTTCAATAAAAAAACTCCGATGAAAATTTTGTCGGAGATTTTTTTTATTTTTTAGTCAGAAATTTTTTTCAAAGTGAAATATGCAATTTCGGGCGGACAACCAAGCCTAAACGGAAACCAACTTCCATTTCCAACATGAACATAACCGAAACAATTATTTTTTTCCACCATTCCGCGAGTATATTTGAACAGCGGCAAAAGTGCCATTCCGAAAAATCCTATTTGACCGCCGTGAGTGTGTCCCGTCAAAGTCAGCGGAATATTTTTTTCAATTCCGTTGTCGATAAATTCAGGGTGATGAGCCAGCAAAATACAAACTGCATCATAAGGAACATTTTGCAGAGCTTGCTCCAAAAAATTTTTTTTCTGTTCTTCAAACATTTTGTCCAAATCTCCGCGTCCTCCGCTGCTCATAATCGGTGAGGACTTCGGATAATCAACGCCGAGAATATATAAATTTTCCGTGACATTTTCAGAACGATTTACAAGCCAGTGAATTTTTGTTTCAGAAAGATATTTTTCAATTTCAGAAATTCCGCGATGATGTTCATGATTTCCATGACAATAATAAATTCCGAATTTAAATTTTTCTGTGAAACTGTCCACAAGTTTTACTGCTTGAGAATTTATTTCTTCGCTGTCAAAAATATCTCCGGTTATTGCAAGCAAGTCGGGCTTGTCGTCGGCAATTTTCTGCAAAAGTTTTTCAAGTCTTTCAAGAGAATAATACGCACCAAGATGAACATCGCTGATTTGAGCAATTTTAAAATTTTCGAGTGTGGGCGGAAGATTTTTTATCGGTATGTTGAAAAAATTTTTTACGGTTTCCATTCTTTCAATTTTATTTCCGTAAATCGAAACTGCCGCCGCCGTCAACGGGTAAAATAATCCCAAACGCAAAATTTTTCTGCGTTCCGGGCTGAACATTCGCGGAGGATTTAATTTTCTGTGAACTGCACGAATTATTACTGCAAGCAAAACCAAACCGCCGCAAAATAATTGCGTCATGAAAAAAATTGTCGCCAAACTTCCCAGAAGTTCAACTAAATTATTCGGCAGATTTAATCTCAAAAGAAAACTTCCGATAAGCAAAAAAGTTATCAGCAAGTCAGCAAAAATAAAAAATTTATAAAATCTGCGTTTACTTCTTCCGTCAAGCAAAAAATAAACGCTGATTAAACCGAAAGCCAAAATCACCGCCAGAATTCCCGAAACAATTATCAAAAACATTTTTTATTCCACACTCCCAATTTTAAAAATTTTTTAATGATTATTAGCGGTTTTACATCTTGTTGTCATAAAAGAATGGCGTTAAATTAAGTTAAATGAAGTATATTAGATGACATTATTTTCTGAAACCGCTATAAGGATTTTTGACTTGTTCGGCAAGCCCATAATGCTTGAATTTACGCTGTTTTTTCGGATTCCCATTTTAAAAAAATTACTATAAATTAAGCAGAGTTTTTGTAGGTAGACTACAAACAGACTACCTATAGACCACAAATTTTAAATTCGATTTATGGCATCAATCAGTTGCTGAATTGTTTTGTGAGTGTAAACTGGATTGGCAATATTTGGCGAACTGTGTCCGAGAATCAACTGCTGAATTTTCAACGGAACTTTCGCGTCGTCCAACAACGTCGCACAAGTATGTCGTCCGTCGTGCGGCAAATGTTTCGTCGGCAATGATTGTAAAATTTTGCTATGCTCCCATATCTGCTAACGCATTTTTTGATAATCCATTGGCTTGCGATGTCCTGTTACAAGATATTCGTGTTTTGGATTATACATTTCTGAAATGAACGGTAAAATCTTATCGGCAATCGGTATCACACGATTCTTACCTGCCGCCGTTTTCATTCCTCCGTGCATAAATTTCTGTTCCAATTCTACATCTGCTGTTTTTATTTTCAAAAGTTCCGAAGGTCCTAAGCTTGTGTATTACTTCGACGAATAAAGATAAAAAAATCAAGCGACAAAGCAAGCTTCGATAAAGGACAAATTTTTTTGGAGAAATAAATTTGAAATTTTTTCAGGATGAATGACAACATTGTTCATAAAGTCAGTAGTCTTTTTTTCAAGTTGTTTTTCGGCATGAGGAAGTTCTCCCGAATGAACATTTTTCTTCAACATATTATTCAAATATTCGTCCTGATAATTTTCTTGATTGCAAATTCCCGTTTCATCGCCGAATAAAATCATTCCGCCTTCTTTTTTTGCCTTTGACACAATTT
>JAFZMV010000077.1 GCA_017553205.1 Selenomonadaceae bacterium | reverse complement strand
CACCCGATTGATTATCTTTTCAATCTCTTTATTTTTATGAACTGAAAGATTGTCCATAACAACGATGTCGCCGAATTTTAAGGTGGGACATAAAATATTCTCGATGTAATTTTTAAATTTTTCTGTGTTCATCGAACCGTCTACACTTTGATACGCACGCTCGCCGTTAAGACGGATTGAAGAGACAACTGTCGTATTTTTTGGAGTATTTCGCGGAATATTGGCGACGATTCTGCTTTTCCCGATTGAACGCCCGTAATTCCTCGTAAAATCTGTATTAACGCCGCTTTCATCAAGAAAAACCAATTTTTCAGGATTCACAGACTGAATAAACTTAATCCATTCTTCGCGTTGCTTTTTCACTTCAGGGCGTTTTTGTTCACAAGCTTAAATCATCTTTTTTTTCGCGTAAAACCGAGTTTTTTTACAGCTCTGTGTATGGTCGTGATGCTGCAATTCAAATGCAGTCGATTTCGGATTTCGTCGAGAGTGAGGTCGGGTTCGCCGCTTAACATTTCCAAAATTTTTTTGTTGTGATGCTCTTCAATTTTGGATTTTCTTCCGCGAGTTGAAGTTCTCAGCTCCACAGAACCGGTGCGTTCCATTTGTTTTGACAATCTGTAGACTGTCCATTTTGTTACTCCAAATGCCTGTGCCACTTTCTCTGCTTCGCCAAATTTTGCATACGTATTCACCAAGCAATTTCTGGTTTGATTATTCAGCATTTTATTTTCTCCATTTTTTTGCGTACATTATACCTCTTTGTTTTTATTTCTGTAAATTGCTCTAGGTTGATAAGTTAAAATTACAAATGGCACAAAGCAAATTGAAACGCTTTTTAAAAGTTCCGTGACGAGAGCGATAACGCTCAGAAAAGATACGAAAACACTTTATTTTTCTGATGACGTGTTCAATACAAATTCTGAGTTTTGAGACAATACGGTTGTAATACTTATCTTCCAAAGTTAAACGGCGACGTTTTGAAGCTTTCTTCGGTATAAGACTTTTCCTGTGAAGTTGTTCGATACCCAAATAACCTGTATCCGCTGTAATCAACGTATCTTGTCGAAAAGGAAGGCAACTTAATTTAAAAAGTTTGAAGTCGTGAACTGCTCCCGTTGCATATTCTGTACATAAAATTCTATTTTCGGAGATGACAAGTTGGACTTTTAAAGTATGCCGTTTCTTCTTGCCGGAGTAAAAATTTCGCTGTTTTTTTTGGGGCGTTGAATCGGACATTCTGTAGCGTCTACTGCAACAAGAGAGATATTTTCTTTCAGCAATGCACGTTTTGAAGGAAGATGGAATCTGTCATCATCGAGCAACGTATTTTCGACTAATCGGATTATATCGAAAGTGGTACTTTCAGCAAGACGGTAAGAGGCGGCAATATCTGCGATTGTCCGTCCGTCTCTGTAGTATGCAAAGAAAATACAAAGTCTGTCAAAAATCGTTACTTTCGGCTTTCTTCCGCCTTTTTTATGCGATTTGGTATATTGTCTTTGCAAGACGGACATCATAGTGGCAAAAGTAATTTTGCTTACCCCAAATGTTTTTTGAAATTTCTTATCGTTGAATTTTTCAACCTGTTCAATGCTTTTCAAAATGAATCACCAAAAATATTATACCATATTTTTTTGTTTCCGAATTTGTCTATTATTTTTAATTCCTGGCGTTCCGATAATAAATTCGATTATAAACATGATAAATAATTTTTTTCAAAATGCGATGATTGAATTAT
>JAFZMV010000009.1 GCA_017553205.1 Selenomonadaceae bacterium | reverse complement strand
ATTCTCGCGGGCGTGTTTTTTTCTTTGCATTTTCCAAGTCCGGACGAATTATTTCAAATTGTTCTCGCGAAATATCGCTCGGATAATTATGCATTTTGTTTCTCTCCTATGAAATTTTTCTTTTATTTTATCACTTTTTTAGTTTTTAGAACCTGTCTAATATCTCAAAAAAAACGCATTGTGACACGATGAAAAATTCATAAGAAAAGTTACTGGATTGTTATTGTGATGATACTCTATAAAAAAGTTTTTAGACAGTTTCTTAGACGGCTTCTAAGACGCGGAGAACTTGCCGCTTTGACTTGTGACAATATTGATTTTGACAGCAATAAAATCTATGTCACTCAGTCTGTCTGTGAACTCAAAGATAAAATTTTTATAAAGTCAACAAAAACTGATGCTTCAAACCGATCCATGACTATTCCAACTTTGATGATGAATATTTTGAGGGAACATCAGAAAAATTTTGCGACAGGTGAATTTGTTTTTCCGAGTTCGACCGATAAAAATAAAGCTCAGGCACCGTCAAATATTTGTCGCATCTACAGAAAAATTTTAAAAATGGCGGGAGTAAAATCCAGTCTGCACATTTTACGTCACACCAACATCACAAATTTAATCACAAACGGAATTGACATAAAAACTGTGAAAAATCGGGCAGGACATACGAGAATTGAAACTACTATGAGTTACACTCACCCTCCCGAAGATTTGGACAGAAAAGCCGCGAATATTTTTGAAAAATTTTTCTGAAATAAAAAAAGCTGTATGAAAAATTTGTTGCATACAGCGTTGCATACTTTTAAAAAATAGAATCGAAAAAAGCAAGACCGAAAATTTTCAAGTCTTGCCTTTGTTAATTTCATAATGGTGCGTCCGGCGTGACTCGAACACGCGACCCACGGCTTAGAAGAACTATTGCGTCAATTTTGCGTCATTTTTAGCAATTTATGGATTGTTGCTGTTGCTGTCTTGGAAATCTCTAAAAAATTTTTTATGGCGAATTTTTAAAAGTTCCTGTTGTCATCACTTAACAAATAAGGCTTTCTGATTGCATATACGTTGCATATTTTTCAACTTGCCTAACCATTTTTTATTTTTTTATCCAAAATGTTATAATTTTTCACAAACAGGCAATCTAAATTTTTATAACGAGTGTTTTAAATTTTAAAACACTGCCAAAATTTATGCAGAGCACAGAAATTATCGCCTTTTGTGTCTAAAAAATTTTTTAAACTGTTTGCATTAAGCTAATTTTTAAAACTCATCTTCTTTGCACACAGAACCTTAGTGCACCAGTGCTATAAGGTTATCAATTATTCATTCTCCAGAGCCGATTTATATTTTGCCTTTTCTTCTTCGGGAATATCTGAAAAATCCATTGCTTCTTCGATACTCATGTGCATTTTTTTTATCAGACGTTTAAGATTGTCTAATTCCTTTGCAAAAGCTCCTTCCGCAAGTCCGGCATCAAAAGCATCGTCTTTAGCGTCTTGTAACCAAAGTTCCAATGTCATATATTCCACCCCAATCTCTTCGCGACTTTTTACTTCCCTCAATCTGTTGTCCACTTTAGCTGTGAAATTTCCTTTTACTTCTTCACCGTTCACATATTCCAAAAAATTTTTTATCTCCTCATTGATTTTTCCGATTTTTCCTTTTGAATTGAGAAAAATTTTTGTCGTTTCGTCGTTCAATTCCAGATTTTTTTCTTCGATACATTTATTTCGGAATGTATAAATTTTTCTGTCAAACTTGAACGGATCAAACGTACAAACAAAAATTATGTAACTTTCCTTTAATTTTTTGTAACTCTCTCCTTTGTTCAAAGTGTTCAGGTCGATAAGTGCTTGATAATATCTCGTCCGCTTCCCGAAATTCTGATTTACTTCGCTTGTCTGCATTTCAATATCAATAATTCTGCCGTCGTCAGTTTCAACATAAACATCAAGCCGAATAGACTTGCTCTTATTTTTTATCTCTATCGTTTTCTCAGATTCGGAATAATGAATTTTTTTGACGCTGATTTCCAGCAGATTTTCTATAAATTCCTTGCAGATTTCCTCGTCCTGCATAACTTTTTGGAATAAGAAATTATTTTCTATCGTCAAATCTTCCAACTTTTTGAATTTCATGCGACCAACTCCGAACAAATTATATCACATTCTCAAAAACTGTTGTAATATTCTTCAAAAATTTCATCGACGGCATTGAGAAGATTTTTATCAATAAAAAATTTTTCTTCCGTCGTACACCAATACAACTGCAATTCTCCCTGATAAGTATCGAGATAAATATTCGGTCCGCCGAATGTAAGCAGAATAATCGCTCCAAGATATTTTTTTTCATAATCCAAAACATATTTCACGTCCAAAATGTCATCAAAATATTCACGAAAACTCTCATCGCCATTTTTCATTCGATCTTTGAGTTCTTGATGAATATTTGCCAGTGTTTCAAAAGGTTCATTCATTTCCAAAATTTCCTTTCGTTTAAATTTTTTTATATTATGTCGCGACTGAAAACCTTTGTACAATTTTTGAAAAAAATTTGTTCAATCGCTGGCTGAAAATCATAAATTAAAATTAAATTGCCGAAACTGAAAAAATTTTTCAATCTCGGCTTAAATTATGAAAATTTTTATTTCAATTTGGCAAAATATCCACGAAGTTTATTTTCCTGTTTTGAAATAAATTTCGTCAATTTTTTCACGTCATCGTTGGTAATGTCGGCAGCGTTTCCTTCCTCGTCTCTCGTTGTGAAAATTAAATTTCCGCACAAAATTTGCTCAGAGTCGATAAACAAAGTCGGCACGGGATTATTTTTCAGCAAAAATTCTTCATCGCAATAAACATCATAAAATTTTCCTTCTACTTCAATTTCAACAAGCTCTACGAGATCGCAACCGATAATTTTATACATCTCGTCAAGAATATTTTCAGAATCAATTTTTCTGACGTGTTGCAAAATTTTTTTCGATTTGAGGTCAATTTCCAGCGTCATTACTTGAATTATTTTGTCTGGTTCCTCTTTGTACACGAGATCAAATTTTTTGAAACTTTTCGACACTTTGTCAGAAATTGAAATTAAATTCCACGCCCAAATCCCAACATTTTTAAATCCGATATTTCCTTTGTGAAAATCTCCGCCGCCTCTGTCATTTCCAACTGCGGTAAGCAAAGGCAACGGGTGAATAATCCAGCCTTGTTTGTCCATAGATTTTTCTTTGTACTCGTTCAAGTCAATAAATTCTTTCGTCGTGTAATTGAGCAAAAATTTGTTGTCCAAAGTAAAATCAGACTTTTTCACTCCGCAAAGTTTCACGTTTTCGCCCCAAACTTCTTGATAACTCGGAATATTTACCACAACTTCAAAATCAAAATTGAAATCTTCAGGCTCGTTTGCATAATCTCCGACCCAACACACACGCTTTTTGTGAAGATAAAGTTTCTCGGCGAAAGCGTTCACAAAATCATTTTTCCACCAAGAATGTTCCATGAGTTTTGCTCCTATATATTCGCCGTCTACCGAGCGATCGAACACCTTACAAGCCGTGCCGATTGTGTTTCCGAGAATTACTCTGTAGTATTGTCCCATAATTTTCAGTCCTTTCCGTTTGAAATTTTTATTTATCCTATGCGTGTATTATGTCGTGCAAAGGCGGAAATTAAACGGAAAACGGAACTTTTTTTACATGGTTTTCAAAATTTTTTATTGGAAACCTTTTTTGCTGGAATCCATAAAAAAAAATTTCGGACTCTCACATTTCTACAAGAGTCCTTTCGGATTTTTTCAGATTTTACTTTTTGACTTCAGATTTTTTCTCGGCGTACAAACTTTTTGTCCACTTCTCAAAAATCTCAACCTGTTTCGCGTACAAATCATTTGTCAGCCAGAACTTTTCACCTTTAATTTCAACAATCGCCGTGCCATAACGTGCATGTCCGTTGATTTTTCTGTCATTCGGATTTTTTGTCACAGGTTTGAGAAAAGCATAGCGGATACTGAGGACTTTTTTCGTTTCTTCAACATTCGTCAAAATTTTCATCACGTCAGCGGTAACTTTTCCGTCATTGAGAATTTTTTCAAACATTGCTCTGATTTTTGCTCCCGCACTTTGCGGTTTAATTTTTGATTCTTTGGGAGGATTTTTTGCGGTCGGTTTCTGCTCCTCAACTTTGACTTCAGGCTTGTTATCAGTATTAACCTCAGTTTTCTTATCGACCTTGACTTCAGGCGTGACTGTGATTTTGTTTTCGGTCTTTACTGCCGACTTGCTCTCAGTCTTAACCTCAGATTTTTTCTCGGCTTTGACTTCGAGCTTGCTTTCAGTTTTAACCTCATTTTTGACTTCGGTTGAAGGAGTTTTGCTCTCGGCTTTTGCCTTAATTTCGGTTGTTGTCGCTGTTGTCATTTTCATCATTTCCTTTCTTTTTGCAACAGGTTTTATTTATCTTATGTGTGTATATTATCGCGGCTTTACGGATTTTACACGGAAATTGGCAACTTTTTTTACCTGTTTTCCAGCTAATTTTTTGTAAAAAAAATCACGCCCGAAGGCGTGTCTTGATTTTTAATTTTGAATTTTACTTTTTAGTTTTTCCGTACAGACTGCCTGCCCAGATTTCAAACACTTCAATTTGCTTTTCGTACAAATCATTTGTCACCCAGAACTTTTCGCCGTTAATCTCGATAACTTTAGCTCCGTAGCGTGCTCTTCCGTTGATTTTGCGGTCGTTCGGATTTTTCGTTGCGTGTTTGAGAAACGCATAACGGATATTGAGCATGCTTTTTGTAAAGTTTTCGCTCGTCAGCTGATTCATAACTTCAACCGTGATTTTTCCGTCCGCCAAGACTTTTGCAAAAATATCTCTGATTTTTGCTCCTGCCGATTTTTCCTGAAGAATCGCGGCGTTGTGAATGTTGATGATGCTCTGGTTGATGACCTTGCTTTCAACCTTTTCCTTAACCTCAGTTTTCTTTGTTGCCATTTTTACCATTTCCTTTCTGTGAAACACGTTTGATTTATCTTATGTGTGTATATTATCGCGTCTTTACGGAAATTACGCGGAAAAATTCAACTTTTTTTATTAGAATTTCACGAAATTTATATGGAAATGAACCTTTTGGCACGAAGTAATTTTTTCTTGTCCTGTTATCTTGCTGATCTTCGTAT
>JAFZMV010000008.1 GCA_017553205.1 Selenomonadaceae bacterium | reverse complement strand
GTGCGGCAAAAGTCGTTGTTTAAGTGTTGTGTCGACCGGCAAAACCAAGTGAATGAAATATCAACATTATTACATTATTATTCAAATTTTTCAATGTGCGGGTTCGAAGCGTTCGAAGCGTCCGTCGCTGTAGAAGACGAAAATATTGACCACGTGGCGCTCACCATTGGATGAACCGCGGCGAGTATTTCGTCCAGCTGCAGCACTCTGCATCATGCTCTGAAGGGTCTCGCTCATCATCGAGGGAGAGGTAGCGCGCTGCATAGGCTTGGAAGACGAGGCGGTATATCCCACCTGGTCATCACCGTCGAACGAGATCGCGCGTTGACCTTTATCTTCGAACCGGGAATTCGAGTCACGATCAGAAGGCGATGACGAATCGGCAGGACGAATTGAATCGGCTCCCGAACTCAACATCTCTCCGTCGCCAAACATGAGCCACATAACGTTCAGGGAAGGATAGGCGCGATGAATCTTGCCAATCACTTCATCACTCACTTTCTTGTTGCGACCATTGAGCAACTGAGAGAGAGTGGGTCGAGGTATCTCACAGGTATCGGCAAACTGGGAATTTGAAATCCCGGCCTGCTCAAGAAACTTTTTCAACCTCGATACAATATCCATTTAAGAACAATTTTTTTGTGACGCTCAAGTGAGCGAGAAAGCCATATATAAGGTCAGAAAATTTTCTGACACCAAAATGCGGTCTTGAAAACACCTCAAAATCGCCCCAAATGCCAAAAACCGCCTGTTTGCGATTTTTAATTTTGGGATTGCAAATTTAAAACGTTTTTTTGAATTGACCAAATTTATAAACGAAAATTTTAAAATTTGCAATTATATTTTCCAAAAATTGACAATTTTCGGCTAATTTCAAAAGTAAATAATTTTACTTAAAGTATAGATTTATTAACTATGTCTTATAATCCTATACAATAGCATATTATAAAATCAAAAAATCATCAAAAATCAGCATTTCAGGGGAGGGGAGTAATATTTAAAGGAATACTGACGTTTTTTTGCGTATTTTGCTGACTTTCGGTTAATTGTAGCATAATCTAAAAAATGTTAATGCCTATTTTTAGTGATTTTGTAAATTTTGCGGTCGCAAATTCTCATTTTTTGCCGCCTGGGTACAAACGCAAACTCCCATCTGGATCCGGAAACAGCCAATTTTCATCCCCTACCCCTCGTTTTGAAACGCAAACCGCAGGCCGTTCTCGAAGCCGAATAAGCCGTTGGTAAATTACCATTTTTGATTTTCTGAGTGCTCAACTCGATTTCCTTGCGATTTTTTCCAGCACACCCTACTCTGGCATGAAATCGGCTAATTTGAGCGATTCTAAGGAAGTAACCGATTTGTCAAAATATTACAAAAACATCGATATATAAATGGTTTTTAGTGAGTTTAAAGCCCTTCTTTGGCGCCTTTTGACCTATCTCCAAAAAAGTAAAAATCGGGCAAAATTGCCCGATTTTTCTGATTTTCCGGATTTTTGGGCTAAAAACGGCCAAAAAGCGACTTTTTGACCAATTTTACGCTCTTTGGGACATCACCTCGCAACACCTGTTCTAACCCACCCTACAAGCGGTTAAGTGCGATTTTTCACTCCATTCATGGGGTAGAATTTTCTGATATTTTTTGAGGCTGTTTTCGGTCACCCACCCTGTTTTTGAGTTCAAAAGCTCAAATTTTCTGACCCAAAATCCGTGCATTTTTCAAAAAATCGGATTTTCGTCCCAATTTTGGACTCAAAAAAACAGCCTTACCGACCCAGAAAATCTGACTGAAAATCTCGCCGGTTTTCGATGGGACGTCAAACACATTTCTCAAATGAATGATTCTCGACGATTCAATTTTTCCTCTCGTCATGACCTGGAAACTGATCACAAAAAAATGGGAAGCCTTTCCTGGGCCTCCCATCGTGGTGATGAATTTCTAGACTCAAAATCACCCTCCCCTCTTTTCAACGGTTAGATAATTATTGTCCGTAGTTATCTTATCTGTAATCATGATGACCGAGAAGACTCCGGAAGGTGATGACAGTATCAGGGGGTGCCGAACCCGATGGTGACACCCCCTGTAATGAGTCAATCAAAAATGTATAATTATTGTATGAGTTCCTGCTTGAGGAATCGGCCCGTAACC
>JAFZMV010000076.1 GCA_017553205.1 Selenomonadaceae bacterium | reverse complement strand
GCCACTCTTGATGAGTGCAGTCCGTTTGACAACTTGCGGACTTAAATGGCTTTGGTAATTAGCAGACCTCTACTCCGACTGAAAAGTTTGGAGCAAGTCAGCCGTATCTAAGCAATTTGGGGTTTCACTCCCCAAGCTAGCTAATTTATTCGCTGGTAGTTGACAGTTTGTTGAAATACACAGGTATAAAAATTTTTCTGCCAATTAGCTTGTGCAGATTTTTTTTTAGTGTTAGAATACGGCTAACATTCAGGTGAAAAAGGAGGAGAGTTTTCACTAAAAAAATGTCGCTGTTGTTGACAAGGAGGTATTGAAAATGGATTTTACAACAATGGGGACGCTAGGTTCTTATCTCAGACAAAAAAATCTGAACTTCGCGGCAAAATATAAATTATCTGCAGGACAGAAATTGACAGACAGCAACGGCTTTTTAAATTTTGAAAAAACTCAAACGGCTGATATAAAAAAGAAATCTGAAGAGGAAGTCAGTACGGCGAAAATTGCAGGTATAAAACAGAAATTATCGAGCGGAAAAAAGATTTCTGATGAAGAGTTGACCTATCTGCAACAAAGAGAGCCTAAAACTTACAAGAGAGCGAAACAGGCCGAAGAGGCTCGCGAAGATCTAAAAGGCGAACTCAAAAAAGCCAAAACAAAACAAGAGGCGAAACAGGCTGTCACTCAAGCGATGATAAAAGCATCGGCGGAAGCAAGTGCGGACATTGCGGCATGTAAATCTGATTCAAAGTCTTCGGATTTTTCAAAGTCTTTGAATTTGAATGACAAGAAAAACTTTACGCCGATTGACGGAGAATTCGGCGAAGGTTGCAATGCAGTAAATTCAAATACAAATAAAATTTTTAAAGATGCCGAATTTCAAAATTTGGATTCGGATTGGAATAAATTTTCGTGGAATAATGAAACCGAAGAAAATTCTTCGGATACTGAAGAAGATTCTTTTAAAGATTTTTACGGCATAAAACATATAGAAAAAAATTCTGCAGACGGTTCAGACAAAAACAATTCTGAAACTCCGCAGGATATTATGGAAAGTTTTATAATGACAATTCGTGCCATTGAGGCGGAATGGGCTCAATTTACAAAATCAAAAGAATATGACGCACTCCCGAATAATAAAATTGAAGAGGACTTATTAAATAAACTCGGAAGAAGCAAAAAAAATTATAAAGAAACAGCCGTACCTAATGCAAAAATGATGGGAGCGGCAACGGCCTACAGAACTTCAATGACTTATAAAAATTTTCAGATGATGGCAGAATTTGAATGACTTATACAGAAAGTGAAAAATCCCCTCTGATAACAGAAGGGATTTTTTATTTCGTTAAAATATTTTCTAAAAAAAATTGGCAGGGGTAGCTGGACTCGAACCAACGCATGCGGGATTCAGAATCCCGTGCCTTACCAACTTGGCGATACCCCTGATTGACTTGTCGTCAACGCCGCGAATAATATCACGCATACAAAATTTTGTCAACTTTTTTATTTATGCACGTTCGATATAACTTCCCGTACGTGTGTCAATTCTTAAAACGTCGCCTTCATTGATGAAAAGCGGGACGCGGACAACATAACCTGTTTCGACAGTAGCATTTTTAGTTGCACCTGTTGCGGTGTTGCCTTTGACTGCGGGTTCACATTCAGTGACTTTCAACTCAACAGAATTAGGAAGAGTTACGCCGATAATTCTGTCTTTGAAAGTCTGCAAACTGACTTCCATATTTTCAAGAAGATAATTCAAAGTGTCTCCGAGCTGTTCTTTTGTGAGTTCCATTTGCTCATAAGATTCGGTGTCCATGAAAGTGTAGTTTCCGCCTTCTTCGTAAAGATACTGCATTCTGCGGGTATCAAGACGAGCGGGCGGCATTTTTTCATTCGGGTTGAAAGTGCGTTCAACAACTGCACCTGTTTCAACATTTTTAATTTTTGTACGGACAAAAGCCGCACCTTTTCCGGGTTTTACATGCTGAAATTCTACGACCTGCCATGCATTGCCGTCGATTTCGATAGTAAGTCCGGTTCTAAAATCGGTACTTGAAATCATTTTAAAACATCTCCCATTTACAAAAATTTTTGCGTCGAAATTAATTCTTGCAACAAAAAAAATTTCCTGCAAAATTTTTCATTTGTTTTTGGAGTTTATCGGAAAAATTTAAATTTGTTGTCTAAACTAAAAAAAAATAGTTACTATTACTTCAGGTAATATTTTTTTGCTGTTGCAGGAACTTTTTATATTCTTGGCAAATATTACGGGAAATTTTATAAAGAAAATTTTTTTTACGCTGGGGGCGGTTGTGTGTTAAGGTCTTATGACGTGGACGTGTTGCGTTCGGGAATGAAAATCGGACGTGATGTTCTTGATATGGACGGTAAAGTTGTTCTCAAAAAAAATACTGTTCTCAATGCGGATTCGATTGCAAGCCTTATCGGGCATAATGTTTTTTCGGTTTATATTGACGAAGTGGAAGAAGAAGAAGAATCAACCGAAGTTACAGGTCAGGAACATTTGCTGGATCAAAATTATTTGGAATATTATCAAAAAACTTATGAAAAAGTTGACGCGGTTTTTTATAAATTTGCTCATCATAATGAACTTGACGAAGAATCTTTAAATTCTATTGTAGACGCGGAAAATATTAAAAAACTTTGCGAAGGTTCTACAGCTGTCACTCAAATTCATAATATGACGCGTAAAGGCGATTATACAATTCATCACGCGGCAAACGTCGGAATTTTGGCTGGAGTTTTTGCAAAATGGGTCGGCTACAACAAAGACATGGAAAAAGATATTATTATTGCCGGAGTTCTCAGCGAGATCGGAAAAGTTAAAGTTCCAAGAGAAATTTTAAACAAAAAAGGAAAACTTGAGCCTGAAGAATTTGCGGAAATAAAACGCCATGTAGATTACGGCTATGACATGCTGAAACATTCCGAGTTGAAAAATAAAACTGATATTTTGTCGGGAATTCTTCATCATCATGAAAGATGTGACGGTTCAGGTTATCCAAACCGTTTAAAGGGAGAACAAATTTCTGATTTCGGAAAAATTATTGCGATTCTTGATATTTATGACGCAATGGCGGCAAATCGTTCATATGCAAAAAGAAATTCGCCTTTCGATATTTTTAAAGTTTTATATGATGACGTTTTAAAGGGAAAACTTGATACAAGATTCGGGATTTTGTTCATGAGAAATCTCCGCCGTTCTCTTAACGGAAATTGGGTCGGATTGAATGACGGACAGCGAGCAAAAATTGTTTATATTGACGAAGCAAGAGTTATTTCTCAGCCTGTTGTCCAAACTGTAAAAAATGAATTTATTGATTTAAATAAAAAACCTGATTTAAAAGTTGAGGCATTATTAACAGCACAAGAAGTTTAATAGATTAACTCACTGTTCCAAATTACCGAAAAGTGGCGAATTTTCTCCGATGAAAAAAATTTTTCGTCGGAGATTTTTTTTTGCTCAAAATACTTTTAGACGTGCAGAAAGTACAACGGCAAAAATTTATAAAATTTTTGGAAAAGTGGCGGCAGAATGGGAAAAAGGACGACTGAAGAAAAAATTTTCTTGACAAAAAATTTTAAAATTTTTTTGAAAGTTTCTTGACAAATTCGACTGGGGGGGGGGTATAATTGACGACATAATTTTTTTCAAAATTGGAAGTGAAATTATGTCAGAAAAAAATTTTCCAAAAATTTCTGTGATAATTCCGATGTATAATTCCGAAAAGTTTATCGGTGAATGTTTGGATAGTGTTTTTGTTCAAACTTTTCAAGATTTTGAAATTATTGTCGTTGATAATTGCTCGACTGATAAAAGCTGTGAAGTCGTTGAAAATTATGTCAAAAATTTTGGAGAAAAAATTAAATTAATTCGCAAAAATTTTAATTCTGGAAGTGCAGGAGATTCAAATAATATCGGATTTAAAAATTCTTGCGGAGAATATATATTTTTTATGGAAAGTGATGATTTGATTACAAAAACTGCTTTTGAAGAATTTTATAATATCTCTGAAAAATTTGATACAGATGTAATTACTTTTGAAAAAACTTATGTAGTTAAAGGAAATGGAAAAATTTCTGATTTACCGATTCACATTGCAACCCCGACAAAAATAAATTGCGTCAATGAACCAACTTGGGTCAGCGAAAATATTTCAGAAAAAATTAAAGAATTGGGCGAATATAAATTTATGTGGCCTGTTTGGACGAAATTTATAAAAAGGGATTGTATTTTGGAAAATAATTTGGAATGGATAAACGTATTACATTTTGATTTGATTTATACAACTTGTTTGATTTGTGCAGCAAAAAAAATTCTTCGCGTTCCTAACATAATAAATATAAATCGTTTGCGTGATGATTCTCTTTCGCATAAGCAAGAAGATATTGAGAAAACCATAATCGGAAAATTTGGCACTTTGATTCGCGGCGTTGAATACATGGATAAATTTTTTGATAATCTGGAAGATTTTAAAAATCGAAAAGATTTAAAATATATGGCTTTCGATGTTGTTGTTAAAGACATGACAAATTTTCTTTTAGAAATTTATACAAAAGTTCCCGCTTATCAAATTGATGAAATTTTAAGAAATGAATTAGGGCGTGTTGGTAAAGTCTAAATTTTTATCATGACGGTGGCAAGAAGAACAAAATTTAAAAAGCAAACGGACAATTTGTCGTAACGTGTTGCAATGTGTCTGTAGTGTTTGATGCGATTAAAAAATCTTTCGATAAT
>JAFZMV010000075.1 GCA_017553205.1 Selenomonadaceae bacterium | reverse complement strand
ATTTTCCAAACGACGCAGAGAAATAAAAGATTCTGTCAAAAAATTTCCTGAACCACAAGCGGGATCGAAAAATTTTAAATTTGCAAGTTTATTTTGGAAGTCGAGCAAATTTTTTTTACGATTTTTTTTAGAATTTTTAATTTGCAAAAATTCTTCGTGCAAGTCATTCAAAAAAAGCGGGTCGATAACTTTATGGATATTTTCAACGCTGGTGTAGTGCATGCCGCCGGTTCGACGAGTTGCAGGATTCAACGTTGATTCAAAAACAGCACCAAAAATTGTCGGAGAAATTCCAGCCCAATTAAAATTACTGCTTGCCTCGTCCAGCAATAAATTTTTTATTTCTGGAGTAAAATTTGGAATTTCGATATTTTTTTCTGCAAAAAGTCCGCCGTTGACGTAAGGGAAATTTTTTAATTCTTCGGCAAGATACGGATCACGATTTTCTTCGGGAGTATTGAGAACTTCAAACAAATCCATCAAAGCACGACGAATATTATTTTCTTTCTGCAGATAATCACGGAAAATTTTATGTTTACCAAAAATTCCAGCGGATTCCGCATATAAACAGAAAACTAGTCTAAGAACCTGTCTAAAAACTTTTTATGAAGTAGCACCGCAACAATATTTCAGCGATTTTTGATGTAAATCTTTCATCGTGTCATAATGCGATTTCTTTAGATATTAGACAGGTTCTAACGCACAATTTATTTAAACTTTGCAAAGATTCTTCAGAGTTTGGATTGAGATATTGAGATTTCAAATTGTCGTAAAGTTTGCCGACAATTTCGCCAGCTTTTAAAGAAAGTTCAAGTTCAAGCCGAATTTTATTTTTATTCGGGTCAATCATGAAGTCGAAAGCGTGAAAATTTTCGGGCAGTTCCTCCAGCAAAATTTTTGTCGGCTCACTCATCAGCTCCATATCATAAATCAAGAATTCTTTGAAGTTGCAGACAATAATAAATCTTGGGTGCATTGAAACAGGCAGACTGTTCCCGTAACGCTGTGCCTGTTCATAAGGAGATAAAATTTCTCCGTCGGACTGCGTTTGATTTTTTTCGAGTTTCACGCTAGAAGATTTTTGCTCAATGATAACTTTTGTGTCGGGAAGGAAAGCGTCGATGAAAGATTTGTGTTTGAGTTTTACCGGCACTTCAAAATTTATGAACTTCTCAGGCTCGTAAATATTGAAAACATCGCGCAGGAAAGCCAGCCAAAAAGAATGCGTTTCTCCTTTTTCGTAGCCGTGTCCGCTCCAGTGTTGAACGAAATTTTTTACAGTATTCATATTTTTATCTCGAGTTTAAAGATTTGTTAAGAAAATCCCAAAGTTCATCATTTAATACGAAAGCACGAAGAATATGTGTAATACGTTCATCAGTAATTTTAACTCTGACCATCGGATAATAACGATTAAAATTTTCTACGTTACTTTTTATTTTGTCAAAGATTTTATCCCAATCATCTCCCATAAGAGCAATAGTTCTGTTTTGACGACAAAGAAATCTAATGCAGGATTCAGCACCTTCGTTTTTAAGTTCATCGAGCGTGTTCTCATCATTTGCGCTAAGATAAAATTTAAACATTGAAAATGTATTTTCCCATACATTTGGTGAAATGGTATCGCCACTCTCAAATAATCTGAGTTGATAATAATCATGAATATCGTATTTTTGTTCTTCGGATTTTTTTTCATCAACATAAAAATCCATTTTGGACTTTAAAATTCGATCCGGTTCAACTTCAGATAAATTTTCATTGATTATTTTTCTTTTTTCTTCAAGATAGTTGTCAATAATTGAATTTGTATCAACAAAGTTTCCAAAAGCGATGTCAATTTCTCTACGAAGTTCTTCCAGAGGCATATATCGATCAACTCTCCAATTATGTGCCTCAGAAAAAACAAATCCGGCAAGTAAAGAGAATATGCTATAAGTACCTCCAGCCTCCTTGTCAATATTCAATACATCTTGACAATCCTTATCTTTAATATGCAACTCAGAGTCCATGATTTTTTGGATAATAGTTTCAGTGAGGTCTTTTCCGTCATCAGTTTTGTTATTTGCGTATTTTGCAACATCTGACACGGGGAAATCCAAATAGAGAAAATCGCGTAATACTTTACTGAACCCTATGGTATCAGCAGGATATATTGAAAAACGATTTTTCCAATACAAAAAAATTTCTTCATCGGTGAAATTTTTCTTAACAAAACTTGCAATTTCTTTTGTAAGTTCGCCATTATAAACAGTCAGGAAAAAATCCAAAATTTCTGATTGATTCAACGGCAAATTACGAAGGCGAGTGTAAAATTTCTCGTGATCACATTGTATAGGCAAATCAATTTTTTCTCCCAATACGTCCTCTATAAAATCAACTGCCATTTTACATTGACCTCTGGTAACGTCACCACCAATAGCCAACTTATCCTTGAGAAATTTCCCCATATAACAAGCAACCGCAAGAAGAAAAATGTGATAACGCTCACCTTGAGTTTTATCTCCCCACAAACTTAAATATTTTCCCGCTACTCGTGTATCAGTAAAAGTAATGATACTTTTTTCTGCGCCGAGCAAAAGTATCGGATCGAAATCTTCATTTTTTTGCTGTAAGGAAATTTTTCTATGAAGAGTGTATGCTTCGGCAATACCATAACTTTCATAGTCTCCAACAGTACACCAGCCTAATCCCTGATGCAATTCTCGTTCAACAGTTTTAAAGCCGGAATGCATCGGATATCCTTTAGGAGTAGAATCTTTAAATTCCATAAGTGGAAATTTATCAATTAAAGGCAATGTTGCTAAATAAGCATTTTCCCACTCATCGGCAGTAATATTTTTTGAAACATACAAATTTAAAAAGATTCCCATATCTTTCCCACCCTATTGAAAAATTTCATAAAATGCTTTTTCAGTGAATTAACAATTGTATATAAAATTATTTTAAATGTTAGCGTCGTGCCATTTCTGTTCAATAGTTTTATCGGACATTGAATCACCTCTCACAAATTATAACACAAAATTATTTTTTGTCGGCAAGTAAAAGGTCAGCTTTAAAAGCCTGAACGGAACGAACGAGAGTAGAAAGCGAAAGTC
Source organism: Selenomonadaceae bacterium (assembly GCA_017553205.1). GTDB lineage: Bacteria > Bacillota > Negativicutes > Selenomonadales > Selenomonadaceae > Quinella. The sequence continues at coordinate 572 of JAFZMV010000075.1, read as the reverse complement.
CTGTGAGTGCTGAAACTTCTTTATAAGATTTGTGCTGATTGACAATCAATTCAGCGGCGGCACGTTTTCTATTTGGATCAATGGGCGGTCTGCCGTCACGAAATCCATTTTTTGTACGAGCAATTTCTTTTCCTGCTTGAGTTCTTTCAATAATCATATCGCGTTCAAATTCAGCAAAGGCAAGTAAAATATGAGTGATAAGTTTTCCAGTCGGAGTGTTATCCAGCAATCCCATATTTAAAATATGAACCGAAACACCACGATTCAATAAATCTTTAATGAGATTAGAACCTTCGGCAGTTGTGCGAGCCAATCGGTCAAGTTTGGTTACGATGATTGTGTCACCGTCTTTCAAATTAGAAACTAAATCATCAAGCATAGGACGTTTGGTAGTTGAGCCGGTAAATTCTTCAACTACGAGAGAATCATAGCCGACAGCTTTGAGTTTTTCAATTTGTTCAAAAAGTCCGTTCCCTTCACGGAATTGTTTGCGAGTAGATACTCTGGCATATGCGTATTTCATAAAAAATTCTCCAACAGCTTTGAATAAAAATTCTGAATACCAATTTAAT
>JAFZMV010000074.1 GCA_017553205.1 Selenomonadaceae bacterium | reverse complement strand
GGCACAACTGCAAAATACTACAGCAAAGACGGAATAACTGCAGGTTATACTTTGTCAGATGATAAACGCACTGTCGATTATAAAGAGGCAACCACCAAAACTTTATTCACGATAGAAGGTTTAAAGAAAGACACAAAGGCAAGTGATTTGTCACTGAAAGATAAAACAGTAACATTAAATTCGGCAGCACTCGACAAAAACCAAAAAGTTACAATTTCCGACGGTTATACTTTGGCACTGGCGGAAGATGTTACTCAATCGAAAAAATTTTCGGCAGGATTTACAGTCGAAGGCACAACTGCAAAATACAGCAAAGGCGGAACAACTGCAGGTTATACTTTGGCTTCAGACAAAAAATCTGTCAGTTATTCCGAAGCAAGCGGAGATGCAAGTACGTTGATAACTATTTACGGCTTGAAGCGTGGTACTGAAGCAGATGAAATTACTTTAAACAATAAAAGCGTAATGTTTACGGCGGGAAAAAATGGAGCAAGCGTCAATGGCGACGGCTATACATATACTTTGAGAAATGCAGGAAAATTGACAAATGTCGGTAAAACTGCAACTTTGGCAGGAAGTTTCGGAAGAGACACTTTGATCGGCGGAACCGGAAATGATGTTTTGAACGGCGGAACCGGAAATGATATTTTGAAGGGCGGAACCGGAAATGACAGCTTAAACGGCGGAACCGAAAATGATATTTTGAAGGGCGATGAAGGAAAAGATACTTTAAACGGCGGAGTAGGAAATGACACTTTGACGGGCGGTAAAGGAAAAGATACTTTCGTTTACGGTTTTGACAGCGGAAGAGATACTATTACCGATTACACTGCGAAAGAAGACGAAATAAAAATTTACGGTAAATATGCTTACACGTTCAGCGGAAACGATGTCGTCTTTAAATCAGGGAAGGGAACTTTGACAGTTAAAAACGGTGAGAGCAAAAAAATTACTGTCAACGGAAAAACAAACGTTTATTCAAAATCTGTTTCCGCAGATACTTCTTCGATGTGGTTCACGGAAGAAAATAATTTTGTTTCTTCGGACAATCTCAGCGAAATCACGGAAAATAATTTAACGCCGTCTTCCCTCGAAAAAACTCCTGAAACAAATTATAAAAATCTCACTGCTGAAAAAGATTTGATAACTTATTCGGAAAAATAAAATTTGCTTTTTAAAAAAATTTGCCATAAATCTTTACCGCCTGTATAATTAGGCGGTTTTTTTTTGAAAAGATTTTGAAGGGAGCGGAGTGTGTGAAAAAAATTTTTAAAGTTATCGGCGGAATTTTGAGTGCTGCTGTAATTTCCGGCGGACTTTACATAAGTTCACAACATGACGCTCTATTGCAAAAATTTGTTCCGATGATTGAAGAAAAAGCCTCTGAAACTGTCGGAACTCAAATAAAAATCGGCGACGTTGAAATTGAAAAATTAAATCTCTCTAAACTTCAGCCCAGTGAAATTATTTTGCACGACATTGAAATTTTTGATAAAAATTCTGAACACATTGCAAAAGTTGACGAAACGAAAATTAAATTGAAAATTTTTTCGCTGACTGATGATCCTGCGGGAGCTGTTGACGAAATAAATGTTAAAAGTGCCGACGTGAATTTAAAAAAACGAGATGACGGCACTTGGAATTTTGACGATATAAAAATGGAATCAACGGGCGAAAGTAATTTCGGTGCAAAAATTTTTGTTGAGGACAGCAAATTAAATGCGGACTTTGACGGAAAAAATATTTTGCTGGAAGAAATTTCCGGAAGTGCCGACTGTGGAAATCTTGAATCAGTTGATACAAAAGTTTCTGCCAAAATTTTTGACAGCAAAATTGACGCTTGGGGAATTTTAGGTTCAGAAAATCAAATTGTTCATTTGTCTGCTGATAAAGTTGACGCTGAAAAATTTGTTCAATACATTCCTGAAAATACTTTGCCTGACAGTCTGGAAATTATTGACGGAGATATTTCAGATTTAAAACTTCATTTAAATCGAACTGCAGGAAATTTTAAATTGCTCGGCTCTGCTGAAATTGCCGACGGCTCTGTTAAAGTTGAAAATACTGAAATAAAAAATATTGACGGCTCAACGACTTTCAGCAATTCAGAAATTTCTTTTAATGCCTCCGCACAGGCAAATAAACAGGCGGCAAATGTTTCTGGCGTTGTTCGTTTGGACACGGACGAAACATTTTTTGATATTCATGCAGACTCTGAAAGTTTTGCACCTTCCGCAATTATTGAAAATATCGGAATTGAGGGAGCTGCAAAAGTTAAAGCCCATTTAATCGGCACTGCAAAAAATCCTCAAGTTGACGCAGAAATTTTTTCTGATTATCTTGCCTATGAAAATTTATCTGCACGGAATTTAAAAACTAATTTGAGATATGGAAATAATACAGTTGTTTTGGAAAATTTAAGTGGCGAAACTTTTGGCGGATATGTTGAAGGCAACGCGGAAATTTCCACAGATGATTTATCTTATACTGCTCATGTAAAATCTTTCGGCTTGAATATTTCAGATTTAAAAAATTTTGCCGAACTTGACGCACAGGCTTACGGAAAACTTTCAGGAGATTTTGTTGTTGACGGAGTTGGAAAAGATTTACAGAAATTAAAAATTTTCGGCTCTGCTCAAGCATCAAATGTTAATTATGAAGGTTTCGGAATAAATAACGCGGTGACTTCTTTTTATTTGAACGGAAATAATTTAAAAATTGATAATTGTAAAGCTGAATTGCCTTCACACGGTGCAGTCGGTATTGAAGGAACTTTAACTGACGGAAACAAAATGGATTTTAATTTTTACGGAGCCCACATTGACATGGCTTTTGCAAAAGTTTTTGATTCAAGTTTTGATATGAGCGGCATTTCAGATTTTACCGGAGAGATTCACGGAGATATAAATAACCCGCAACTTGCAATAAAATTTTCTGCCGTTGACAATGCACCGAGAGGCGGAGAACATTTTAAAGGAACTTTTTTCAAACAGCCTTTTGATTCTTTAAAATTTTCTGCGTCGGGAAATTTGGACGGCGTAAACATAGACAATTTTGAAATTGAAAAAGGCGGGCGAGTGACTTGGACTGTTCAAAAAGGCGTTATCGGTTTCACGGGCGAGAAAAAAATTGACGTGGAACTTTTGACGAACAGAGCAAGAGTTGAAGACCTTGTCGCACTTGTTGCTCCGGATCAAAAATTTACAGGAAATTTGAACAACAAAGTTAAAATTACGGGAACTTTAAACAGTCCGAGAGTTGCGGGACAAATTGATTTTAAATACGGAAGTTATCGCGGAATTTTAGTCAGCGGAATCAAAGGCGAATATTTTGTTGACGATGACAAAATTCGCGTGCAGGAATTAAATATTACTTCGCCGATGGTTGACATGGTTTTGAACGGCACGATTGACAGAAAAACTAAAGAAATTGATTTTGTTGCTCAAGGCAGTGACATCAGTTTAAAACGTCTGCAAGTTTTATTTCCGAAAACTTATCCCGTTGAAGGTCACGGAAAATTTGAAGGACTTATTACAGGCACTGTTGACAATCCAATTTTTAACGGAAATCTTGATGCGGAAAATTTAATTTTTAACGGTGTAGAAATTTCAAATGTTCATGGACATGTCGGAATAAACGGAGATAATATTGTTGTCGATGATTTTAAATTTAATCAGGACGAAGGATTTTGTAATCTTTATCTTGCTGGAAATACTTCAACAAAAATGATGAGCGGAAATCTTGACGCGGAAAATATCGGAATCGAAGAACTTTTTAAACTTGCGGGACAAGAGGCAAAATATTTGTCGGGCAGACTTAATACAAAAATTTCTGTAAGCGGCACGACCGATAAACCTATGGCAAATTTGTCGGGAAATATTATTGACGGAGGAATTGTCGGTTATGATCTCCACGACGTAAATTTTGAACTGAACTATTTGAACGATATTATTTACTTCAATAAATTTGAGGGCAAGCAGGGAGATATTGGAGAATTTAATTTGCTTGGGACGGTCGGTTTTAATTCTCCTATAGATTTGAATTTGACTTCAAAAAATTTGGAACTTGGAATTTTTTCAAAACTTGCAGGGCTTGATATGGAAGTCACGGGACATACTGACATCAACGCAAAAATTGACGGAACTGTTTTAAATCCTTCAGCCGATATAAATTTGTTTGCGTCGGGAAGTGCAGGCGGTGCAACTTTTGATTCGATAAAATCTCATGTAATTTTTAAAGATTGGGTCTGCGACGTGAAAAATTTTACAGTCCTGCGTTTAATCGGAACTCAATCAGTTTCCGCAAATGCTAAAGGACGCTTGCCGATACAGGCTTTCTACATAGATCCCGGAGAAAATATTACCAAAGATGATGAATTTGATTTAACAGTTTCTTTGGACGGTGCTGACTTGAGTTTATTGCCCGTCTTAAGTAAATATGTTTCTTGGGCAGTCGGTGAAACTTTCGGAGAATTAAAAATTACAGGTACTGCGAAAAATCCAAAAATTAACGGAGCAATAGGAGTTAATGACGGCACTGTTAAATTTAAAGGCGTAAACAGCATGGTTGAAGGAATAAATATTGCCGCTCTGTTTAAAGGGGATCGTTTTGACATAGAAAATTTCACGGGAAATATTGGAAACGGCACACTAAATTTGGAAGGCGGATTTAATTTTGCAAATTTACGTTTAAGCGATTATAATTTCAACTTAAAAGCAGAAGAGTTGGAAATTATCAGCGGATTTTTCACGGGTCCTGTTAATGCAGAATTTTCTTTGACTGAAGGACAAACTAAAACCGGAAACATTTTGCCGAAAATTTCCGGTGAATTGAATTTGGATCGCTGCGTTATCGGTATTCCATCAATTCCCGAATCTGATGAACCGCTTCCCGAAATGATTTTAGATGTTTCATTAGAACTTGGCAAAAGAGTTCATTTGTACAGTTCAAGACTTTTCGACATGTTCTTGACAGGCTCGGCACATTTCGGAGGGACAACTACATTTCCAAGACCTTCGGGCGTAATTAGTGTAAGACGTGGCGGAACAGTCACCTACTTGCAAAATATTTTTGACGTGAAAGTTGGCGAAGCACATTTTGATCAGTATGGTTCTTTCCTCCCAAATTTGAATTTCCATGCAGAAACAAGACTGACAAATACAAAAATTTTCCTCGACGTTGAAGGCCCTCTGGACAAAATGGATTTAAAATTGCGTTCCAATCCTGAAATGAGCGAATCTGAAATTATGCAGGTTTTGACTTTCAGGGACGCTTATGACAAAGGAGGATCAATCAGTTTTGGCTTGGCTGATGCGTTGTCGCTCGGTCTGCAGATGAGTGTTATAGGAGAAATTGAGGACACTATCAAGAGAAATTTGGGGCTTGACAGATTTATCCTTACAAGTGGCAGCGGTTCGGCTTTCGACAGACATACACGCGAAGAAGATTCTCACGGAAATGAATTTAATCTCTCAATAGGAAAATACGTTACCGATAAACTCATGATAAGATATACTCAAGGAATCAACGGTCAAAAAATCAGTCGTTACGGTTTCCAATATGACATAAATGACAACATGGGAATTACCGTAGAGCATGAAAGCGGAGAATTTATTTTCGGCTTTGAGGCAAGATATAATTTCTAATCAAATAGATAATCTCTGATAATTTTGTAAAACTTGAAAGGAGTTTTAAATTTTGAAAATCAGCAGGAAAATAAAAAAGAAACGCAGTGCCGTTATTTGCATGGCGGTGATGGCTATGCCTTTTGTAATTGGAATGAATTCGGCGGAGGCAGTATCGGAAAGTGACCCCAATACACCGGTAATTACTACCGACAGACCTTTTGGAAAAATTGAGAAAGAACCCGACTTGAGTATTTCAGACGATACTTCAAAAGAAAATACTTCCGCTGCGGTTGAAGTTGAACCGTCAGAAACAAAAACCGAAGAACATGTATCTCGAACAGAAGAAATGACGAGAGAATATTTTAAAAAGTACGACGGAAAAACTGTCGCGGCGATATTTTTTGAAGGTGCGGGAAATAAAACTTTGCCAACTCTTCAATCGGCTGTTGTAACTCATGTCGGTGATGAATTTAATACAGATACCGCAATTCGTGACTTGAATGTTATAAAAAATCTCGGCTATTTTTATGACGCTTATCAAACTATTACTGAAGTTCCCGAAGGCGTTATGATGACGTATCATGTTTTAGAAAATCCGATTTTAAAAGATATAGAATTTACCGGAAATACCGTAATAAACACCGAAGACCTTGAAAGAATCATGACGGTTGAACGGGGAGAAGTTTTAAACAGCAATACACTTCATGACAATATAGCCGAAGTTCAGGAAAAATATCATGGCGACGGTTATATTATGATGAAAATTTCTGATATAAATGTTGACAAAGACGGCATACTTCATCTGAAAATTAACGAAGGCGTTTTGGAAGGTTACAAAGTCAGCGGAAACAAAAAAACTAAAGATAAAGTTGTTCTTCGTGAAATGCGTCAAAAAGTCGGCGAACCTTTCAACGCGAAACTTGCAAGAAGATCCATTGAGCGCGTTTACAATCTTGGATTTTTTGAAGATGTCAACGCGAAAATGTTATCAGGCGTTGAACCTAATGCAGTTGTCATGGAAGTTGAAGTTAAAGAACGCAGGACAGGCACATTTGGTGTCGGTGCCGGTTACAGTACTCGCGACGGTCTTTTGGGTTCAATCAGTATCGGCGACAAAAACTTCAGGGGCAGAGGCGACGCTTTAAATATTGTTTACGAAAAAAGTGCTGATGAACGTGACGCACAAGGTTTTTCGTTTTCTTTCAGAAGACCATGGCTTGATAAGAGAGAAACTGCCGCAGTTTTAAAAATTTATAACAGAACTTACGAATATGCGGACTATGATACTGACGGCGGATTAAAAGAAAGATATATGCGTAAATATTCGGGCGGTGAAATTACTGTCAGCCGTCCCCACAGTGAATACTCAACAAATTATCTTACTTTAAAACAAAGAAAAGACAGATATTCCCGCCATGTATCTAACGGAAAATTCGGAGACCGCAGTACTCCCGAATGGGAAAAATGGCGTAATGACAATTTTGGAACAACTCGAACAATAGAATACCAGCATGTAACAGATACCCGCGACAATATTTACAGCCCTTCCACCGGGCAAAGAGTCAGTTTAAATGCAGAATTTGGCGGACTTCTTGGCGGAGATTTTAAATTTCAAAAATTTTATATTGATCATGCTCAATTTTACCGTGCAGGAGCTCATTCACAAGTTTGGATGCTTCGCGGTGCTTACGGCTTGGGTTACGGAGATTTGACGGAGTTTAACCAGTTCAGAATCGGCGGACAAGGTTCTATACGCGGTTATCGCGACGATCAGTTCAGAGGAAACAGAATGATGCTTGCTACTCTTGAATATCGTTTCCCGCTTGCCAAAAAAGTTCAAGGAATTGTTTTCGGTGACTGCGGCGGAGCATGGAACGGTGGTTTTGTACCGAAAGGCGGAGATATTTATGGCAGCGTCGGACTCGGTTTGGCTTTAAATACTCCTTTCGGTCCTTTGCGTTTGGATTACGGACGCGGAAGTCAGGGCGGAAGATTCCATTTCAACGTTGGCGGCTCATTCTAAAATAAAACTACGCAACGATTTATTGGAGTTCCAAGCGAACTAAATTTATTTTCATATTCAGTGCGAATATTTTCAGGCGGTTCATTTGCGTGTAAATCAAAAGTTAAATCGCGAACTTTTAAACCTGCGATTTCAAATTGTTCAAGTGAAAAATCAAACAACCCGCGATTGTCCGTCTTGAAATGAATTTCGCCATCAGGTTTTAAAATTTTCCTGTACATCTCTAAAAAATTAACATGCGTCAAACGTCGTTTGGCGTGTTTTTTTTTCGGCCAAGGATCGCAGAAATTTATATAAAGTCTGTCAATTTCATTTTCCGCAAAAATTTCTGAAATTTGATTTATGTCAAAAAGCACAAGACGAACATTTTTTAAATTTTTTTCTTGAATTTTTCTTGCGGCTTTTAAAACAACTTCGCGTTCAACTTCAAGACCGAGAAAATTTTTATCGGGATTTTTTTCGGCAAGCTGAGTTATAAAATCTCCCTTGCCCGTCCCAAGTTCCACATGAAGTTCACGCGACAAATTATTTTCATCAAAAAATTTTCTCCAAGTTCCTTTATATTCTTCACCGATATTTTCAGTAATTACAAAATTTGAAAAGTCCTGTAACTTTTCTGCAGTATTTTTTTTTCTTCTGATACGCAAAATTCTTTCCTCCATTTTTAAAAGTCGTCATCTTTCCTTTTCATTTTAACAGAAAAATTTTTCAACGCAAACAACTGACAAAAATATTTTTTAAATTCTCAAAAAAAAATTTAAGTCACTCAAAATTTTTTTCGATAATGTTCTTGTAAGGATTAAAAATTATGACGGAATTTTTAGAACTAGATATTTTTTATGGTAGTTGATAATCAAATTTCTTGGGATTGGACCGCAGGTGACGTCAGCGGTTCTTTTGAGGTTGGTGACGACCAATTTTCAACCCCAATAAGTTTGTTTATTATAAAAAATGACGGCAAGGATTCCGTCAGAGAAGGACAATTTTTAAGGACAAAACCAAGGAGGAAATTACAATGGCAATGGTAGTAAAAAATAACATGAGTGCGGTTCGCACACTCAACACCCTGAACACAAACAGCAGTGCTCTTCAGAAGAGCTTGGCAAAAGTTTCCAGCGGTATGAAAATCAACTCCGCTCAGGACGACGCTTCAGGTTATGCGATTTCCGAACGTATGCGTGTGCAGATTCGTTCTCTTGACCAGGCCAATCAGAATACGCAGAATGCGTCCAGCTTGATGAAAACTGCTGAGGGTGCAGTTTCCAGCACAGTCGAAATTCTTAAATCCCTCAAAGAAAAAGCTATCAACGCGGCAACCGACACCAACACTGATCAGGATCGTGCAACTATTCAGAAAGAATTGGATCAGTTCATCGACCAGATCGACGACAACGCATTGACAACATTTAACGGCAAATATCTCGTTGACGGTTCTAAATCTCAGAGTGGTGCGGCTGTAGCGACTTCCATGACCAACCAGAGCTTGTCAACAGACACAACTGGTAGTACGGCACTTACAGCACTGAAAAACCGTAATGGCGACAGTCTCGAGATTTCTTCTGCTGACTATGTCACAGCCTCTTATGTGCAGAACGGCAGAACCTACACAACCAAATTCAGAGTTGGAAACTTGGAGGCTGATGCCGTTACTGGTAGAGCTGCAGGCGATCAAAATACGCTTGATGATGTCTTCAAAAGACTTGGTGCAGTCGGTACAGATGCCGGTGCTGCGTCTGCTTTTGCGATTACAAATACTGATGAAAACATCGGTGACAATGTCTACGGAGATCGTGTGAAGACAGCAGACGGTACAAACGGTATCACTATAACGGCCATGCAAACGGATACTGGCACCGTCACTACTGAAAATTCAGGCACGGGTGTTACAAGTCAAATTTCCGGTCTTACTCTCAGCATTACAGACAGCGAAGGCAATGTCAAGAAATCTGCTAACGCGGCTCTCGATGACTTCAAGACCACTATTTATGCTAAGAACAAATCTGAATCTAACGAAATGACATTCCAAGTTGGTGCAAAAGCCAACCAGTCAATTACTGTCGGACTTGATGATATGCGTTCTGAGGCACTCGGCTTGAAGGGTTCCGACAATACCAGAGTCAGTGTTGCAACTCAGGACAAAGCAAATGCTGCTGTAGCTGTATTTGATAACGCAATTCAGAAAGCTCTTGATCAGCAGGCAACAATCGGTGCTATTGAGGCTCGTCTCGAATACACCAGCCAGAACTTGACCACTTCCAGTGAAAACGTACAGGCTGCTGAATCTACTATTCGCGATGCTGATATGGCTAAAGAGATGACTAACTACACGAAGAACAACGTTCTGCTTCAGGCTGCTCAATCTATGCTTGCACAGGCTAACCAGAACAGCAGTGCAGTTCTCAGCTTGCTCCAGTAATCTCTTTAAGTTGACGGCTTGAAGAAGGCTTGAAAATTAAAGAAATAACGCACGGCGAAGCAAAATTTCGTGCCGGTGCTTAAAAGTTCGGTGGCGATCCCCGCTTTAGACCAGCGTTTTAATAGGCAGGGATCGCCATATTATATTATCAGCGACAAGGAACAGTCGTTCATAAGGAATTAATTTTTAAGGAAAAATCAAGGAGGAAATCACTATGGCAATGGTAGTCAAAAACAATATGGGTGCCGTGCGTACTCTCAATACTTTGAATAAAAACAGTTCGGCTCTTCAGAAGAGCTTGGCTAAAGTTTCCAGCGGAATGAAAATTAATTCCGCTCAGGACGACGCATCCGGTTATGCTATTTCAGAGAAAATGAGAGTACAGATACGCTCACTCGATCAGGCTAACCAAAATACTCAAAATGCCTCTAGTTTGATGAAAACTGCTGAGGGAGCAGTCTCCAGCACAATGGAAATTTTAAAATCCCTCAAAGAAAAAGCTGTCAATGCGGCTACTGATACAAACACAGATCAGGATCGTGCAACTATCCAGAAAGAATTAGATCAATTTATTGATCAGATTGATGATAATGCACTGACCACATTTAACGGCAAATATCTTGTTGACGGTTCAAAATCTCAATACGGCAGTGATACTTTTACTGCAATGACTAACCAGTCCCTCGGTCTTAAAGATACCGACGGAAATGCTGTGGCTGGCAATACCGCTCTTACCAAATTAACCAACCGCAACAACGACAGTCTTGAAATTTCTTCTGCTGACTATGTCACTGCGTCATTTGTCAAAAACGGCGAAACTTACACTACAAAATACAGAGTAGACAACACTACACTTGAAGATATCTTCTCTAAACTCAATGAAGTTGGCGGTGGCTCAGGCGGCGGTATGACTGAGGCTCAAGCTAAGAGTACGATACAGAATGCCTCCATCTCTGCTTTGCAGGGTGTTATCAACGGTAGTGACACAACTTCCGATCTTGTTAAGGCTCTGCAAATGGTTTCAGATGTTAGCAGTTTGTTTAAAGGCGAAAGTGATTTGAAGGCTGCGTTACAAACTCCTGCTAACGGTACAAGCGCCAATCAGTATCTCATCACTGGAGTTTATGATGGTAGTACTAAAGTGGGATCGACCTACAAAAGCACTAAAATGACAGGGACAGGGACGACGTTAAATACAAACCGTACCAATGCTATAAACACGGCTGCTAATGCTATTAAAGGCGTTTCTGTAACTTCAATAACTGACAACACAACCATAAAATACAAAGGCGGAGCGACATCGAGTACTGCAGCAGCAGATACAGAATGGTCTGACGGGAAAAATTATTTAAAGGGACTTGTAGCGGCAGCTGCAAAGGCAGAGGCTGATAATGCTCCTTCCCTCACTGGAGGCGGTGGCAATTCTGACAGCGGTCCTGCTGCTTTTGGTTCTGCAAAAGTTGGCAGTAATCCAAGCGGGTTGGTCTACGTCGGAACAGATGTCGGGCTTTCTTCAGCAGGTGATATGGTCGGTACTGCAAACGGCGAATCAGGCGTAACAGTTACTGCGGCAAGCGGTGGCATTTACGGACAGATTTCGGGCTTGACAATCAGCATTACAGACAGCGAAGGCAACGTCAAAAAATCTGCCAACGCGGCTCTTGATGACTTCAGAACAACAGTTTACGCAAAGAATAAATCAGACTCGAATGAAATGACCTTCCAAGTAGGTGCAAAAGCCAACCAGTCAATTACAGTCGGACTTGATGACATGCGTGCAGAGGCTCTCGGCTTGAAAGGCAACAGCGGAACAAGAGTCAGCGTTGCAACTCAAGACAAAGCTAATGCGGCTATCGCTGTATTTGATAACGCAATTCAGAAAGTTTTGGATCAGCAGGCGACAATCGGTGCTATTGAGGCACGTTTGGAATACACCAGCCAGAACTTGACAACTTCCAGCGAGAATGTCCAAGCGGCTGAATCTACAATTCGCGATGCCGATATGGCAAAAGAAATGACTAACTACACGAAGAACAATGTTTTGTTACAGGCATCACAGTCTATGCTTGCACAGGCTAACCAGAACAGCAGTGCAGTTTTGAGCTTGCTCCAGTAATAAACATTCAGGCTTTTAAAAAGTCATAAAAAAAATTAATCACGAAATAAAACAACCCGAAAAGAAGGTCGAATGCATGGACATGCTGAAGACTTTTAAAGAAGAAATCGTCGATGAAGAGTCGGCGATTTTTTTATTTTGTAAGCAGGAAAATTTTTGAGTCGAAAGAATCAAATTAAGCGTAATTTTTTAAAAACGGGAGAAAAAATTTTGATTGAAGAATTCAAAAAAAATTTGAACTTGCTGATACATCAGGCGGTTCACAGTTTCGGAGGAAGTACGCATGCGACTGTAAAAATTGTCGATTTAATTTTAAACTTCGCAATAAAAATTCGGGCGACTGATTTACACATAGAACCTTTTGAAAATTTTCTGCGATTTCGATACAGAATCGACGGACATTTGCAGGAGTTCCATGAAAATATTCCGATAAAGCTGGCAGATCTTATAATTTCTCGAATAAAAATTTTGGCTGGAATGGATACGGCGTCGGCATTTTCACCGTTGGACGGAGCAATGAATTTTAACGGCGTGGAAATGAGAGCGGCAACAATGCCTTCGTTCGGTTCTGAAACCATGACGATACGTTTGTTGGATTCGTCAAAAGAACTGCACGAACTGAAAGAGTTGAGTTTTTCTGAAGAAAATGAAAAAATTTTCCGCGAAATGATTTCAGAAAGTTCGGGAATGATAATTTTAACGGGACCGATGAACTCCGGAAAATCTACAACACTTTATGCGGCACTTCGGGAAATAAATAAGCCGTCGCGTTCGATAATGACTTTGGAAGATCCGATAGAACAGCACGTTCGGGGAATCAGTCAAATTCAAGTCAACGAGAAAGCAGGATTGACATTTGCGGCGGGACTTCGTGCAATGTTGAGAATGGACGCGAATTGTTTAATGGTCGGAGAATCAAGGGACGCGGAAACTTCTCAAATTGCAGTTCGTGCGGCATTGACGGGGCATTTAATTTTTACGACGTTGCATGCGGGAGATTCATGCAGTGCAGTTTTCAGAATGATTGAAATGGGAGTTGAGCCGTATTTGTTGGCATCGACTTTAAAAGGAGTTGTTGCTCAAAGACTTGTGAGAAAACTTTGTCCGCACTGCAGAAAAATTTTTGACGCGAATGAATATGAGAAAAAAATTTTAGGCAAAGAAAAAATTTTCAAATCTGTCGGCTGTGAAAAATGCGGCGGTTCGGGATTTTTCGGACGGCTGGCACTTCATGAAATTTTGCGTGTTGATAAAAATATGCGGGAAAAAATTTTGAACAGCAGAAATTTAGACGAAATAAAAAATTCGGCACTTGAAAACGGTTTAAAAACTTTGTTGGCGGACGGTTTGCAGAAAGTTCGCGAAGGTTTGACAACGTTTGAAGAAATCAGACAGCTGGGGATTAGGAGTTAGGAGTTAGAGGTTAGAAGTTAGAAGTTTGAAGTTTGAAAAATCTAGCCCCTAATCTCCAGCCCCTAGCCCCTACAACTTGGTGATGTAAATGATAAAAATATTATTGGTTTTTATAGGCGGAGGACTCGGAGCAACTTCAAGATATTTGTTGACAACATTTCTTGCGGGAAGAATCGGAAATTTTCCGCTCGGAACATTAGTAATAAATATATTGGGAAGTTTCTTGATGGGAATTGTGGTCGGATTTTTGGCGGGAAAATCTAATCCTGAATTATACAGACTTTTTATTGCGGTAGGATTTTTGGGAGGATTTACAACTTTGTCGTCATTTTATGCGGAAACATTATCCCTGATTGACGCGAGTCAGCTTTATTCGGTAACAGTCAGCGTATTCGGAAATTTGGTAATAGCATTTTTCGCATGTATAGCAGGGCTGAAACTTTCGCACATACTTTTTTAAAATTTTTTTTGGGGTGATTTTTTTGCGTGTACTACGCATATTTTTTTTCTTGATAATACTTTTTACGGCTATGGTTTTTATTTTGCCGGAGCCTGACGGATTCCCGATTTTGGAATATCACAAAGTCACGGAAAAACCTGAAGAAATTTCTGAAGTCTATAACGTACCTCCCACAGAATTCTCCGCCCAACTTGATTATCTGCAGGAAAAAGGATATACTACCGTAACTTTGCAGGATTATATGCGTGTTTTACATGGCAAAGGAACTCTGCCTGAAAAGCCGATTATTTTGACTTTTGATGACGGCTATGAAAATCTTTATACGGAAATGATGCCGATTTTGATAGCACACAAAATGAAAGCTGTTGTCTATGTCATAACAAACGAACTCGGCAAGCCCGGTTATTTGACACTTGAACAAGTCAAAGACATGCAAAAACGCGGAATAGAAATCGGCTCGCACACTGCAGACCACTTGTCTTTGAAAACTTTAGACGATGCGTTGAGGCGTTACGAAATTGGAGCCTCGAAAATTTTTTTGGAGTGGAGCGGACTGCAGACTATCTACAGTTTTTCTTATCCTAACGGCGACTACACTCCTGAAATTATTGAAATGCTTGAAGAGGCAGAATATTTGTCGGCAGTAACGGGAGATGTAGGACTTAACAATATAAAATCTAATCCATACTTGTTGAAAAGAGTTCATATACGCAAGCCGACTTTCGGAATAGCTGAATTTAAATTGCGACTCCTTAAAGCAAAAATGTTCGCGAAATTTAGTTTTTGAAGGGAGAAAAAAATAATTGAATTTTGCCGGAAAACTTATAGCGGCGGCGATGGCTTTTATAGCGTCAGTATCGTCAGCTTTCCCAGCAATCGCCGCAAAAAACGACAGAAATTTTACTTCTAATGTTATGAACCGCCTGCCTGTTGATGTAATGGATACGGGCGGTACTTTAATTTTTTCAGACAGTCCCGAATATGTTCACAGGAACGGAATTTTATATACTGATACTGTGAGCGGTGACGCAAGAATTTTATTTTATCATTTGAATGATACAGGCGTAAGAAAAAAACTAGCCGTCATTGTCGAAAATACTTCGCACGAAGAAAATAAAATTGAAATTACTCGCGGGGGTTTTTCTTCGCCGGGCAAAAATTTTATGTCGGTCGGAAAAGCAACTCAGTTAATGTATATGCAGAATGATTTTCATGACACGCTGAAATTGAAAGGCGGAGAAAGAAAACTTTTTCAAGCCGAAATGGATAATGTTGTCATAAATCCCGGAAATTTGGTTTACGGAGTTTATGACTTTCATGCGACAAGACCAGTAAAAGTTTTTGTATTGATGTATCCTCAAACGGCTGATCCTATCGCCTTTTTGAATATCGCCGAAATTCTTCCGAAAGATTCCCAAAGACTTCGCGGAACTTTCAAAAGAATGAATCGAACTTTAAGACTTAAAAGGGAATACGATCCGAAAGTTGACGGAATAGGTTACGTTTTAATTTGTGACAATGCGACAGATTTTTTCAGACACGGAATTGACGCAACTGACGGTTCAGAGGTTATAAATTACGGAAATTACGGAATAAATTACACTCTGGATTTTCGCACGAAGTCAAAAACTCGTTTTTGTTTGAGTCCTCTCGGCGGACTTTATGCGGGAGCAGTTCGTTTTAATCATGGAAACAATTCGGGAATGATTGCAACCCCGGGCGACAGAATTTATTTCGGCGACAAAACACCTCAAGAACCGCCGCATGTTCAAAAAGCCCGCGAAGAAGGTATTTCCATTTTCACGAATCATACTGAACTCAGCGAACTTGGAAGTTACAGCGGAAAAGTCAGCTTTGAATATTCTCCGCCCGGTGCATCAAATTTGCCTGTAAATATTGTTTTATTGCCTGAAAACTAATAAAGGAGGGGATTTTTCGTGATTAAGAAAGGAATAATTTTAGCGGGCGGTTCCGGTACAAGACTTTACCCGCTGACAGAAGTCGTGACAAAACAACTTATGCCGGTTTTTGATAAACCGATGATTTATTATCCGCTTTCGGTTTTAATGCTTGCAGGTATTCGCGAAATTTTAATAATTACAACTCCGCAAGACAATCATTTATTTAGAGAACTGCTCGGCGATGGTTCACAGCTCGGCTTAAAAATTGAATATGCAGTTCAGCCGAAACCCGAAGGACTTGCACAGGCGTTTTTAATCGGCGAAGAATTTATAAACGGCGAAGGCTGTGCATTAGTTTTGGGGGATAATATTTTTTACGGTGCGGACTTTGCAAAACTCGTGAGAAGTGCGGCAAATCATGATGACGGAGCAACAGTTTTTGCTTACTATGTGAACAATCCCGAAAGTTACGGTGTTGTAGAATTTAACAGAGAAACGGGACAGGCGATAAGTCTGGAAGAAAAGCCGAAAAATCCCCGCTCAAATTACGCAGTTACAGGTTTATATTTCTACGACAAAAATATTGTCGATGTCGCAAAAAAAATAAAACCGTCTGCACGCGGAGAACTGGAAATCACAGACGTGAATAGAATTTATTTGGAGTGTGGAAAACTTCGTGTTGAAAAAATGCGGCGTGGTTATGCTTGGCTCGATACGGGAACTCATGAATCACTTTTGCAGGCGGGGCAGTTTGTTCATACTATTCAAACTCGTCAAGGCTTGAAAATTTCCTGTATTGAAGAAATTGCTTTCCGCATGAATTATATTGACGCAGATCAACTTTTGAAACTTGCCGAACCTCTTGCAAAAAATGAGTACGGGCAGTATCTGCAAAAATTAGCAAAAAGTGGAAGATAAGCTAAACTTTTTTTGAATCGGCTTTTTTCTGAAATTTTTCTCGGTCTACAATAAATCTTTCATGCTTTCCTCGTCCGATTTCTCCTTGCTCATCTTCCGCAATAATTTCAAATAAAATTTTTCTGTCGTTGACTTCGATAATTTCGGCTGCGGCAGAAATTTTTATTCCTACGGGAGTCGGTGCGGTGTGCTGAATATTCAAAGAAATTCCTACGGAAGTAAAATTTTTCGGAAGAATTTTTTCAACTAAATCAGCCGCTGCTTTTTCCATAAGTGCGATCATTTTCGGAGTAGCCAAAACTTTTAAACTTCCTGAACTGACTGACAAAGCAGTATCGTTTTCGGTGACGAAACTTTCTGCAGAATTTTTTAAACCGACTTTCAAATTTTCAAAATTCATTCAAAATGACCTCCACAAACATTATAAATTTTTCACTGGTAAATTATCATGGAAATATTTTTTTGTCTACTGAATTAATTAAGTTTACAAGAATTTTGAAAATGTCTATAATGAGCAACGAAATTTTTTTTGAAGGAGCGGAGAATAAAAAGCCGTTTTCATGGAAGGTTATAAAATTTCTGAAAAATGTATTCACTGCGGAGCATGTGAAAATGATTGTCCCGTTCAGGCGATAAAAAATTTTTCAATCAATCAAAATTTATGTATCAAGTGCGGAGATTGTTATGAAATTTGCCCTGTCGGTGCAGTCGTAAAAACCGAAGATGAAAATTTAAAAGGGAGCGTGATATTTTGTTCGGATTTATAAAAAAATTTTTTGGTGATAACAACGAGAAAGAAATTAAACGACTTCAAAAAACTGTGGATAAAATAAATTCTCTTGAATCTGAAATGCAGAATTACACAGATGATAAACTTATAAAATTCACAGATGTTTTTCGTGATCGTTTGAAAAACGGAGAAACTTTAGATGATATTTTGCCGGAGGCTTTTGCGGTTTGTCGCGAGGCATCAAAAAGAGTTTTGGGCATGCGTCATTTTGATGTTCAGCTTATGGGCGGAATGTGTCTGCACGAAGGAAAAATCGCCGAAATGAAAACAGGCGAAGGAAAAACTTTGGTGGCAACTCTCCCCGTTTATTTAAATGCTCTCGAAGGTAAGGGCGTTCACATGGTTACTGTCAACGATTATCTCGCAAAACGTGACAGCGAATGGATGGGCAGGCTTTACAGTTTTCTGGGATTGACTGTCGGTCTGATTGTTCATGATATGGATTTTCCTGAAAGAAAATATTCTTACGGCTGTGATGTGACTTTCGGAACAAATAACGAATTTGGTTTTGATTATCTCCGCGATAACATGGTTGTTCATCAAGAACAAATGGTTCAGCGTCCGTTAAATTTTGCAATCGTCGATGAGGTTGACTCTATTTTAATTGACGAGGCAAGAACTCCGCTGATAATTTCGGGACCCGGACAAAAATCTACTGATATGTATGCTGTCATGGCTCGTGTCGTTGCAGATTTGAAAGAGGGCGAGGACTACACTATTGATGAAAAACAAAAAGCAGTTTCTCCAAGTGATTCAGTCATTCCGAAAATTGAAAAACGTTTAGGAATTTCAAATTTGTACGCTCCCGAAAATATTGAACTTTCTCATTGTTTTACGGCGGCTCTTCGTGCAAAAGCCATTATGAAACGTGACAGAGATTATGTTGTACGCGACGACGAAATTATTATTGTTGATGAATTTACGGGACGTTTGATGGCTGGCAGAAGATATTCCGACGGACTTCATCAGGCTATTGAGGCAAAAGAGGGCGTAAAAATTCGTCGCGAATCTCAAACACTTGCAACTATAACTTTCCAAAATTATTTTAGAATGTACAACAAACTTGCAGGCATGACAGGTACCGCGAAAACTGAAGAGGACGAATTTTTAAAAATTTATAAATTGCCCGTCATAGTTGTTCCGACAAATTTACCTGTTCAGCGTATAGATCACCCTGATGTTATCTACAAAAATAAAAAGGCGAAATATAAAGCGGTCGGTCAGCAGGTCGAAGAAATTCATGCAAAAGGTCAGCCTGTTTTAATCGGTACAACTTCTATTACTCAATCCGAAGAACTCAGTTCAGTTTTGAAAAAACGCGGTATTCCTCATAATGTTTTGAATGCGAAATATCATGAAAAAGAGGCTCAAATTGTTGCGGACGCAGGTCAAAAAGGTGCGGTTACAATCGCAACGAACATGGCAGGACGCGGAACTGATATTAAACTTGGTGAAGGAGTTTACGAACTCGGCGGACTTTTTATAGTCGGTACAGAGCGTCATGAATCTCGTCGAATTGATAATCAGCTTAGAGGTCGTTCAGGTCGTCAGGGAGATCCCGGCGAATCAAGATTTTATTTGTCGCTCGAAGATGATTTAATGAGGCTTTTTGCGTCTGATAACGTTGCGAAAATCATGGACAAACTTGGAATGGAAGAGGACGAACCGATTGAACATACTTTAATTACAAAATCTATTGAACATGCTCAGAAAAAAGTTGAGGCAAGAAATTTTGATATTCGCAAACACGTTCTGGAATATGATGATGTCATGAATCAACAACGCGAAATTATTTACGGAGAACGCAGAAAAATTCTCAACGGCGAAAATCTCCGCGAAAATATTTTCGGCATGATAAATCACATTATCAAAGCTGAAATGAATCAGTACGCCAATGAAAAACTTTATCCCGAAGAATGGCAACTTGATGAACTTATTAAAGACGCTGAAAAAATTTACGCGACACAAGGTCAGCTTGATAAATCTGAATTGGAAAAATTGAGCCGTGACGAATTGAAAGATTTTCTTGAAAAAATTGCGGCAGATAATTATAAAGCCCGTGAAACTCAATACGGCGAAGAAACTTTACGCGAACTGGAAAGAGTTATCATGCTCCGCGTCGTTGATGATAAATGGATGGAACATTTAGACCACATGGACATGCTCCGCGAAGGAATTAACTTGCGTGCTTACGGTCAAAGAAATCCGCTTGTTGAATACAAAATTGAAGCGTTGAGTATGTTTGAGGAAATGGAAGCGACGATACAAGATCAAATTGCTTTCCTTATGTATCATGTTGCAGTTGTTCAGAAGGAAGAAGAAAAACTTAACGACAGACTGCAGACTGCACAGGCATCTCACGGCGATGACGTAAGCCCCGCAGAAACCAAAAAAACTCCCAAGACTTCGGACGGAAAAAAAGTCGGGAGAAATGATCCTTGCCCATGCGGTTCAGGAAAAAAATATAAAAATTGTTGTGGAAAAAAATAAATAAATTATAGAAACAAAAAAAAGTTCAGCTTAAAAATTTTTTAGCTGAACTTTTTTATTTTGGAAAATTATTTTTCTTTGCGTCCCTTTGTGATATTTTTTGCAATGTCGATAAAAAGTCTGCCCTCTAAATGATCCACTTCATGCTGAATACAGCGGGCAAGAAGTCCTTCCGCGTCAAGTTCTTTGACTTTGTTATAACGCGTCGTATATCTCACGCGAATTTTTTCTGCACGTTCAACTTCTCCGAATAAATCAGGACAAGACAAACAGCCTTCAGACTCCACCGCAGAACCTTCACGATGAATTATAACGGGATTTATTAAATCATATCTTTTCTTGTCAACGTCAACGACAACGGCACGAATTAAAACTCCAACTTGAGGTGCGGCAATTCCGACACCTTCATTTTTGTACATTGTGTCAGCCATGTCGTCGAGAAGTTTTTTTACTCTCTTATCAATTTTTTTCACGTCTTCGCAGACTTTTTTTAAAACGGGATCTCCCGCCTTTTTTACTTCAAGTATTGCCATAAAAAAATTTTCTCCTCTCAAGCCGAAAATTCCAAAGCATTTAACATATCTTCACGGGAAACCGCATAAGTTCCTGATTTTGAAATTACAATTCCCGCCGCTATGTTGCTGATATATGCTCCGTCAGTCGGCTTTAATCCTCCCGCCAATGCCATAGAAAAAACAGCGGTTACAGTATCGGCAGCACCGGCACTGTCAAAAACTTCTTGAGATATTGTCGGAATATGAGCGGCATCATTTTCGGTGATTAGGGAAATTCCGTAAGCCGAGCGAGTCGCCAAAACATTTTTGATTTTAAATTTCCGCATGATATATCTTCCCGCACGTTCAACAACTTCGTCACTTTCTCCGTCGATAGGATTCAGCATGATTTTATTGATTTTAGAAATATTCGGCGTAACATAATCAGCCTGTGCATATTTAATCCACTGTTGACCATAAGGCAGAACAGTTACGGGAACTCCATGACTGTGAGCCGCTTTTATAACCGATGCACAAAAATAATCCGTGCAGACTCCTTTTTCATAATCTGCAATAACAACCGCGTCAAAACTGTCATTCAACCTTTGACGAATATATTTTTCAAGAGCCGCAAAATGAATCATACTACGCGGAGAAGTGTCCTCAAAATCCATTCTGAACATTTGCTGACGACCGCTCATAACTCTGACTTTTGTAGTTGTCGGAAATTCTGTAGTAATTAAACCGTCCTGATTTATTCCGAATTCTTTAAGCTGACTTGAAAGAGTTTCAAAATTGTGGTCGTCGCCGACAAATCCCGCCAAATAAGTCCTGCAACCCATTAAAGCCAAGTTTCCAGCAATATTTGCCGCCGCTCCCAATGCACTGCGGCGTTTAACAATTTTTGCAACGGGTACAGGTGCATCACTCGCAAATTTATGAACGTCGCCATGATAATATTTGTCTATCATGACATCACCGACAACTAAAACTTTGCATTTTTCTGACTTATCATTAAAAAAATTTTTCCAGTCATTTTTATTCATTTGTTTCACCCCTGCAAATTCTTTTTAAAGCAGATGAGCCGTGCTGTTAATCAAATCAACAGTAAAAAGTCCGTCATCTTCTCTGATAATATTCACTGCCGTATTAAATTGACTGAGCGTCCAAATTTTTTTCAACGGCATGCCGAGAATTTCAGACAAAATAACTCTGTTTATTACACCGTGAGCAACAATTATAATATGCGATTCTTTTTCGTCTTTGTGAATTTCAAGAATTTTTTTCAGAGCATTAACCGCCCGTTCTTGAGTTTCAGAAAAAGTTTCGGCATTAGGAATTTTCAATTCATCGGGAGCTTTAAAAAATTTTTCAAAATTTATCGGATCAATTTTTGCAATGTCGCGAAGTAATTGCTCTTCCCAATCACCGAAACTTATTTCGCGAAGGTCATCAACTGTTTGAACATGCAAATTAAATTTATTCGCCAAAACTAAAGCGGTAGTTTCTGCACGGGCAAGCGGACTTGAATAAACTGCGTCCGCAGTAACAAATGGACAGTGTGCCGCCAAAAGTCTTGCCTGATGAAGTCCGTCGGGAGAAAGATGAACGTCAGAACTTCCCTGCATTTTTCCGATTCCGTTCCAAGCAGTCAGCCCATGCCGAACAAGCATTATTTTTGTCATTTAAAAATCTCCCTTCCAGTAATTAGGAATGTGGAATGAGGAATGTGGAAATTTAACTCTTAATTCCCAATTCCTAACTCCTAACTCCTAATTCTCATGCAACCTGCGTGCCGATACCCGATTCAGTGAAAAGTTCCAAAATAATTGAGTGCGGAAGTCTGCCGTCAATTATATGGGTTTTCTTTGCACCTGTTGACAATGCTCTTAAACATGCTTCAACTTTCGGAATCATACCGCCCGCAATAATTCCGCTCTTGATAAATTCTTTTGCCTCGTCAGCCGTCAAATTGGAGATAAACGAATTTTTATCTTCAAAATTTTTGTAGACTCCTTCAGTATCGGTTAAAAGCAAAAGTTTTTCTGCTTTCAATGCTCCCGCAATATCAGCCGCAACATAATCAGCGTTAATATTATAACTTTCTCCGTCTTCACCGACTCCGATAGGAGCAATGACGGGAACATAATTTTGAGAAATTAAATCTTCCACAATTTTAATATCAACTTTTTTTGTCTTGCCTACATAGCCGATGTCAACTTTTGTTTTTTCGCCCTGCTCGTAAACTGTGGCAAGTTTTTTTTCTGCTTGAATAAGTCCCGCATCTTTTCCGCTTAAACCGACTGCACGAAGTCCGCGACGATTTAAGAGAGTGACAATTTCAGAATTTATTTTTCCGTCCAAAACCATTTCAGCAATTTCAACAGTTTCTTCGTCAGTCACTCGCAGACCGCTGACAAATGAAGATTCTTTGCCGACTTTTTTCAAAAATTGAGTAATTTCCGGGCCGCCACCATGAACAATGACAACTTTTATACCAACAAATTTCATCAAAGCAATATCTTGCATGACTTTTTCTTTAAGTTCGTCGTTAATCATAGCATTTCCGCCGTATTTTATGACGATAGTTTTTCCGAAAAATTCTTGAATGTAGGGCAGAGCCTCAACCAAGACCGCCGCTTTATCAGACGCGGAAAAATTTTTCGGTGCGGAATTTTTTTCGCCGTCAAATTTTTCGGCAAAATTGACAAAATCCTCCGTTGACATATTTTTTAAATCAACGGCAGGAAAAATTTTCTGCAAAACACTCATAAACAAATCATTTTCCATGACTGTAACACCTCTTATAAATTTAAAAATCTTTTCACTAAAATTTCGGCAACAATCGCGTCAACAGGTTCAGGCGGCACTTGCATTGAAGTCGGCAAAAATTTTCTCCAGCCTGTGGGAGGATTTTTTTTCCAGTATAATTTTCTTGCCTGTTCGGTCGTGTGTTTTTCGTCCACGATTTTTACGGGAAGAAAATTTTTTAAAATTTTTTCTGCGGCTTTATGTGTTGTGCCGTCGCCCAAAATTGCAAGCTCCAAATTAAATTCAACACAAAGTTTTTTTATCACTTCAGAAAAATTTTCCGTCGCAATAACTTCTTGAAATTTTATTTCGCCCGCTTGATTTAAAACCGCAACTCCGCATTTATCTCTGCCGGGATCTATTCCGATAAACATTTATTCCGCCCTTGAAAGTTTCACAGTTAAACGAAGCGGCCCTATTGAACTGGTAATCTCTTTTGCGTATGCAGTCAGCTGAATTTTTCCATGTGTTGCATCGATAGCGTCCGCAATTTCGTAAAGCTGATCCGCATTCATTGACCCGATTGTTCCCGTTATAGGATCGGGCAGAATACCTTTTTCAACCGCCGCATGATTTACGCCCGACAAAAATTCTCGCAAAATTTTTTCAGAGTTGCCGCCGTTGACTTCATATTTTCCAGAGAAAACAAAACCATTTTTATCATAAATTTTATTATTCGGGAAAATATTTAATTTCGTTCTGACAGGCTCACCGCGTACCAAATTCCCCGCCGCAGTTACTCTTAAAATCATGTCTTGACTGCTGGAAGAAATTTTTTCAATTATTTCCTGCATTTCGGGCTGATAAACCCAAACTGCTGACTCTTCGTTATCCACTCCGAAACGCTCAACAATATTTCTTGACGCAGTTTCAATAAGTCTGTTTATATCGTCTGTAGTTTCTTCCAAACTCCGTCCGCCACTCAAAACTCCAGCAGATAAAACTTCTCCCGCACGAAAAGCAATATCACCTTCACGCATGGCGATTAAACCTTCACGCAAATTTTTTGTATGTTCTTCAAGTTCGGCTTTATCGGCAGAAAGTTTTTCATTATCCGCCGTCAAAGTCAAATTAAATTCTTTAAGCTGACTGTTATTACTTTCTAACTCGGCATTCGCTCCAGCAAGATTTTCATTTTGTGCAGTCAATGCGTCTTTTTCTGCGGCAAGTTGTTCATTACCCTCTTTAAGTCTTTCTGATTCTGCAGTTAATTCTTCTTGCTCGGATTTTAACGCAGAAACTTCTTTTTTTGATTCGGCAAGAGCAACATCAGATTTTTTGTACTCGTCATTTAATACAAAAAGTTCGCTTGTAACGTCCTCTAAATTTTTTTTTGTGGCAGCCATAACCGCGTTAAGTTCTTCCATTCCAAAAAGAGCCGTGCGAACATCTTTAGAAACAAAAGCCATTGTTCCTATACTCAATCCCGTTATCAAACTTCCTGTAATTACAGTTACAATCATTGAAGTATGACGCGGACGAAGTCCAAACATTGAAAGACGTTTTTTGCCGATTTTCGTACCGATTTTATCACCGACAAAAGCAATAACTCCGCCGACGATAACCATAACGGCAATTAAATAAATTCCCTGCATTTCAAGACCTCTTATAATCAAAAACCGCCGTTGGCTGAATGACCTGCACGGCGGTTGTAATTTTCAATTTATGGTCGGAACGACGAGACTTGAACTCACGACCTCTTCCACCCCAAGGAAGCGCTCTACCAAACTGAGCTACGTCCCGCATGGCGTGTAATATATCACAATAAAAAATAAATTGCAAGCTGAAAAAAATTTTTTCTTTTTAGCGTTACAATATCGAGTTGTTTTTTCAATGGAAATATAAAACTTTTTTTCTTGCATTCAAAAAATACTTTGTGTTATAATTCGCCGCGTTGAAATTACACACGGGGAGGAGCGTCTTCCTGTGATTCATGAAAAGTTTTTTTGTGGATTAAAAGGGCGTGAAAATTCCCCGCGAATGTTTGTAACAGGAGGAGTTTTAAATGGCAGTAATTTTAATGAAACAGCTCTTGGAAGCCGGCGTACACTTTGGACATCAAACACGTCGCTGGAATCCGAAAATGGCAAAATACATTTTCACGGAGCGTAACGGTATTTACATTATCGACTTGCAGAAAACAGTTCGTAAAGTCGAAGAGGCTTACAATTTTGTCCGCAGTGTAGCTGAAGAAGGCAAAACGGTTCTTTTTGTTGGAACAAAAAAACAGGCTCAAGAGGCTGTTAAAGAAGAGGCAGTCCGTGCAGGTCAGTTTTTTGTTAATGAACGCTGGCTCGGCGGTATGCTGACCAACTTCCAGACAATTCAAAAACGTATTCGTCGTTTGAAAGAACTTGAAGAAATGGAAGCTGACGGAACTTTTGATGTTCTTACTAAAAAAGAAGTTATGCAACTTAAGCATGAAATGGCTCGTCTTGAGAAATATCTCGGCGGCATTAAAGAAATGCACAAACTTCCTGGGGCTTTGTTCGTAGTCGATCCCCGCAAAGAACGAATTGCAGTTGCTGAGGCTCGTAAACTCCATATTCCTATCGTCGCGATTGTTGATACAAACTGCGATCCTGATGAAATTGATTATGTTATTCCGGGCAATGATGATGCTATTCGTGCGGTAAAACTTTTGACTGCAAGCATGGCTGATGCTGTTCTTGAAGGCAATCAAGGTGCGGAAAACGCTGAAGACGTTCAAGCAGAAGAAGAAAAAGAATAATTAGTAGTTAGGGATTAGGTATCAGAATTTAGAACTTTTAATTCCTCATTCCTAATTCCTAATTCCACGTTGAATAGAGGGGAGTTTTTTATAGATGGCAGCAATAACTGCGGCAATGGTAAAAGACCTGCGTGAAAAAACAGGTGCAGGCATGATGGATTGTAAAAAAGCATTAAACGAAACTGACGGCGATATGCAGAAAGCTATTGATTATCTTCGCGAAAAAGGAATTGCGAAGGCTGCCAAAAAATCCGGCAGAATCGCGGCTGAAGGTGCTGTCGCGGCTTATGTTTCCGACGATAAAAAATTCGGTGCATTGGTTGAAATCAACTGCGAAACCGACTTCACAGCAAATAATGAAAACTTCCGCGAACTTTCCAAAAAAATTACGGAACATGTCGCGAAAAATGATTTTGCTGACCTTGACGCACTTAACAACAGCGTTATTGAAGGCGGAAAAACTGTCAACGATTTAGTTACAGAAGCTACTGCAACTATTGGAGAAAAAATTTCTGTCCGTCGTTTTGTTCGTTATGCAACTGACGGAAAACTTACAAGCTACATTCACATGGGCGGAAAAATCGGCGTACTTGTCGATATTTCTGGTGGCAGTGACGAACTCGGAAAAGATGTTGCAATGCAGATCGCGGCTTCTGCTCCTTCCGCTGTAGATCGTGCGGGAGTCGATGCGGCTGATCTTGAACACGAAAAAGAAATTCTCCGCAAACAGGCTCTTGAAGAAGGCAAGCCCGAAAAAATTGTTGAAAAAATGGTTGAGGGTCGCATAAACAAATATTATAAAGAAGTCTGCCTTATTGAACAGATTTTTGTTAAAGACAGCGAAAAAACTGTTAAAGATATTCTCGGCGGTGAAAAAGTTGCTCGCTTTACCCGTTATCTTCTCGGCGAAGGTATCGAGAAAAAAGAAACTGACTTCGCGGCGGAAGTTGCGGCTCAGCTTAAGTAACTTTTGAAAATAATTCAGACAAAATAAAAATCTCCTGTTGAAAGTTTTTAAAACTTCGGCGGGGGATTTTTTATATTTTCGTCAGGATTGTATTTTTTTACTCCTAATATAATAAAGTAAAATTAAATATTATAGCAGTTTAGAAAAATAATGTCAGTAACCCTGAGCGAACCCCACGGGCGTTTCATAAAATTTTTTTCTCCTCGAATCTGAAAAATTTGTGGGAAAAATAACTTAGACCATGACATTTTTTTAAATTTGTTTTTCAGATTTTGCAACTTTGGAATGTTATCTATCAAAAAATGCGAAATATTT
>JAFZMV010000007.1 GCA_017553205.1 Selenomonadaceae bacterium | reverse complement strand
TTTTGTAAGCCACTCTTGATGAGTGCAGTCCGTTTGACAACTTGCGGACTTAAATGGCTTTGGTAATTAGCAGACCTCTACTCCGACTGAAAAGTTTGGAGCAAGTCAGCCGTATCTAAGCAATTTGGGGTTTCACTCCCCCAAGCTAGCGAATTTATTCGCTGGTAGTTGACCATCGTTTGTAACCCCTACATTTTGGGTTCTATTTTGTAGTTTAGCACATTCGATTTGAAGTTTCTTCATTTATCTGCTAGCACAACGGGTTAAGTTAATGCCATTGAAGGGTAAGTTAAAAAATTTTCTCCGATAAAAATTTTATCGGAGTTTTTTTGTCTTGTAGGAAAAATTTGGGTTTGCATAGAATTAGCAGTTTTTAATTCGACTTTCTCATGAAAAAAATTTAGGGGGAAAAATTATGTTGACAATTGAACAGCTTGAAGAATTCGGGGTGAATACCAAAGAAGGTTTGACGCGTTGCATGAACAATCAGACTTTCTATTTCAAAATGCTGAAAATGGGACTCGCCAACGACAGTTTTGAAAAATTGGAGTCTGCAGTCACTGCGGGAAATCTTGAGGACGCTTTTGAATCCGCTCATGCTTTGAAGGGCGTTTTGGGAAATTTGGCGATCACTCCTCTTTATACTCCGATTGCAGAAATTACTGAAATGCTCCGTGCAAGAAGAGCCGCCGACTATGTAGAAATTTACAAGCCTGTTTTGGAACTTCGCAATAAACTTTTGGCGTTGGTTTAACTGACGGCTGAAAAAAATTTTTCGGGAGGAAATTTCTATGACAGAAACGGCGGCGCAGGGAATTATATCCCCTGTATTGTCGGACTCACTTTTGTTTTTGAATATTGCTTTGAATGTCATTCTGCTTTTCGCCTTCGCGTATCTTTGGACGACGCGGCATCAAACGGGAGAAATTTCTCAACTCAAAGACAAAGTAAAAAAACTTTCCAACGATTTAAAATTACTTGAAGAAAGATTTCAAGAACTGAAAACACCCAAAAAAGTTGAAACTGTTCCTGAGCCTGAACCGTTTGGATTTAATTTTAACAAGAAGAAAGATGCTGCCGCACCTCCTGCACCGAAAATTCCCAGCGGTTCGCAGGTCTGGTCAAAATTTGTTAATGATTTTAATTATATTGCGGCAAGCATGATGGTTCCCGGGCAGGAAAAAGCCTGTCAAAAATTTGTGGACGAAAACGACTTAAGCACAATAAAATTTGGATTTACCGGGAACTTTTTACCCGCCGTAACTGTCGGCGACAGTAATTTGTGGGCGTGGAAAATGCCTGACGCAAAAAGTTATGCCGTTGTCCCCAATCCTCTGAAACCATGCACGGGAGAACTTTACGAAGAAAGCGGAATGAAATCTATTTTCGCGATGAATTTTCAAAACGGAATTTACAAAAAATATATCGTCAAGGCTCCTGCAATTTTCACTGTTGACGAAAGAAATCACTGGGCATTGAAAGATCCCGGAGTAGCAGAATTGGAAAGACAATAATAATTTGAAGTTGGGAATGAGGAATTAAAATTTCTGATTTAAGAAGTGAATTTTTTTGGTAGCTTTTTTAAAATTCGGAGCAAGCTGGTTACTGCCGCCCGGAATTTTTATTATTTTAATGTTCGTGCTTACTTATCGGCTTACTAAATTAAATAGAAAACTTGCGTATTTTGTCGGAGCAGGAACATTTATTTTTTATCTGCTCTGCACGGGAATTGTTGCGGATTGTTTCATGGGGAAACTTGAGCATGAATATTCACCGCCCGAAAATCTTGAGGAATGTGGAGCAGATGTAATTGTTTTTCTCGGCGGAGGAGCAATAAAAGATGTTCAGGACGTTGACGGGGAAGGCGGGTTGACTTCCAGTGCGTCCAGCAGACTTTTGACGGCGGTCAGAATTCAAAGACTTTTGGACGTTCCGATTATTTTGAGTGGCGGACAGCTTTACAGCGATTCAGGGGAAGAGGCAGTTATTGCGGGAAGGATTTTGCAATCTCTTGACGTTCCTGCAGATAAAATTTTACTTGAAACAAAAAGTATAAACACTACTCAAAATGCAGTTTATTCGGCTGAAATAATTCGAGAAAAAAATTTTAAAAGACCGCTTGTAGTGACTTCGGCTTTTCATATGCGTCGTGCAGTTTTGAATTTTTCGCGGCAGGGTTTGGAGATAATTCCTTATCCTACAAATTTCACCGTTCCTAAAAAATCAAAATTTCATTATATAAGTCTGAGACCACAGGCAGCGGCACTTTTATTAAATGTAACGGTTATGCAGGAAATTTTAAGAACTTTCGTGACAGAAATAACAGGAAAGTGAATTCAATTAGGAGTTAGGAATTAGGAATTAGGAATTTTTTGGGAATTAACTAAATTCTAAAAAATCGGAGGTGTATCATGGGCAAGTTGATTGTACTTGAAGGCTCGGACGGTTCAGGAAAAGCAACACAGACAACAAGACTTTTTGAAAGACTTCAAAATTTGCGTGTAAATGTCATGCGTGTAAGTTTTCCAAATTACGAGTCAGAATCTTCCGCACTTATCAAAATGTATCTGCGTGGAGATTTCGGAGAAACCGCAGAAGCTGTCAATCCTTATGCCGCGTCAACTTTTTATGCTGTAGACAGATTTGCAAGTTTCCAAAATTGGAAAAGTTTTTACGAAGGTGACGGAATAGTTTTGGCTGACAGATATGTCGGCTCAAATATGGCTCATCAATCCGCAAAATTCAAAAGAAAGGTTGACAGAGAAAAATTTTTAAATTGGGTGGACGATTTTGAATTTAAAAGACTTCAACTGCCCAGACCTGACTTGACATTTTTTTTGGATATGCCTCCGGCAATCGCCGCAATGCTAAGAAAAAAACGCGGCAGGGAAGATATTCATGAATCTGACGCGGCTTACATGACCAGAGCTTACAACGCTTACAAAGAAATTTCCAAAAAATTTGACTGGAAAACTATTGACTGTGCGGAGGGAAATTTTACAAAAAGTCCCGTCGATATTCACGAAGAAATTTTTAGTGTAATTGAGTCTATGCTGATTGGTAACGAATCATGAAAAATGATGATCTAAAAAAATTTGTGGCTGACGAGGCTAAAAACTGCAAAATTTTAGTCGTCGGTGATGTCATGCTTGACAAATATTATTTTGGAGAAGTCACGCGAATTTCTCCTGAGGCTCCCGTACCTATTAACAAAGTTATCGAAGTCAAAGAAACTTTGGGCGGGGCGGCTAACGTTGCTCATAATTTGGCTTTGCTCGGCTGTAAAACTTTTTTAATTTCCAGAATCGGCAGAGGAAATCACGGAGAAACTTTGCTGAAAAAAATGAATTCCCGTAAAATTGATACGAGCGGAATTTTTCAGACTGACAAGCCGACAACCACAAAAATCAGAATTATCAGCGGTCATCAGCAAATGTTGAGATTGGATTTTGAGGACACAACAGAAATTTTTGGAGATGAAGAAACAAAACTTTTAGAAAACTTTTTTGCAAAAATAAAAAATGTTGACGGCGTAATAATTTCTGACTATGGAAAAGGAATTTGCACGGAAAAAATTTGCAGTGAAATTATTTCGACCTGCCGAACTGAAAAAAAATTTGTCATAGTCGATCCGAAAGGCGACGAATGGCAGAAATATTCAGGTGCAAATTTTATCACTCCGAATTTGAAAGAATTTAATTTAGTTCTGCCGAAAAAAATTTCTAACGTTGATTTTGAAATTGAAACGGCGGCAAAAAATATTATCGAGAAATTTAATTTGAGCGGCTTAGTGGTTACCCGCTCTGCAAAAGGTTTAACTTTAATTGACGGAGAAAAAATTTCTCACATAAAGGCGAAGGCTCAAGAAGTTTTTGACGTTTCAGGAGCGGGCGATACTGTAATTTCAGTTTTCGCACTGGCTTTGGCGGGCGGACTTGATTCGGCTCGTGCGGCTTATCTTGCAAACGCGGCGGCGGGAGTTGTCGTGGCGAAGGTCGGAACTTATGCGGTTGACAGCGAAGAACTTTTAAAAATTTTGGAGTAAATCTCATGAAACGAAAACTTTTAAATGTGATCTTGTTCATTATATTTTTACTGGTTATGAGTTTTCATTTTTTACCAAGAATCTGGCATGAAATTTTCGGAATAATGATGACGGCGGCGGTTGCAGTTCACTTATTCATAAACCGCCGTCAATTTTTTTATTCACTTCGCGGAAAAAAAACGGCAAGAAAAATTTTTTCACTTCTGATAAATTTTTTAATGCCGATAATTTTTTTGATAATCATGGTGACCGGAATTTTCATTTCAAATTATCTTTTCCATGATTTAATTCCTCTTGAAATTCGTCGCAATTTTTTTATGCATCAGTTGCACGTTTCTCTGCCGTATGTACTTATGATTTTTGTAGGCTGTCATCTCGGATTGCATTGGCGGGAGATTAAAGGAAAATTTTTCAGTTTTATGACAAATTCTTTAGTCAATAAAATTTTGGCGGTGTTGATAGTCTGTACGGGAATTTACGGATCATTTATGGATCAAGTTGGCGACAGAATTTTGATGAAACATATCTTTGCAACACCGGCAACAGATTTTCCTTTCCCAATATTTTTAATTTTGACTTTTGCAATAATCGGAATGTACGCTGTGATAACTTTTTACATCGACGAAACTTTTAAATAACACATTGTGCTAACAAAAATTAAAATACCAAAGATTTAACGGTATAAAAATCGAGATAGAAAATTTTATTCACAAAAAGACAAAAATTAAAAGCAAGCAATTTAGTTAAGAGCCGAACAGAAAGACCGCGAAAAGTTTTAGCACGGACACGCTCAATATTTAGCTGTTCAGTTTTTTTGTTGCTTATGTTTAAAGGATTTTAAGACGATAAATTTTTGAATGGAGGGAGATTTATGAAAATAACAATCGGCAGTGATCACGGTGCAGTTGATCTCAAAGAAGAAATAAAAAAATTCCTGCAGGAGTCAAAAATTGACGTGCAGGACGTTGGAACTTTCGGGAATGAATCGGTAGATTATCCTGATATTGCTGAAAAAGTTTGTTCGGATATTTTGAGCGGAAAATCGGAACGCGGGATTGTTCTTTGCGGAACCGGTATCGGAATTTCCATTGCGGCGAATAAAATTAAAGGGATTCGCTGTGCACTTTGTAATGATGTTTATTCCGCGAAAATGAGCCGTGAACACAATAACGCAAATGTTTTGGCGATGGGCGGCAGGGTTCTCGGTTTTGGTCCTGCTGTTGAAATTGTTAAAGCGTGGATTGAAACGGAATTTAGCGGAGATGAACGCCACAACAGAAGAATCGGAAAAATTACCGCGTTGGAGAGTTAGTTGTTAGTAGTTAGAAATTTTCCAGCGTCTAACTCCTGTAAAATTTTTTTCATGTCGTCTGGGAGCGGAGCAGTAAAATTCATTTCTTGATTAGTTTTCGGGTGAAATAATTTCAAAGTGTGCGAATGAAGAGCCTGCCCGCTGATGTCAAAAATATTTTTTCGCGAAGTGTATTTTGTATCACCAACTAAAGGGTGACCGATTTCTTTCATGTGGACTCTGATTTGATGAGTTCTGCCCGTTTGAAGTTTACATTCAACATAAGTGAAATTTTTAAAACGTTCCAGAACTTTAAATTCAGTGACAGCAGGTTTTCCATCGAGAGTGACGGACATTTTTTTTCTGTCAGATTTATCGCGACCAATAGAACCTGTAATAATTCCAAAATTATCGGAAATTTCGCCGTGAACAATCGCAAGATATTTTCTCACGGCGATTTTTTTTTGAATTTGTTCGGCAAGATTCAAATGGGCAAAATCATTTTTGGCGGCAACCATAACGCCTGAAGTGTCCTTGTCGAGCCTGTGAACAATTCCGGGACGTTTTACACCGTTAATCCCCGACAAATCTTTACAGTGATACAAAAGAGCGTTTACAAGCGTTCCTGAGTGAACAGTTTCGGCAGGGTGAACAGTCATTCCGCGAATTTTATTTATAACAATTATATCTGCGTCCTCGTACAAAATATCCAGCGGAATATTTTCTGGAAGATAATCCGTTTCGACTGGGGAATTTTCTTCGACAAAAATATTTTCTCCGCCTGAAAGTTTATAACTTGCTTTCAAAATTTTTCCGTCAACTTTAACAAGTCCGTCAGAAATTATTTTTTGAATATGAGAGCGAGAAAAGTCCGAAAATTTTTCACTCAAAAAAATATCTAATCTCAAATTTTTTTTATCTTCTTCAACTTGAAAATTTTGCGTCATTAAGACATCTCCTTAAAAATTTTTTAAACAATTCTATGACAAAAAAATTTTCCCTGTAAAAAAATTTTCCCCTCATGTGAAAAAATCTGATATAATACACAAAAATTTTTGGGAGGTTTTTTGTAACTTGCAGAATAAAACAAAAGCTCATGCGGCATTGGCGGCGAGTGCGGTTTTGGCGGCGGGAACTCTGCCGGGATTTTCTCCGCTGGCAAATCTTGTGACGACACAAACAGGCGGAATTATTTTAGGTTTTTTGAATCATGGTTTTGTTGCGGCGACAATCGGCGGGCTTGCCGACTGGTTCGCGGTGACGGCTCTTTTCAGAAAACCGCTGGGAATAAGTTACCGCACCGAAATTTTAAAAAGAAATCGTGCAAGAATTACCGACGCGATTATTGAATATGTTGAAAAAGATTTATTGAATACGGAAAATATTATGGCTGCAGTGCGGGAAGAAAAT
The DNA here is from genome assembly GCA_017553205.1 of Selenomonadaceae bacterium. Taxonomy (GTDB): domain Bacteria; phylum Bacillota; class Negativicutes; order Selenomonadales; family Selenomonadaceae; genus Quinella. Next base: position 28,029 of record JAFZMV010000007.1, on the reverse strand, counting down.
ACCGCCGCTCTTCTAATAGAATTTTTTGAAAATCATCAGGGCAGAGCAAAAACTCATGAACTTTTCCGCGAAGTTTTAAAAGAAATTTTTTCAGAAACTGACAGCGGGAAAATTTCAAAATTAGTTGCTCCGATTCTTGATAAAGAAATAAAAAGTTTTGAGGCAGAAAAAATTATTGACGCGGCTGTAAAAATTGTTTCGGACGAAAGACACAGCAGAAAAATTTTGACGGCTTTTCTTTCTGCGGGAGAAAAAATTTTGAAGTCTGAACACATGCAGGAGGCACTTCGCGAAAAAATTTCTGAACTTCTTGCGGTTTATGAAGGAGATTCGGCGGGGCGGTCTTTGGTTTTATCGTCGTTAAATTTGACTGATGAAAAAATTCTTTCCGTCTTAAATGAAAATGTTGAAAGAAAAATTTCAGAAACTGAGAAAATTTTAAATATTACGGGCATGGTTGATTCTGAAACCGCCGATAAATTGAAAAATTTGATGGATACTTTTTCAGGCTTTGTGAAAAATTCTGCCGCAAATTTGAACGTAGGAAAAGTTCAGACTGAATTTCAAAAAGTTTTCTCAAATAAATTCAACACCGCCGACTACATGAAAACTTGGATTGACGTGAATATTAAAGGCAATGACGATCCCGAAATGCTTGAAAAAATTCAACTGGAAATTCGAGCGACTCCCAATCACGGGCGAATTATGGAAGTTGAAAGAAATGAACCTGTCTGGCATGCTCCTCTTGATAAGCTGATTGATGATAAAATTGACGAGTTTATAAACAGTGAAGAACTTCAGAAAAAACTTGACGACATTATAAAAAATTTCATAGAAAAAATTTTGAAAGAATATCATGATCAAATTCCCGCGTTGATTCGTGAAAGACTTGATAAACTCAGCGATGACGAATTGACAAAATTTGTTGAAGGAAAAGTTTCAGACGATTTGCAAATGATTCGTATTAACGGTTCTGTTTGCGGAGCGGCGGCGGGAATGTTTTTATATATCGTTTCTCTAGTCATTGAAAAAATTATCGGTTAAAAATATTCCGCCAATTTTTCGACTGAAATTTCAAGATCGGACGCATTTTTTTTTACCGTCGTAATTGTCGGCAGATTTGTAATTTTTTCTATCACGTTTTTGTTGTCAATATGCAAAATATTTTTTTCGTCGTATCTGTTAAAAATAAAACCTTTAACAGATATTTTTTTTGTGCGTAAATGTTCAACTGTCAGCACGGCAGAATTTATTTCGCCGAGTTTTGAATCAACAACGACAATCACGGGGAGATTAAATTTTTTTACAATATCGTCGAGCATTAAAATTTTTTCATCGAATCTCAACGGGCAAATTATTCCGCCGCTCCCTTCGACTGTCAGAAAATCAAAATTTTTTTCTGCCTCCCTGAAATTTTTTTCAATTACTGAAAAGTCTATTTTTTTATTTTCGATTTTTGCGGCTAAATGAGGCGAAAAAGAATTTTTAAAAGAATACGGCACGGCATTTTTCATGTCATATTTCAATCCGGAAATTTTTTTTACTTGAAAAGCATCTGCCGGAATATTTTCAATTTCGTCACCTGATGCAGCCACTTTAAAATATCCTGCGGAAAATCCCGCGTCGCAAAATTTTTTTACGATTAAAGCAGTCACAAAAGTTTTTCCGACATCAGTTCCTGTTCCCGTCACAAAAATTTTTTTCCCCATAAAATTCTAACTCCCAATCAAATATTTTTAACTCGTTGAGCTAGCAGATAAATAAAGAAACTTCAAATCGAATGTGCTAAACTACAAAATAGAACCCAAAATGTAGGAGGTACAAACAATGTTGGAGTTTCAAAAAAATTATACCATAGAAAATCAGTCCTTTGAAGATTTTATTTTGTTGTTTTTTGTTTTGACCGACGACTTATACAAAAAAATTGCTCCTGATTCTGTAAAGTTATAACAGTTTTCATAAATAAAAATACAAAAAATGGTATAATAAAACAAGTGAAATTCTAGATTAGATAAAATATAAAGAACCTCGAATTGCAAAACGAAGATTTACCGATAAAATAAACGGGATTATCACATACAATGGAAGGTCTGCAACGAAAAGTATAATAACAAAAATTTTGCGACGAACAGCTACGGAGCGGTTTATGTCCCGACGAAAGAAGATTTGGCGGTCAAAGATTGACTTACTGCAAACTTTTGGAAAGCTTCGCGGAAAAAGTCAAAAGGCTGAGATGTTTTTCGGGAATCAAAACGCACACGGCGATGTCGATGATAGTTGAAACCGGAGATTTTAAGAGATTTGCGAAGGCGGGAAATTGTCCATTACGCTGATCGTGCAAATGAAAGGTTGCGTCGTAAGTTTTACAAGATGATTTTGGAGGGGAAGGCACACAATGTGGCAAAAACTGCAGTTGCTCGCGAACTTGCCTGTTTTATTTGGGGATGATGAAGGAAAACACAAAATAATTTTCGAGGATAAAATTAAAGTCAAGAATTTGAGTGTATTGATTAGGTAGTCAGGACTCGCGGCGAACCATTCCACTGAGGTAACCAATCCGCGAATAACAGAGTGAAAGCCGAGAGCTGTTTTTCTAAAGTTCTTTTCCCATATCCTCGAACACACTTGACAAGTCTTTACATAACGGAGGTTGAAGAATAAAACTGATGAAAAATTTAATTATTAACGCTGACGACTTCGGACGGCATGAACTTATTAACCGTGCAGTTGAAAAAGCATTTAATGAAGGCTGTTTAAAGTCTGCGACAATTATGGCGGGAGGAAAATTTTTTGACGACGCAGTAAAAATTTCTAAAAAAATTCCTTCTCTTGGTGTAGGAATACATTTCACTTTGGCGAATGGTTTTCCGGTTTTACCGCCTGAAAAAATTCCTTCGCTCGTCAATGAAGAGGGAGTTTTTCATGAAAATTATGTTGTCTTTTTGAAAAAATTTCTGCAGGGAAAAATTTCTCACGATGAAATAAAATCTGAACTCGCCGCACAGCTTGAAAAAGTTCAGCGGGCAAGAATAAATTTGACTCACTTCGACAGCCATCAACATTTACATCATTTTCCCGGCATTATCGAAATAGTTTTGGAATTGGCGGAGAGTGCGAAAATTTTTAAAATGCGTGCGTCAAATTCAAAAATTTTTGATGGCAGACTTGACAGCATCGGAAAATTTATCGGGCGACTAGGTTTGAGTTCGCTGGCAAAATTCGCGGCGGATAAAGCACGCAAAAAAAATTTCTCCACTCCTGAACATTTTGCGGGAATTGTGGCGGGAGAATCAGTTAGCGAAAATTTCATGGAAAATTTAATTTTGAATTTGCAGGAAGGAACAACTGAAGTTATGTTACATCCCGGCACGGACAACAAAGTTTTGAAAGATTTTTGCGAATGGGAGCATGATTTTGAAGAGGAATTAAAGGCGGTAACTTCTCCGAAAATTTTAAAACTGCTTGAAGAAAAAAATATTTCGGTGATAAATTTTAAAAGTTTGGGCGGGAAATTATGAAGAAAGAAAGATTTTTAGAAATTGTCCGCTTTTGTATTGTTGGCGGATTGAGTTTAATTGTTGACTGCGGAATTTTGTACGCTTTAACAGATTTTTTTGGTGTGCATTATCTTTACTCGGCGGGAATTTCTTTTACAGCGTCGGTAATTTTTAATTATTGGCTGTGTGTCGCTTACGTTTTCAAAGACGCAAAAAAACAAACGACAAAACAAGCAACGATTTTTATCGGCTCCAGTGTAGTCGGTTTAGGTTTAAATCAAGTTTGCATGTATTTTTTTGTGGAGATAATCGGTCTGCATTACATGCTTGCAAAACTCGGTGCAACTGTTATCGTCACAATTTGGAATTACGTCATGAAAAGAAAAGCCATTAACGGATAATTTTATTGTCAGTACATATTCTCCGCCTTTTCGGGCTTTTTTGGCAGGAAAATAAATTTTCAAGTTGAAATTATTTTCTGAAATTTTTTTTGGAGGCGATTTTGTGGAAAATTTTATTTTTTTTGACGGTTCAGGAAATGTAAGTCTTTCAAATGAAGGCGTTGTGTTGGGTTCGGAAGTCAATGCAAAAGGTTTTGGCGAAGGCGAATCATTTATTTTGGCGGAAAGCGGAAATGTTACTGTAGATTCAAAAATTTTTGAACTTGACGCACTTGAAAATATTCCGACAAAAATTACAGTCACTGGAGCAGAAAACGGATTTATTTTCAGCAGAGAAATTACAAAAGAAAGCGAAGAATATCTCGGTTACTACGATTCACCTGACATTGGAAAAATTTCCACGGAAAAATTTATTTCGTTAGGCGATGATAATTACACGATAAAAACTGATTCGATCGGATTGGAAGAAGTTATCGGAGTTTCTGACGGCGTAACAGTAATTGGCGGAGCAACTCTCGGCGATGAAAATACTTTCAGTTATTATGATTTAATTACGGATGCCGAAGGAAATTTCACGATTGACAAAAGAGCTTATAAAGTTGTCGGCGATTCAAATGTCAGAATCAGAGCAAGATTTGAAGACAATGATTCTTACGCTAGCAAAATCAGCGATTTAAACGGCACAATAAGCGGAGATTTCAGCGGCGGAGAATTTAAAATCAGCAACAGCGGAGCAATGAAAATTTTTAACGACACTGATATTGATATTGTTGCCGACGAAAATTATTTTGAAATTCGCGGGCTTGACATTGGGGCAGGTTTGCAAGTTTCTGAGGCAGGAAATTATATTGTGAATTCGACTTCGATTTATGCAAATGCCGGAGATATTATTGTCGGAAAATCTGACGGAACTGCTTGGGTTGCAAGTGAAAATAACATTGACAACGGTTTTAATAATAGTTCTTTGGTAATTGGAACTGAAAATGCCGACGCAATTTTAAATAAAGCAACTTCGGTTACAATCGACGCACTCGGCGGAAATGATTTAATTGTAAATAATGCTGACAGCACAGTTACTGCGGCAGAATTTGGAAATTTAATTTATGCCGGTACAGGTGACGACACAATTTATAATCATCACACTTATAACCCGACAATTTATGGCGGAGAAGGTAACGATTCTATTGCTGTAAGTCGCGGACATAAAACTTTTGCAGACGGCGGAGAAGGCAACGATATAATTATCGGACAATTCGCCAATAGCAGCGGAAGTGACTGGGCTATGGGCGGTTACGCGACAATTCTCGGCGGAAACGGTGACGATTATATCAATACAGGCTATACAAATGATTCTTCAATCGATGGCGGAGCAGGTAACGATACAATTATCACAAACGGAAAAAATTCTACTATTGACGGCGGAAAAGGAAATAATTTAATACAGTTGGCAACTGAAAGAAATGATACGCAAGGTCAGTATATTATTTTTGATGGTCAGACAACTATTGAAGGATTTAATTTCGGATTCGGTGAAGGTGCGGATACTGTTTACTTCAAAAATAATGCTCCCGCGTGTGATTTTAAAGACGAAGGTTTTACTCTTTATGGCGAAAACGGGCAAGATAATTACAGCAGTTTGACTTTTGCAGGTGATCACAATACAACGAAATTAAATTTCTACTATGAAAAAGAAAATAAAATTGTTAAAGCAGTTTTTCTGCCTTCCGACGCATGGTATACAGTTGAGGAAGGAGATTTCTTTGATGATGAAAATACTGCCGATGACACAAAAAAAGAAACTTATTTTGTCGGTGCAAGTGCCACACCAAATCAAGGAATAAATTTCAGTAATATCAGTGAACCGCTCAACGTTACATTAAATACAGAGTATGAAATACCTGACGTTAATTTTTGGGTAAATAATATTCATTCGATAGTCGGCGGTGCAGGTGATACGACTATTACCGGCTCTGAAAAAAGCGATACAATAATTGGCGGCAGCGGAAACGCTAATCTTTGGGGCGGTTCGTTATCTGCAAATGATATTCTTGTAGGCGGAGATTCAAAAAATATTTTCCGTTATTATTCGGGCAACGGCAACGATACAATTCGCGGAACAAATAACGACGATGAAATTATTTTTTCCGATATTTCTTTGGATCAAATTGTCAGCACTCAAATTACTCCCTATTCTGTCAGCATTTATCTTAATGACGGCGGCTCTGTTTATGTTGAAGGACGTTCTGACGTTACATATCAACTTGCCGACGGTTCAAAATACTCCGCCAATCACGAAACATTATCGTGGGATTCAAAATAAAAATTCATGATTTCAGGCAGAAACTTACTTACAAGGTTTGGAAACATGGTAGCAAAGTCAAAGTCTTTGATCCAAGATATACAAGTCAAACTTGTCCGATATGTGGTCACACTGAAAGAGCAAATCGTGATAAGAAGAAGCACATCTTTGTATGTAAGAATTGTTACTATCACTCAAATGACGATAGAATCGGAGCAGTGAATCTGTACCGTAAGGAAATTGAGTACTCAAGTACAGTTACAGGCGAGTAAACTCGTTTGTAAAGGGTGCGGTCAATCACCCTACGATGTAACGCCACGAAAGTCACACCGATAAAATGTGGAAGTTAGTAACGAACCACAGGGCAGTTACAAGCCCGCGACTTTAGCCGTGGGTAGTTGACAGAATAAGTTCCTCACATTGCCAACATTTTGAAAGAATGTTAAAATTTTTTTCGAGGTGGAATGAACTTGATAACGGAATTTGCAAGGGCGAAAATAAATTTGACTCTGGATATTTTGGGAAAACGCGAAGATAATTTTCATGAAGTTAAAATGATTATGCAGACTTTGGAACTTGCCGACATTGTGGAATTGTCAAAAAGTTCCGGAGGAATTATTTTTCATGTAGAATCTGATGAAAATATTCCGACTGACGAAAAAAATTTGGCTTATCGTGCAGTTTTGGAATTAGAAAAATTTTGCGGAGAAAAATTTGACGTTGAAATAAATTTAAAGAAAAAAATTCCTTCGGCGGCAGGTCTTGCAGGCGGTTCAAGTGACGCGGCGGCGGTTTTGCGGGGAATGAATAAACTTTTCGACTTAAATTTTTCAACTGATGAACTTTGCGAGATCGGAGAAAAAATCGGCTCTGACATTCCTTTTTGCATAATCGGCGGAATTTGTTTGGCTGAAGGTCGCGGAGAAATTTTAACGAAACTTGACGAAATAAAAAAATTTTCCGTGATTCTGATTAAACCTCGCGGAGAAATTTCAACTGCTTGGTCGTACAAAACTTTTGACGAAATGCCCGAAGAAAAAGTTATTCACCCGCAAACTGAAAAAATTATTGAACTTTTAAACGCCGAAAAATATTCTGACGCTTTCCAAAAATTTTCTAACGTGCTTGAACCTGTTGCAGTTCAAAAATTTCCTGAAATTGAAATTTACAAAAATAAAATGATTGACGCGGGAGCAGAAATTTCTTTGATGACTGGGAGCGGTCCGACAGTTTTTGCACTTGTTGAAGAAAAAAATTCAGAAAAAGTTTTTGACAGCGTGAAAAATTTCGACGCACAAATTTTTAAAACTAAAATTTTTTAATAAGGGGATTTTTTATGAGAAAATTACAGCCGATAAATTTTGACAGTTATCAGCCGTTGAGAGAAATTGTCTGCGAAAATTTACGCGACGCAATTAAAAAAGGTATCTTGGAACCCGGCGAAAGACTTATGGAAGTTCAGCTTGCCGACGAATTGGGAATCAGTCGTACTCCTGTCCGCGAGGCGATTCGCAAACTTGAACAGGAAGGCTATGTTATTATGATGCCAAGACGCGGGACTTATGTAGCAGACGTTTCGGAAATAGACGTAAAAGAAATTTTTGAAATTCGTTCGGCTTTGGAATCTTTGGCGACGGGATTGGCGGCAAGAAGAATTGAACAGGACGAGCTTGAAGAACTTCAAAATTTGCTGAATGAAATCGAAGGTTACATGAAAGAAAACAACATGGAAAAAATTGTTGAAACCGATATAAAATTTCATGGGCTTTTGTATCAAGTCAGCAGAAATTCCCGCCTTGTCGGAATCATAAATAATTTGAAAGAACAGCTTGCACGTTTCAGAACTCTTTCAATGTCTTATCCCGGCAGACTTGAAGAAACTTTTAACGAACATTCCGAAATGGTCGAGGCTATTGCAAACGGTGATGTAAGTGCGGCAAGAGATGCGGCGGAACATCATATGGAACGAGCAGAAGAAACTTTGTTAAAAGCCATGAGAAAATTTCACAAGAAATAATTTTTCGGAGGTTTAAGAATGGAAAATTTGACTTTGGAAAAAGCGAAAGAAATTTTAAAGAAACATACGACGGAAGAACATTTATTTATTCATGCGGCGGCGGTAAGTGCGGCGATGGGAGCAATGGCTGAACATTTCGGCGAAGATAAAGAACATTGGCAGGCAATAGGCTATTTGCATGACGTTGACTTTGAAAAATTTCCCGAAGAACATTGCGGACATGTCAGAGAACTTCTTGAACCTGAAGGAATTTCAAAAGATGACATTGACACAATAATTTCTCATGGTTACGGCTTGACGAAAAGCGACGTTAAACCTGAAACTAATTGTCAAAAATCTTTGTTCGCAGTCGATGAGCTGACGGGAATTGTTCATGCTTATTCTTTAATGCGTCCCGAAAAATTTGACGGAATGAGCGTAAAAAGTTTGAAGAAAAAATTTAAAGATAAACGTTTTGCCGCAAAATGTAACCGCGAAGTTATTACAAAAGGTGCGGAAGATTTGGGAATGGATTTAAATTTACTCATGGAACTTTGCATAAAAGGCATGCAGGAACATGCAGAAGAACTTTTATGAAAGAATAAGGATATATTTTCCTAAAATATATTAAGTTTACATTGTAAGAGGAGGTTTTCTAAATGGCATTTCCGAAAAATTTTTTGTGGGGCGGAGCGACTGCCGCTAATCAGTGCGAAGGTGCATATCTTGAGGGCGGCAAAGGTCTTTCAATTCCTGATATGCTTTTGGGCGGCGACGTAAATACTCCGAGAACTTTTTGCCCGAAAATTACTGACGGAGTTTTTTATCCTTCGCATGAAGCGATCGACATGTATCACCGCTACAAAGAGGACATTGCACTTTTTGCGGAAATGGGTTTCAAGTGCTACCGTTTTTCCATCAACTGGGCGAGAATTTTCCCGAATGGTGACGACGCAGAGCCGAATGAAGAGGGCTTGAAATTTTATGACAATCTTATTGACGAGTGCAAAAAAAATAATATTGAGCCGCTCATCACTCTTTGTCATTATGAAATCCCGTTTGAAATCGTGAAAAAATTTCATGGTTTCTACAATCGCAAAACTATTGATTTGTTCGTTAAGTACGCGACAACTTGTTTTGAACGCTGGAAAGACAAAGTAAAATATTGGCTCACTTTCAACGAAATAAATATGACTCTCATGGAAACTAACATGGGCAATTTGTACGGTGTCGGAATTGTTCAAGACGAAGATTTAAAACGCACCGAGCCTTGTAAATTCCCTGAGATGAAAGATATTCCGCAGGAAAGAATTGAAGCTCTTCATAATGAATTTGTTGCAAGTGCAAAGGCAGTTATCGAAGGTCACAAAATAAATCCAAATTTCATGATTGGCAATATGATTTGTCATATTACTTGGTATCCGCTTACGCCTAATCCGAAAGATATGTTAGAAGATCAACGGCGTGATGCTTTCTGCAACGATCTTTGCGGAGATGTTCAAGTTCGCGGTGAATATCCGTATTTTGCAAAAAAATATTATCAAGATTTGGGCATTGATACAAAATTCATGGACAACGAAGACGACAAAAAAATTATTAAAGAAGGTACAGTTGATTTCTACACTTTCAGTTATTACATGTCAAATTGCGTGACTGTTGACAAAAACGCCAAACAAGTCAAAGGCAACATGTCACTCGGTGCAAAAAATCCCTACTTGAAAGAAAGCGACTGGGGCTGGCAGATTGATCCCGACGGTTTACGCTGGACTTTGAATAAACTTGCGTCACGTTATCCGCATACGCCGCTTATGGTTGTCGAAAACGGTTTCGGAGCATTTGACAAAGTTGAGGCTGACGGCTCAATTCACGACGATTACAGAATTTCCTATTTCCGCGAACATATTAGAGCTATGGGGGAAGCTGTCAACGACGGTGTAAATTTAATCGGTTACACAACTTGGGGTCCGATTGATTTAGTTTCTGCAGGTACCGGGCAATATGCAAAACGTTACGGCTTTATTTATGTCAATCGCCATGATGACGGCACAGGAGATTTTTCACGCAGTCGCAAAGATTCTTTCTTCTGGTATAAAAAAGTTATTGCGTCCAACGGCGAAGATTTAACCTGAAAAATTATTTGAAACTTTAAAAAAAACTCTCTTCTGAATAAAATTTCGGACAGGGAGTTTTTTGTTGCTTAATTTACAGGAAAAATTTTTATACTGCAGAATTTATTTCAGTCACAAAAATTTTGGGAGGTTAAAAAAAATGCAGGGTATTGTACTTTCATACAAAGGGAAACAGCCGAAAATCGCGGAAAATGTTTTTGTTGCTCCTACTGCGTCAGTTATCGGTGATGTTGAAATTGGAACGGGATCAAGTATTTGGTTTGGTGTTACGGTTCGCGGAGATTTACAGCCGGTAAAAATTGGAGCATTTACAAATATTCAAGATAATTCAACTGTTCATGTTATGGGTGACGTACCGACTGAAATCGGAAATTATGTGACGGTCGGTCATAATGCAATTATTCATTGCAGAAAAATTGCGGATAATTGTTTAGTTGGAATGGGTTCAATAATTTTGGGCTATTCCGAAATTGGAGAAAATTGTATTATCGGTGCGGGAACTCTTTTGACGCAGTACAAAAAAATTCCGAGAAATTCTTTGGTTTTCGGAAATCCTGCAAAAATTATGCGTGCCATTCGTGATGATGAAATGGAGGCACTTAGAGCATCTGCAATGAAATATCACGAATGTGCTATGGAATACGTTCAGTATATTGTAAAAAGTCAGTGGCAGGACAATTTTGAAGACCTTTAAATTAAACTCAGATTATCATCGTTTTTCATCGTATTAATGGCAGTTGAAAATAAAAAACTTGCTGGGAGATTTTTTTGATGGTTGGAATAGTTGTAGTTTCACACAGCAGAAAACTTGCTGAAGGAGTTGTTGAGGTTGCAAGAATGACTGCTCCTGATGTTCCTATGATTGCGGCGGGAGGAATGGACGACGGTAGCACGGGGACAAGTTGCAGAAAAATTATAAATGCAATAAAAAAAATTTATTCAGATGACGGAGTTGCAATTATTGCTGATATTGGAAGTTCAATTTTATCGGCTGAAATGGCTGTAGAAATTTTGAAAAATTTTAATTTGAAAATTCTTGACTGCCCACTTGCTGAAGGAACTTTTATTGCGGCGGTAGAGTCACAGCTGAATAAAAATCTTGAAGAAATAAATTCCAGTGCAGTTCGTTCAAGAAGTATCAGAAAACTTGCTTGAAAAAATTTAGAAAAAAAATAATTTCTGACTCATGAAATTTGCAAATACAAGTTCCGCTCACGGGCGTTTCATAAAATTTTTTTCTCTCGGAATGAAGAAAAATTTTTATAAAAATGGTGGAATGTATAACTTTTTTGAAATTTATTTGCCGATTTTTTTAAAATTTTTTCATACCATCTTAAAAAATTTGTAGCAAATTTTGAAATTCGTGAAAAAGCAATCCAAATTTTTAAAAGTCAACCCACTTTGACTAATTTATGAAACGCCCGTGAAGTTCCGCTAATGTACTCTATTAATTTTCAGATTTTTATGGTAATATTCCCTTTAATCTTGATAAGAAATTTTAGAGTATGTGAAGTCAATTTTTTTACGGCTGTTTAATGAAGAATTTTCTGCAGAATATAAAAGCAGATAAATTTGTTGAAAATTCTCTTGATATGGACGGGAGGAAAAAATGTAATGCGGTTTCGGGCGTTTTCTGTTTTTTTGTCATTGGTGATGATGTTTTTCTTGAGCGGCTGTTCAACGCAACATAATGACGAATCATCAAAACACGGGGAAGAATATCAAAAAGTTCGGCTGGTAATGACAGCAAACGGTACGGATATAGGAATCGAAACATTGACTGCAAGACGTTTTGCAAAGCTGGTAAAAGATGCGTCAGGCGGTAATGTTCAAATTGAATTTTATCCCAACGACGAATTGACAGGCGGCAATACAAACGAGGCTGTAAAATCTCTTACAGAAGGTGCAGTCGATATGGGTGCTTATGTTTCCGGAACTATGTCGCTTTTAGATTCGCGTTTGGAAGTTGCGACAATTCCTTGGTCATTTTCAAGTTATCAAGAGGCAAGAAAAGTTATTGACGAAACGGGCGGAGATTATTACGCAAAAATTTTGTCTGAATATGGTTTAATTTATCTCGGCTCAACTCATAACGCCATGCGACAACTTACAAGCAACCGCAACCCCATGAGAAGTCCTCAAGACCTTCAAGGCATGAAAATTCGTGTACTTGGCGGAGAAGTTTACAGACTTTTCTTTTCTACACTCGGAGCAGATCCGATACCGCTTGGCTGGAGCGAATTAAATATTGCCATTCGTCAAAATGTTATCGAAGGACAGGAAAACGGATTTTTTCTGATGAGATCGGGAAATCTTGATAAAATCCAAAAATATATGACGGTTTGGAATTACCTTTATGAAAATTATCTTTTTGTTATCAATCGGAAAACTTTTGAACAGCTTGAACCGAAAACAAGAACTCTTCTCCGCGTAAAAATGAGAGAAGCCTGCGAATGGGGCAGAGATTATTTAGAGGCGGAAGAAGCAAAAATCAGAGTACAATTTGCCAAAGACGGTTTAGAAATTATAGACCTGACTCCCGAAGAATTGGAAGTTTTCAAAAAAAAGGTTGCTCCTCTTCGCGAACAACTTAAGAAAAAATACGGTGCGGAGGCGTGTAAAGCATTTCGCATAGACATGGATAAAAATTTTTAAAAGGAGGGTAGGAAGTGAACAGCAAATTCTCAAGATTTTTAGCATCGGCTTTTCTGTATTGGTTCGTCGCAACTTTTGCAGGGCATGTGCTGGAAATCCCTGAAAAAATTATAAGTATCGCGTCATTTATACCGCCGATGCTCGGTCTTATGTGGGGACCTGTGGCGGCATTTGGCGTATACTTCGGCGGACTTTTGGTAATTCCGTCTATGAATACTTTCTTTTTGGCAGAACTCGACTTCACGGAAAAATTGATGTATTTCGTGTGGATGTTGTGGATATTTCTTGCCGCGTACCTTCCTTATTATCTTTGGCATAAAAATTGGATTGACTTCGAAAAAAATTTTTTCCTCTCTGTGCATACCCTCCGAAAATTTCTTATAGTAATTGCTATCACTTTCGCCATTACTTCAATATTTAGAACGTTGATGGCACCTGCGTCGGATTTTGAAACAGTTATCGGCATGTTCGGCTTGGGAAAATCTTCAGCAGTTTTAGCTTATGCTCTGACTTGCTTTGCGAATGATTTTTTCACGGTAATATTTTTTGACTTGGCATGGTTTTTCTTTTTGGTCAGCAGAAAATTTCAATTTCATAATGCTTCACTGTCACAGCATGAACCTTCAAACGAAACAAGCAAAGCATGGAGAATTGCATTGGGATTTTATATTCCCTTTCCTGTAGCTCTTGCATATTTTGAAAAATATCAAATTTACGGAATGGACAACATAGAAACTTGGATGCACTTTATTTTGGAATGTGTTTCCATGACTGATATTTATCTTGTCTTAATGCTTTATTTGCTGCTTCGTTATCGACGTTCCATAATGTTGGAAGTTGTATTTTTGGTAACACAGTCAGTATTTTTTTCTGCGTCGGTCTTGGGCTTGGGAAGTTCATTGGCTATGAGTGAACTTGTAAACGATCATACAGAAGATTCACTGCGGGCGATGAGTGTTATTTGCCGTGAAAGATTGTACAGAACTTTCTTTTCTGTTCGTCAGGCAGTAGACGGCATGAGACTTCAAGCAACAAGTATGATTGACAGTTACGAAAAATTGACGAAAGATGAGGCTTACAGAAACAGCCGTCTTGCTGAAATGAAGAAAAATTTTAACTTCATCGCATCGGAAATGGACGGAAGTATTGCCTTCTATTTGAGATTAACGCCGGAAATTGCAGGACCTAAAGGCGGTTTTTCTATGGGCAGAGAAAACGCCCGCTGGGAAGGAACGCTTTCACCGTTTAAAGAACGTCAACCTGTGGATCTTTCTTTATATTCTTCCGACGATCTTCAAAATGTCGGCTGGTTTTATACTCCGATGAGAAGCAGAACTTCGACATGGATTGAACCTTATTTAGATCCTTTGACAAAAAATTATGTTGTTTCTTATGTTGCACCGTTATATGTTGAAGGAAAATTTATAGGCGTAGTCGGAATGGATATAGATTTCGGTTTCATTATTCAAGAACTGCGTAGAATGTCAATATACAATTACGGTTATGTCTATGTAATGAACAGAAACAACGTTATACTTTATCACAGAAATCAGGCACAGGGAGAAATTTTCCAACCTAATCCCGAATATCAAGAAATGGAAGTTTATTTGACAAACGGAATGTGGCTGGGAATTTCAACTCCTTTAATTGATGTTAACAGAGATCGCAACTCTATTTTAATGCACTTAATCGCGGCGATTATATTTGTTGCAATGTTAATTTCTATACTCAGTATAACTTTTGCATCAAAAGCCGTTAAACCGCTTGCAGGTATGACAGAGGCAGCAAAACGTATTGCATCAGGCGACTTGAATGTAAAAATTTCTTATGACTCCGGCAACGAGCTTGGAATTTTAGTAAGAAGTATCAGCGAAATGGCTACAAAATTAGAAATTTATGTTTACCGCGATAAATTGACGGGACTAAGAAACGCGGCGGCTTATATCGGAAAAGCGACTGAACTCGATGCACAAAGTAAAATTGTTTCGGATTTAGCTTACGGAGTAATTATATTTGATGCAAACTTCTTGAAAAAAGTTAATGACAAATACGGACACGAGGCAGGCAACGAACTTCTTAAACATGCCGCCAAAGTAATTCAAGAAGTTTTTGAAAACAGTCCTGTTTACAGAATCGGCGGAGATGAATTTGCGGCGGTTTTGGAAGGTCAAGACTATGACAACAGAAAAGCACTTCTCAAACTTTTTGATGTAAAATTGGCTGAAGAACGTTTTCAAGCAGGCGATGACATGCTGAATGTTTCCGTAGCTTACGGGCTTGGAACTTATGAACAGGGCATGGAGTTCTCTACAGTAGCGAAAAAAGCTGATGTCGCTATGTACAATCATAAAGCGGCAATTAAAGCAAGATACGGCGAAGACGTACGATAAAAAATTTCTTAAATTTTTGGAGTACTATCTGAGAGTAGTACTCCATTTTTAAATTGTTTGCAAAATAAAAAATCTCCCGTCGAGGGAATTTAACAGGAGGAAAATTTTTTATGGATCTTTCAGTTTTAGTAGGGCCTATTATCGGAGTATTAATTATTTATGCGTTGATAAAAATAATTTCTCTTCCGTTCTGGCTTTTTAAAAACAGCGTCATCGGAGCGATAATGCTCTACATTTTTAATTTCATAGGAATTTTTACGATAAAGATAACTTTCATTCATTGCCTGATAGTCGGAGTTTTTGGAGTACCGGGCATAATAGGACTTGTCATTTTCTTGAAATTTTTGAAATGATTTAAACGTTATAAATTATTTTCCGACAAATCCCATTTTTCACGCTCAACCGCGTCCATAATTCTCAAATCTCTTTCAAAATTCGGGTTCACGTCGTATAAATCTGCCGCCAAACCTCTTCCATATTCTGAAGAAAGTTTTTCAAAATGTTTTTTATCAGCGTCAATTCCCAGATTCTGCGTCATAATCTCACCAAGTCGAAGAGAATCGGGAACAAGATAACTTACTCCGTCAATATACTGCCAATATCCCGGCACGACTCCGGTTTTTACATGATGAGAATTTTCTGCGGCTTTTAAAGTTCCCGCGATAGAAAGCATTTCAGAAGAAGTCAAATCTGTTTCAACGGCATTTGTAACTACGCTGAAAATTTCGGGAAGTTTTAAAAGTATTGAAGGATCACTCAATCTGTCGGCACATGCTTTCATGAAAGTCTGCTGCCTGCGTACTCTTCCTGCGTCGCCTTCATCATCACGGAAACGAACAAATTTTACAGCTCCTTTTCCGTCCAAGTGTTGAAGTCCTTCGTCAAGGTGAATATAAAGTCCGCCGTCATCGTCCCAAGGGTCTTCATAATGCATGGGCTTTTCTACAAAAATATCAATTCCGCCGATAACGTCGATAAGTTTCACAAATTCCGAAGTATTTATTTTGACATATCTGTCAACGTCAATTCCCAGAAAATCTTCAAGAGTTGAACGAGTTAATTTTTCTCCGCCGTGAGCATAAGCGGCATTTATTTTTTGGTAGCCGTGACGCTCCACATAAACTCTTGTATCGCGAGGAATTGACAGCAGAGAAACTTTGTCATCAGATAAATTTAAAAGCATGAGAGTGTCACTGCGTCCAACATCTTCATTTCTTTCATCTACTCCGAGCAACATTATCGTCATATTATCTTGAATCGTTGGAAGAACTGCGGAAGAAGTTTTTTCTGAAATATTTTTGGGATCATTCAAATCCAAATTATTGCGTATGAAACTAAAATTAAATCCCGCATACAGTCCTGCAAAAGCTACTGCAACAACAAAACAAAGTGCAGAAACAAAAAATTTTTTCTTTAACTTGGTACGAATTTCCTTTCTGCGTTCTTCCAATCTTTCTCTAATCATAAAATTCACCTTTCAAAATTCATCAATCGAATATTCATTGAAACGTATTATAGCAGATTGTTTTTTATTTGCATAAAAAAAATATGAAAATCAAAAATTTGCCAAAGTTCTGCAAAATACATATAATACGCGGGTTGAAAAATTTGCAGCCGTACTTTTTGACGGCATGCAGAAAAAATTTTTTAACTCGTGTTTTTTTATTTTTCGGCTTGTATCTTTCATGAACAAGACAGGAGGAATTTTAATGAAAGAAAAATTATCGGACGCAGAAAAATTCAGTCTGGTCAAGCGTGAGGCAATTTATACAGGGCTTGCACTTGTCGGGCTGATTATTTTTTGGTTGATTGTCGGTTTTGGAACTGCATCAATCGAAGAAAAAATTTTTCATCTTCCTTTGTGGGCTTTTCTCGGTTCAATCGGAGTTTGGTTTTTTGCAATTTTTATCAGCTTTATTTTGAGCAAAAAACTTTTCCGTGATGTGGATTTGGAGGGCAAAGACGATGGAAAATAATTTTTATGCCCTTCATTCTCTTATTTTACTTCTTCCGCTGATAATTTTCATGGCGATTATGGTTGGAATAAGTATTTTTGTACGACATAAACAGGCGGGAAAAAATTTTGTCAGCAGTTATTTTGTCGGCAATCGTGAACTTGGCGGATTTGTTTTGGCGATGACGACAGTTGCAACTTACAGTTCAGTCAGTTCATTTGTCGGAGGACCTGGCATGGCTTATCAAATCGGATTCGGCTGGATTTATATGGCAGTCGTTCAAGTGACGGCAATTTTTTTGGTGCTGGGAATTTTCGGAAAAAGAGTTGCACTTCTGGCAAGAAAATTTAACGCGGTGACGGTTGTCGATATAATTCGCGAAAGATTTCAGTCAGATTTTTTGGCGGCGGTTTCTGCATTCGTGATAGTTTTATTTTTCTGCGGAACAATGACGGCACAATTTGTCGGCGGAGCAAAATTATTTGCGGCAGTAACTGGTTACAATTATGAGGCAGGTTTAATTTTATTCGGTTTGGTCGTCGTAATTTATACATCAATCGGAGGATTTCGTGCAGTTGCTTTGACCGATACTTTATGTGCGTTGATTATGATGGCGGGAATAGTTTTAATTTTGCATTACGTTTTAAAAGCGGGTGGCGGCTACGAAAATATCATGATGACGCTTGAACAAAATAATCCTGAAATGTTTGAGCCGTTCAGTTTTGGAAATATGCCATGGACAATTTATTTCACTCAGTGGCTTTTGGTCGGAATTTGTACAATCGCTCTCCCGCAGTCAGTTGTTCGCGGAATTTCTTACAAAGATACTCGCGGACTTCATGACGCAATGTTAATCGGAACTGTTGTAGTCGGTTTCATGAATATCGGAATAAATTTCACTGGAATTTTGGCACATGGTATTTTGCCGGGTACGGCTGCAGATTACGGCGGAGTTGATAATATAATTCCTACTGCCATTGTTACAGCCATGCCGAAAGAATTGGTCGGCTTTGCGATTATCGGACCGCTTGCCGCATCAATTTCTACAATTTCGGGACTTTTAATTGTTGCGTCAAGTGCGATTGTCAAGGACGTTTACATGCACTATAAACAAAAAAAATCTCAAACTGTCGAAAGTTCCAAGCTGAAAATTTTATCAATGGCAACAACTGCAGTTATCGGCGGAATAGTTTTCTTTATTGCACTGACTCCGCCAAGTTTAATCTGGCTGATAAATATGTTTGCATTCGGCGGACTTGAAACGGCATTTTTCTGGACTTTGTTACTTGGATTATTTTGGAAAGGTGCAAATAAATTTGGTGCCGAACTTTCAATGATCGGCGGAACAATAATTTATTGTGCGACACAAGCGGCAGGATTTAAAATTTTAAATCTTCATCAAATTACAATCGGAATAACTTGTTCACTGATTTTATTTTTAATCGGCTCGTATTTCGGCAAAAAAACAGACGAAGAAACTTTGAAAAAATTTTTCGCTTAATAAATTTTTCACACAAAAAAACAGACGAAGAAACCTTAAAAAATTTCCTCGTCTGCTTTTTTTTAAAATAAAATTTTTCCTGAATTTACTTGCTCGGTTAAAAGTTCTTTAGCTTTTTGTAACTGTAAATCTTCAGCGGAATTTGTATCGGGTTCGCGTGGAATCATTATCGGCTTTTCCAGTTTAACTTCAACATCGGGTTGTATTCCCGTGCCGTCGATACTTCTGCCGCTCGGAGTGTAATATTTTGCGATTGTCAATTTCAAGCCGTCATTTTGAAACATCGGAATGACAGTTTGTACAGAGCCTTTTCCGTAAGATTTTTCACCGACGATTAAAGCGGCTTTTGTATCTTGCAACGCTCCCGATAAAAGTTCTGATGCACTTGCACTGTTATGATCTAACAAAACAACAATCGGATATTTTGCCTGCGGAAGGTCTGAAGTAAAAACTTCTTTTTGTCCGTCACGCTGAACAACTGAAACTATAGTCCCTGCAGGAACAATTTCTTTTGCAATCTCTACACAGCTTGTAATGACTCCGCCGGGATTTTGTCTGAGGTCTAAAATAAAACCTTTCATATTTTGTTTTTCAAGATTGGAAACGGCTGTTTTAAATTCTGCACCGGTGTTTTCGCTGAAGTTTGAAATTCTAATGTAGCCAAGTCTGTCATCAATCATTTTACTTGAAACAGTCTGCACTTTGATAATTTCTCGCTGAATCGTATAAGTTTTATCTTCTTCGCCTTCACGACGGATTAAAAGTTCTACGTCGCTTCCGACTTCTCCGCGAATTTTCAAAGCTACTTCACTTGGTTCAATTTCGCTGACCGGCTGAGAATTTACCGCGATAATGGAATCACCTGCCATCAGTCCGACTTTTTCGCCCGGGCTGTCAGGGATAACGCTCAAAACAAAAACTCCATTTTCTTTAAATCCCATGTAAACTCCGATGCCGCCAAAACTTCCGCTTGTATCTGCTTTAAGCTGGCTGTAAAGTTTCGGCTCAAGATAAATCGAGTGCGGATCACCGAGTGAATGAACCATTCCGTTAATTGCCCCGTCAATCAATTTATCTTTTTCAACTTCCTGAACATAATGAGATTCTATAAAATTCATTGCACCGACAAATCTGCCGAGATTTAATAAACTTTTTGAATCAAGTCGAAGAAGTATACAAAGTCCGGAAATTGTTAAAACCGAACTGATAATTGCTGTAATTATTACGCCGAAAAAAATTTTTTTCTTCATGTAAAAAAAACATCTGCCTTTCTTAATAATTAGGCGTATTTTATTTTAGTTTGTGCGGTTATGTCAACTTATTCAATTAAAAATCGCAACTTATATCTACACATCTAAAGCAGGAGGTATCACACCGCTTTTGGATAAAAAAATTTTCAAAAAAAAAGATGTTCAAAACGAAACATCTTAAAAATTAGAATTTTTATTCGCAAATTGCAAAAAAGTTTTTCAATTTCCAAATTTAGGATCAATCGGTTTCGAGTCCGACAAATCTATCGTGACAACCGGAGCAGGTTCTTGAGCTTTCGGCTCTGCTGCAACATCTTCACTTATAGCCGCTTCCATTCTTGCCTCTTCGGCAGTTTTCTTTTCTTCGGATTCGGCAGTAATATATCTGGGAACATCAATTTCAATCGGAATACCCATAGCTTTATCGAGGGCAGCTTTTGCCGTATTATATTCGTAAAGTGCACTGTAATAATTCATTTTTGCTTGAGTAAGTTTGTCCGATGCGTCCATAACGTCTAAGTTAGTACCTACGCCCGCCGCATAACGAACTTGAGAAATTCTGTAATCTTCGTCCGCACTGGCGATAGCAACTTTTGTTGTAGCGATATTTTTTTCAGCGGCTTGGAGTGATAAATAAGCACTGCGGACATCAAGCTGAACTTTTTCTTTTGCCGCTGACGCAGTTTCCTGAGCTTTTATCAAACCGGCATCAGCCTCGTGCACTTGTGCTTTGGTTACTCCGTTGTCAAAAATATTCCAAGTTGCACTTACGCCCGCTGTCCATGAATCACTTCTGTTATTATCAAAAGGTTTATCCCCTGTGATTCCTCCGGTTGCAACTCCGTTCACTTGAGGACGTGTACCGGCTTTTGCCGCACGTTTTGCAGATTCAGCTTGTTTAACTGCATAATCAGCAGCCGCCACATCAGGACGATTTTCCAGAGCATAAGCGGTGCAGTCTGTCAAATCCAAATTATATTTGTTATATGTAAGCTGTTCAGGAGGGCGAATAACTGTATCAACGGGCAACAAAAGATAATTGCAAAGAGTAGCCATAGCAATATCATGATTATTTCTGTAGCTGATTAAACTTTGTTGAGCATTTGCAAGGCGGACTTCAGTTGATAAAACGTCAGCTTTCGCAACAGTACCCGCTTTAAATTGTGCATTAACGATTCTTAAATGTTCCTGCAGAGTTTTAACTTGATCTTCGCTGACTTCGACTTGATCGGCAGTCTGCAAAATTCTGTAGTAATAATCAGTAGCCTGATAACGGACAGTCTGCAGAGTGTTTTCAAGTTCAAGGTCTGCGGCGTTCAATCCGTATCTTGCAGAAGTTCTTCCTTCTTTTAAACTTCCGCCGTCATAAATTGAAATTTTTGCCTCAAGATTGTTTGTAAATAATCTTTTCTTGTCATAGCTGTCGTAATATTTTCCGCCGATAGCTTGAGCTTGACTTGACCAGCTTAAAGTCGGACCGCTTTTTCTGCGTGCTTCGCTCAATTTCCAGCGGGCATGTTCGCGATCTGCTATCGATTGTTTAATAGAACGGTTGTTGACAAGTGCCAGCTGAACAGCCTCATCAAGATCCATATTTCTAATATCGGTAGCTTGTCCGACTCCCGTGAAAATTGAAAATGTCAACATTCCTGCGACAACTGCCGCCGCTAATCTTTTTGAGTAAAATTTTTTCTTGATACTTTTAGAAAATCTCAAAACTTTCTCCTTCTTTCGTTAGCAATTAACTAACCTTCTAAAATTCACGCTTAACTCCAAAATAAGCCGCTCGGCTGTCTTTATGGGTTACATCGTGCCATTCTCCTAAAATATATGTAGAATCTGCAACTTTGAATTGAGATTTCAAACGCAGTTTTGCATCATTAGGGTCGTATGCTTCGGCGGAGAATTTTACATTTTTTCCTGCATATGCGTCAAGTGCTATACCCGGCTTTCCTGCAATAATTCCCGCTCTTGCTCCGACATCATCAAATCTTTTTCCGACTTGTGCATTTAATTTTGTGCGTTCTCCGATATTTTCCGCACCGATTTTAAATTCAGTCGAGCCGGAATTTATATCTAAATTAAAATTTGTATTCCAGTCAGAATTTTTTCCGCTGTACAGAACATCAACGGACGGAGTAACTTCGATTTTAGAAAATTTATCTGACGCACCTTGAACCTTAGTTAAAATTTTATCTGCACGTTCAGTCAAATTTTTGGCGTTGTGGATTGTGTCTTTCATGTCTTCGGCGACTTTTGGATCGCCCGCAACTTTGTTGATATTCTCCGCCATATTCGCAATATTTTTTGAAGTATCGGAAATATTTTTTAAAGTAGTCTGCAGTTCTTCGACGGTTTTGGGATCGCCTGCAAATTTATTCATATTCGCAGTCATATTTTCAACATTTGCCATGCTCCTGTTCATTCCCGCCAAAATTTCATTCATCTGCCCCGCCATTTGTGCGACGTTTCCTTCATTTCCGACAGCCATTCTTTCAAGAGCGGCGGTAAATTCGTCTACATGCCCCGATGCAGATTTAAGATTTTTGCTCATCTCAACAACAGAAGTTTGAAAAGTCTTATCCCCCAAAACTGTTTGAACATCTTTTAAAAGGTCTTCAACTTTCACCATGACATTATTCATTCCGTCAAACATCGTATTCATGTCAGTTTCTTCAACGCCGTAAACGTAATCGCCGTTTTCTAAATAATTTCCGTTGTCTTTGCCGGGCATTATGTTAATAAATTTTTCTCCCATAACACCGCTGCTGGACACGCTGACTTGAGAAGCCTTTGGAATTTTTAAATCAGGTTTTATATTCAGAGTAACCGTAACGCCGCCACCGTCATTTTTTATTTCGGCAACATTTCCGACGGGAACACCGCTTAATCTGACAGCTGATTGTTTTTCCAATCCGACAACTTGTTTAAAACCTGCGTAAACCGTCAAATCATCGCTGTTACCGAAATTAAAATCTCCTACGGCATACATCGCCGAACTTAAAGCCATAAGTCCACCGACTGCAAATGCTCCGACTTTTGCCTCAGCCGACAAACAACCACCCCCAGTTATTTTAAAAATTCACACTGAACAACAAAAAAACATTTTCCAAAAATCTACTTCGGAAAATATATCAGTTTAAAAGTGTTGTGTCAACAAATTTTCAGATTAAAATCATAAATCTTTTATAAAAAATTTTTTTGACACCTTTATAATTCTTCATTTTTAATTCTCAATTAGAAAGTCTTCGCCCGTTAATTCGTCAAGAATTTTTTTATTTCTGGAAACTCTGCAAATTTCGGCAGAAATGATAGATTTAATTTTTTCAACTGCGTTTTCTACAGAATCATTTACGACAACGTACTGATATTTTCTGCCCAAAGAAATTTCAGCCTTTGCGGAATTGATACGACGTTTTAAACTTTCGGGAGATTCAGAGCCGCGAATTTTAATTCTTTTTTCAAGTTCTTCCAAAGACGGCGGCAGAAGAAAAATATAAACTCCGTCAGGAATTTTTTTCATGACATTTAACGCACCTTGAGTATCAATTTCCAGAAGAACATTTTCACCGCGATTTAAACGCTCTTCAATTTTATTCAAAGGAGTGCCGTAAAAATTTCCGTAGACTTCCGCATATTCCAAAAATTTGTCTTCGGCGATCCATTTTTTAAACTCTTCATGCGTGATGAAAAAATATTCAACTCCGTCAGTTTCTCCTGTTCTTGGCTGTCTTGTGGTTGCGGAAATAGAATAAAAAATTTCCGGCATATCCGCCAAAATTTTTTTGCAGACAGTTCCTTTTCCTGTTCCGCTTGCTCCCGATATTAAAATTAATAAACCTTTGCTCATACATTCTTACCTCTCTTTTGGTGAATTATAACATTTTTTTTTGCAGACGAAAAATTTTTATATTTATTCCGTGCAGGTTTAAATTTCATGACGGCGAAAAGACATTTTGAAAATTTTGAAGGGAGATTTTTTTATGGGATTTTTCGACAGATTGAAAGCGGGACTTACTAAAACCCGCGAAAAACTTGCCGATAAGATTGATGAAATTTTGCACGGTTCAACAAAAATTGACGATGAACTTTTGGACGAACTGGAAGAAACTTTGATAATGTCAGATGTTGGAACAAAAACCACAGAAAAATTGATGGAAGGTTTGCGGAAAGGTATCAGAAAAGCCGAAATAAATTCTACTGACGACGTGAAAAAATTTTTGTCGAATCAGATAAGGGAAATTTTAATCGGCGAAGAAAGCGAAATTATAAATGTTTCTCCGCCTAAAGTCATTCTGATGATTGGAGTAAACGGTGCAGGAAAAACTACGACTATCGGAAAACTTGCCGCATATTACAAAGAGCAGGGAAAAAAAGTTATGGTCGCCGCCGCCGATACTTTTCGAGCGGGTGCCATTGATCAGTTGGAAGTTTGGGCAAATAGAACAGGTGCGGAAATTATTAAACACAGTGAAGGCTCAAATCCTTCATCAGTTGCACTTGATGCCGCACGTTCAGCCGTCGCAAAAAAAATGGACGTTTTAATTGTCGATACTGCGGGACGACTTCAAAACAAATTTAATTTAATGGAAGAACTGAAAAAAATCAACAGAATTATAGGTAAAGGAATCCCGGACGCACCTCATGAAGTTTTGCTGGTTCTTGATGCAACTACAGGACAAAACGCACTTCGGCAGGCAGAATTATTTTCAAAGTCCGCAGAAATTACCGGAATTGTTTTAACGAAACTTGACGGCACTGCAAAAGGCGGAATGATTATCGGAATAAAAGAGGAATTAAATATTCCCGTAAAATGGGTCGGAGTCGGAGAAGGTTTGGACGATTTAAGACCATTCAACGCAAAAGAATTTGCCGACGCACTTTTCAACGTGAAGTAAAAATTTTTCTATACGTTTGTAAACTTCGATAAAATTATTTTGTTGACAGATTAAAAGCAAAAATATATTCTGTCAGCATAAAAAATTATCGGAGGTTTTTTTATGGAAAAAATTAAATTGCGTGAAATGGTTTTTGCGGCAATGTTCGTTGCTTTAATAACTGTTGGAACTTTCATAAGAATACCTGTCGGCGGAGATTTTTACACTTTGCAATTTTTATTCACACTGCTGGCAGGTTTAGTTTTGGGAGAAAAATTCGGAACTTTATCGGTTGCGGCGTATGTTTTAATGGGACTTATCGGAATACCTGTTTTTGCATCGGGCGGGGGAATCGGATATTTATTTCAGCCGACTTTCGGATATTTGCTCGGATTTATTTTGCAGGCATGGTTTTGCGGAAAATTTTCAAGAAAAATTTCTGACATAAATTTTAAAAATTTGTTGCTGATAAATTTCGGCGGAATGTTGATAGTTTATGTTTTGGGAATGGCTTGGTTTTATATCGTTTCAAATTTTGTAATTGATGCACCTATTGCATTTTGGACAATGTTTTTCTACAGTTTTATTCTTCAAGTAGTTCCTGACGGTTTACTTTGTGCGGCAGCGGCATTTTTGGCGGTACGCTGTTATAAATTTAATTTGTGGTCACATTAAGATTTAATGTTCGCGTAGTGTCAAATTTATAGACAATAAAAGAATTTAAATGTAAAATACACTTATTCTGTTAAAGCGTATTAAAATTTTTGAGAGGTGTTTTATCATGGAAAAATCGAAAGTTTATTTTACAGATTTTCGCGTGGAAGTCGGCACAAGTCTTTTGGACAAACTTAAAAATCTTTGCATTAAAGCCGGTTTTAAAAAAATCGACATGGAAGGAAAATTTGTGGCTATCAAAATGCACTTCGGAGAGTTGGGAAATTTGGCTTTCATTCGTCCGCAGTATGTCAAAGTTATTGCGGATTTGGTCAGAGAGCAGGGCGGTATTCCTTTCATCACAGACTGCAATACTCTCTATCCCGGTAGCCGTAAGCATGCACTTGAACATATGGACTGTGCAAATTTCAACGGATTCAACACAACTACAACGGGATGTCAAATTATTATCGGTGACGGACTTCGCGGAACTGATGAGGCTGAAGTTCCCGTTAAAAATGGCGAATACGTAGAAAAAGCAAAAATCGGTCGTGCAATTATGGACGCAGATATTTTTATCAGTTTTGCACATTTCAAAGGTCATGAGATGACGGGATTCGGCGGAGCAATTAAAAATATCGGTATGGGCTGCGGTTCTCGTGCAGGAAAAATGGAACAACATTGTTCAGGAAAAGTTACAGTCAATGAGGAACTTTGTCGCGGCTGTCGTCGTTGTGCAAAAGAGTGCGGCTCAGGTGCAATTACTTACGAAAATAAAAAAGCCCATATCAATCCTGAAATTTGCAAAGGTTGCGGTCGTTGTATCGGTGCCTGTGCATTTGACGCGATAAGTAATAAAAATTGGGATGCGGGAGATTTACTCGACAGAAGAATGGCTGAATATGCTCAAGCTGTCTGCCAAGATCGTCCCTGTTTCCATATCAATATGGCTATGGATATTTCCCCGAACTGCGATTGTCATGGAGAAAATGACGCTCCTATTTTGCCTGATATGGGAATGTTTGCATCATTCGATCCTGTTGCAATAGATCAAGCCTGTGTCGATATGGCTCAAAAACAAACTCCAATGCCTAACAGTCAACTTTCTGACAATCTTGAAAAATCAGATTGGCAACATCATCACGATCATTTTATGGACAGCAATCCTAATGTTCACTGGAAGGAAACTTTGGAACATGCCGAAAAAATTGGTCTCGGCACTCGTGAATATGAACTCGTCAAAATGAAATAAAAAATTTTTTCTCGTTATACAATGGTAGGGATGCTATGAATTTTTTTGCTTTATGAAACACAAGGAGTGATTCTAATGGCTATGACAATCAGAAATGATGAGTCCATGATTAAATCGTACAGCATGCTAAAAAAGAACATGACGAACTTTGATAAATTTTTTAATCAAGTCGTTACAGGTGCAAAAATAAAATCTGCGGCTGACGATGCGTCGGGCTACTCTATCAGCGAAAAAATGAGAGTACAACTTCACGGACTCAATCATGACAAAATAAATCTTCAAGACGGTAACGCACTTTTGGCAGTGGCGGCGGACGCAATAAATAATGTTGTCGAAGAACTCCGCTCACTGAAAAAACTTGCAATTACTGCCGCAAATGATACCAACACAGAACGCGACCACATGAGTATTCAGAAAGAACTTCAAGAACGTATCGGAAATATTGATGTCATAGCCAAAAATACCGAGTATAACGGTATGGCTCTGATTGACGGAAGTTTTTCAAGAAAACTTTCTGACACAGGCGAAGTCACCGGCAAACCTTTGACGGTTCATCATGGTACTGAAAGCGGTCAACATATTTGGTTGTTTATCGAAAGCATGAAAACCGAAACTCTCAAAGGAAAAATTTTAGATGAACATGGAGCATTTATAAACAAACAGGATTTAGCAGACCTTCAAGCCTACGCCGACAACAAAGAAAAACAAACTGAACTTGAAAAAATTTTGGAAGAAGCTGACGGCATGACGGTCGGAGATATTTCACTGAGCAACAACATTAAATCCCGCGTCGCAATTCGTGTTCTTGAAGGAGCGTTGGAAACTGCACTTGGTGAGGCTACGACAATCGGAGCATATCAGCAAAGACTTCAGCATAATTATAACAACGTCCTGACTACTGAAGAAAATATTCAAGCCGCCGAAAGTAATATCCGTGATTCTGATATGGCGGACTCCATGCTCGGTTTTGCAAAAAATAAATTTTTGGTTCAAGCGTCCCAGTCGGTTTTGGCTCAAGCAAATCAAAATGCGTCAGAACCTGTCTAAAAACTAAAAAAAGTGATAAAATGAAAGAAAAATATCATAGGAGAGAAACAAAATGCATAATTATCCGAGCGATATTTCGCGAGAACAATTTGAAATAATTCGTCCGGACTTGGAAAATGCAAAGAA